>BQJS01000291.1 GCA_021604825.1 Phycisphaerae bacterium | reverse complement strand
CTTTGATGCCCTTCTCTTTGCAGAGTGCGAACGCTTCGTCGAGCTGCTTGTCATAGTTTTCGATGCCGCCGCCCGTTTCGTGGTGACCAATGAGACTGACGCCTTTTTCCTTGGCGAATTCCGCGAGGCCGTCGAGATCATAATCAGGGTAAGGTTTCGTGAAGCTAAACGCGCCCTCACCATTCATCCAGTCATCGTCCCATCCGATGTTCCAACCTTCAACGAGCACGCCGTCAAAACCGTGCTTGGCTGCAAAGTCGATGTACCGCTTGGTGTTTTCGGTCGTCGCCCCGTGCTTGTCGCCGGAATGCCAACTCGACACGCCCAAGTGCATCTCCCACCAGATACCGACGTATTTGCCGGGTTTGATCCAGGAGACATCGCCGAGTTTGTTCGGTTCGTTGAGGTTGAGAATCAGATAATTCTCAATCAGCCCGCCGGGTGATTCGCTGATCTGAATCGTGCGCCACGGCGACGTCATCGGCAACGCGCCACGCGACTTGATGCCGTCCGACCACGGATAGAGATCGGCTTCAAAGGTGGTGCCATTGGTGCGACGAAGGGCCATGCTCGAGAAATCGGTCAGGGCGGCTTCGTGCAGGCTGATGTAGAGTTTCGACTTGGTTTCAAACGTCACCGGCGTGTGGACGACGGTGGCTTTGCTCAGCGGCGAATCGGTGTAGCGGTATTCGTAGCGGTTTCCTTCAAACGCTGGAATCCACCAGCAGCGATGGTCGGCTGGGAATGCGATTTCGGTCAGTTCGTCAGTGATCTCGATCGCTTTGACATCGCCTTGTTCGGGAATCTCATAGCGAAATCCGACCCCTTCATCAAACACGCGGAACTTGATCGTTAACTTCTTCTTTGAGTCGCCCGCACCTTCCAGATCAATGCGCAGTTGATTGTGATGGTCGCGAATCGTTTTCTCTTCTCCCCATGGCTGGGTCCAGGTTTCATCGACCGAAGTCACTTTGGACGTCGCGATTTGAAAACCGCCGTCGAGCGACTCTGCCGATTTGAGTTTGAAGCCCATCTTTGAAGAGTTGATGACGGCTTCGCCTTTTCGCGAAACGCTGTACGTCGGCGCACCGTCCTTGAGTTCAAACGCCACCTTCAGCACCTTGCCCGGTGATTCGACAACGACCGGTTCGGCGGTTGCGAGTTGCACCGAGAAACAAACTGCGATGAATACGCCAAGTGAAAAGTGTCTTGTGATGGGTAGACGATTCATGGATCCATGGCTCCTTGAAATGTTGTCAGCGCTCGCCGCGCTACGACTTTCGCTGCGAAGGCCGCGCGATGATGCAACGGTTTTATGGTTGTGTAACGGGTGGGAGTGTAGTCGAAAGACCGCGCGCTTGGAATCGGCAGCGGCCAATGCGCGTTGAAACAGTTTCGCCTTCGCGGATGATGTTGGGCGAGTCGTGCCTAAAGTGCGACGTTTGCGATTACACCGTTGGCGACTTCGGCACCTGTCGCGGTAAACACACCCGAATCGGTGACGACTTCGACGTTGACCTGCCGCACCGGCGTGGTCATCGTGCCTTCCAGCGTCTCGACCGAAACTGTCACGGTGCTTCCCAATTGAACGGCGGTGTACTTCGCCAAACGGTAGTCGCCCGCCAAGTAGCCATAGCCCTCGCCTGCATCTTCGTAAAGTAGCCCCTCAGCCATTCCCGAACCATCGAGTGACACGTAGAGCGTCAACGGATCGAGCGGCATCTCGCCGGTGAACTCCATCACCGGGCCGGCCGGAATGATCGCGCCGTCGCGCACCCTCAAGTCGGGCTGATTGACATCGTTGGCACTATCTTCACCCACCAACGAAATTGTTCGCCACGTTCCTGATGGTAGCGAAGGCGTCGGCGCGTTGCCCGGATTCTGCGATAGATTCGGGACGACCATGAGATCGGCACCCAACAGAAATGCTGCATCTTCCTCTCGAAGCGTGGGATCGGTCACGTCGGCGAAGAACACTGGCCGCATCACCGGCAGCCCATTCAATGTGGACTCACGGAAGAGCGTGTACAGGTATGGAAGCAACCGATATCGGCGCTGAATTGCCGTGCGACTCGTGGCTTCGATCGCTGGTCCAAACGACCACGGCTCCTTGTCCATGCCGGTATTGTCTTGATGGGCGCGGCAGAACGGCATGAATACGCCAGTGCCCATCCAACGGGCAAACAGATCGCCTGAACCGTCACCGACAAATCCGCCAAGGTCTGGACCGGCGAATGGTTGACCCGACAACCCAATGTTCAACGTCATGGCATTGGTCCAACCGAAGTGTTCCCAATCGGCGATGTTGTCACCAGTCCACATCGCCGCATAACGGTGCCCGCCGATGAAACTGGCCCGCGACAATACGAATGGTCGTTTGGTTGGATTGGTTGCAGTGATACCTTCGTGCGACGCCCGCGACATCAACATGCCGTAGACGTTGTGGTATTGCGAGTGCGTGCCCGGCGTCAGTCCCCCACCGCCGCGATGCAGATTCGACTCGGGCATGGAGTGGCCCGGGCCGTCAAAAATACCTGGTTCGTTCAGATCATTCCAAACGCCATCGATGCCGGTGGCCATGAAGTCGGTATAGAGTCCTGCCCACCAGGTGCGCGTTTCGGGTCGTGTGAAATCGGGGAAGTGCGATGGGCCCGGCCAAACGACGCCGGTATACACGTTGCTATTGGAATCATAAGTCCAATGGTCGCCAGCCGTCCCCTGATCGTAAACGTGGTAACCGCTTTCGACTTTCGCGCCGGGATCGATCATCCAAACGGTGTGGTAGCCCATCGCGTGCAAATCGCTATTAAGCGTCACCGGATCAGGAAATCCGAACGGATCAAACGTGAAGATCTTGAATCCGTCCATGTAGTCGATGTCGAACCAGATCACGTCGCACGGAATGTCGCGATTTCGGAATTCGGCAGCGAGGTTGCGGGCCTGCGATTCCGGTGCGTATGAATACTTGCTCTGCTGGTATCCGAGCGCCCACAACGGCGGCATTTGAATACGCCCGATGAAATCCGTCAGGCGCGTGATGACTTCCTGCGGTGTGTCGCCTTCAAAGATGTAGATCGGAAACTCGGGGCCTTCTGCGGCGAAAAGAATTTCAATCGACAAATCAATCTGACAGCGGAATGTGGTGTCAGCGAGCACACCAAACGCGGTGCCGTCATCGCGAACGCCAAGCACCCAGGGATGCGATTGGTAGAGACTCGGGTTGCTCGCGCCGTAGGCATAGGCATCGGTGTTCCATGCTTCTGTGTTCTTGCCATTGCGAAGGAGCGGGCCGGTAATTTCGCCCGTGCCATACAAGCTGACGTTGTCATCAATGTCGATCAGGGCAACATGACGATCGCCCGATTGAAAGAAGAATGGCCGCATTGCAAATGGTTCAGTTGCCGGTCCGATCACAGTTGGAGTGGTTTCCATTGACAGCGACATGGGTAAGGAACCAATGTCTGCTTCATCGTCGTAGAATCGCGTGACGTTGGGGCCAAGGTCCTGGGCAATCACTTCGGTGCCGGAAAGCGGATCGCCGGCGCTGCGTTGCCATTCGGCGTAGTCGGCTAAATCGACGTCGTTGTCGGTGTCGAAGTCAGATTTGGCGCAAGAACCAGTGCCCGGTCCATTGAGGCACCCTGCGAAAATCGCAAAGTCATCGTCATCAAGATCGCAATCGGCATCAAGGTCTTGCGGGAAGCAACCAACCAAAAGCGACGCCGTACTGACGCCCACATATTCGTTGGCCTCGATGAAAAAATCGCCGTCGAGCGATGCGGGGACTTGGGTCCCCGGACTCACCGGTTGAAAATCATCCGTGAAATACGCAGCGTGAGCGATGAAGATCTGGCTGGGCATGCCACCAAATTCGGCTTGCAAATCGATCGTACCTTCAAGCCAAGTACCACTGGTGACTTCTGAAATACCGGCGGCCTCAAACCAGCCACTCCAATTGCTATCGACTTCGTTGCCAATGTACGCCGACCATGCCGCAACTGTCCCAGCCTTGTCCCATGGAGCTTGGACTTGGCTGCCCGGTGCATCCGATATGAAAATGAAATGATCATGAAAGGATGCCGCAGGGGGTGACGCAACGTACAGTGTTGTTCCCCGAATCCCCGCGTATAACTGCCTACCGTTGTTCTCGGCGACCAGCGTTGCATCCGCGTCGAGTTCACCATCGATCGTCCATTGTTCTGCGGCCGTACCCAAAACGTAGGCGTGCCAATCGGAACCACCGTTGTTGTCCCAGGTTCCCGAGC
>BQJS01000290.1 GCA_021604825.1 Phycisphaerae bacterium | reverse complement strand
AGCGTTCATGATTGGCTTGCTACACGACATTGGCAACGTCATGGTGCTGCGGACGGCCAACAGCCTCAAGAAACTGTCGCGTTTTGAGATCGACCTCGAATCGTTCGAGTATCTGTGCCAGGAAACGCATCAGGAATTCGGCGAACTGATTGCCAATTCGTGGGGCCTGCCAGAACACATTCGTGATCTCGTTTCCAGCCATCACGATTACCCCGAACCCGGCGACCCGCTCTTGAAAGAACGCCTGCTCATCGAGTTGACCGACATGATCTGCTCATTGCTGACGTTTACCACCTATCAGCCGTACGACCTGCTCAATTCGCGGGCGGCGATCGATTTGGGATTCGCAGACAAACCGGAATTCGGAGCGCTGCTCGAACGCCTTCCCGACGATCTTCAGGAAGTGCTCGAATTCTTTTAGGTCAAATTGACGAGCGGAGGCGCCGCTTTTGAAGAGGCCGTCAGCGGAAGCGTAGCCGTAAAAGTGCTGCCCACGCCTTCGGTGCTTTCCAAACCGATTGATCCGCCGAGCATCTCGCATAACTCGCGCGTAATCGCCAAGCCCAAACCCGTTCCGCTGTATTCACGGGTCATCGACGAATCCATTTGGCGGAACTTCTCAAAGACATTGACTTGCTGGGCTTCGGGAATGCCCACACCAGTGTCTTTGACCGCAAAAGTAACCATGTCATCGGCGGACTTTTTGACCAAAAGCTCGACAGAACCGCCATTGGGCGTGAATTTGATGGCGTTACTCAGCAAGTTGTAGAGGATCTGATGCAGTCTGCCCGAGTCCGAAGTCATGGGCGGCATATCTTTGTCGATGTGCAGGCTCAGCACCAACTCTCCTTTGTCTGCCACCGGTGTCATGAAGTCAATGAGCTTCGTACACAGGTCGCTCAACTCAAACGTATTGATATGCAGTTCGAACCTACCGGCTTCTATCTTGGCAAGATCGAGAAGATCGTTGATGATATCGAGCAGGCTTCGGCCACTGGTCAGAATGTTCCCCGCATAGCGCGACAGGCGACTCGGATCGATCGACTTTCCATCGCCAGCTTCGGTGAGCAGTTCTGCAAATCCAATGATCGAGACCAACGGCGTCCGCAATTCGTGACTGACGTTGGCGATGAATTCGCTCTTGACCCGGTTGCTCTCATAAAGCGCCACGTTGGTCTCAGCCAATTCGCCCAGTCGCGTATCGAGTGATCGATTCGTCTTGCTCAGCTTTTCCTGCGAGTCCTGAAGGTGCCCAAGCATCTCGTTGAATGCTGTCCCCAGTTCTTCAAACTCGTCGCCCGTATCGATTAGCGACCGTGCGTCCATCTCTCCGAGAGTCACCTTCTCCGCAATCCGGCGCAGCTTCCTGACCGGTGATAGCAAAACCTTCTGCGTTACCCAATAGAAAACCAACACGGCCAAGAATGCCCCCAACGCCAGCGACGCCACCAACACGCCAATATTTAGGAGTGCATGTTCCGCTGGGATCGGGATGTGTACTTCGATCAACCCTTTGAGCTTGTCGGTTCCGGGATCACCGCTGGCCTCCCGAACTGCCATCGCCAGGCGTATTTCTGTCCTTCCGTCCTCGAGATGTTCAAGTTTGTAGCGATATATCGCTTCAGCATCGCGCTGAAGTTCGGCGATCGCGTGGGTCAGGAATCCTTCGCCCTTGCCGATGAGTTCCAACGCCTGCGCTTCTTCGACGGGGAAAAGTCTTGGCGGGGACGCAGCCAACTCGTCCGCACCAAATCGCTTGCGAAGACGCGGCCAATTGCGGTTGATCGATTCCTGAGCAACCTGCCAGTCCTGGCCAAACAGGTCGGTTTCCATGATCGCCACGGTCGCCGACTCTTTGGCCATGCGTAAGTACTGCTCGCGGGTCAGATCGTTCATCCGAATCGCCGGAATAATCAGCGACGCACCGATGATGATCAGGACAGCCGCCCCGAACAGAAACTGGCACTTTCGCGCGAGTGAGATTTTCGTATTGG
This sequence comes from Phycisphaerae bacterium, assembly GCA_021604825.1. The sequence continues at coordinate 2,280 of BQJS01000290.1, read as the reverse complement.
GAAAAAGTCTCATATTTGATTAGAACGACGCTTCATACAATCGCGCGACGGTCGCGCACTTGCGACGGCGTCCGGCGATCCCAAACCCGTTGCACATCCTTAGTATACCTTGCGACGACCGGTTGCACGAACCTGCGCGAACCGCACGAACGTCTCGATCGTAACTGCAATCATGTCATTCTTCGATGGAATTTTGCTGGCATCTTGCGTGCTAGATTTTGCGGTCTTCGCCACACTCCTGTGGCTGGCTGCAAAGCATGCGTCAACCAGAGGCACCAAGGTTGTTGGGGCGGGGATGTTGCTCATCGTGCTGGGTAGCGCGGTCGGGATCGTCGCCGCAAAAACCGTTGCGTTCGCGGCATTGGGCTTGAACATCTTCGGACTGATCCACCTTTTATATTTAGACGCAGCGGTTGTCGCACCAGCCGTCGGTGTCTTGATTCTCGCGAGTCGTTTTTGGCGCATTCCCGGCGTAGGATCGGTGTCATTCGGATGGGCTGGAACAATCGCTTCCGTTTGCTCGTTTCTGCTCGTCCCACTTTGCGTGTACACGTCGTTTGTCGAACCCTTCAATCTACAAGTCGAAACCTCCACGGTCGAAGTGCCCGGGTTGTCTGCAACCGAAAATCCGATCACCGTTGCCGTTCTGGCCGACCTTCAATTTGCCGAGGTCACCGCGCATGAGCATCGGGCAGTGGACCTGGCGATGGAGGCCCAGCCCGATTTGATCCTGATCCCAGGTGATGTTTTTCAAGGAACTGAGCGAGAATACCACGTGCAAGAGGCGGCCATCAAAGCCTTGCTGGGCAGGCTCGACGCACCGGGCGGGGTATTTGTAGTCAGCGGAGATTGTGATCGAATCAGCACGTTGATGGAGGCCATTGAGGGGTCAAAGGTTCAATTCATCGATGGACGGATAAAACAGGTGGCGGTCCGGGGAACGAATATCGCGGTCGCCGGCATCCCCATCAATTACGTGTCCGCTCTTGCTGCGGACACTTTCCGGCAGGTTCCAACCGTCGCCGAGCGGTCGGACGTTACGATCGTGCTGGCCCACCGCCCGGGGGTTACCTTGCTGCCTCATGTTCCCGACGGCATCGACCTGATCGTTGCCGGCCATACCCATGGCGGGCAGATTCAAATCCCCTGGTTTGGACCACCCATCACGGCGTCACCTGTTCCACGAAAAGTGGCAGCCGGTGGGCTAAGTCGCCTCAATAACCAGACCGTCTACGTTTCACGCGGTGTGGGTTGCGAACGAGTTCATGCACCGCGCATCCGATTCTGCTGTCCGCCGGAAGTTTCGATTCTGACCATCACCGGTTCGCCCCGTCGAGAGACACTTCAACATCACGACGTCGGAACCGATTGAGATTTGAAACGAAACCCGAATCAAGACGGCGAGTCATCGGAGCTGAACCGATCAGCCACTTCGCTACTGTCAAGAATTTTTAATCACTTTCCGCCGACTATTTGTTGCCTTTGCCCAAGCGCGTTCTTATACTGTGAGTAACCCACTTCAGTGCAAAAGGTTGGAACGTTCTGTGAATCTCGGTGGGCTGACAACAACTAAATGTTGTCAGTATGGGTTGTCTTTCACGCCCAAATCGATTTGTTCACTAACTATATAAACGACAGACGTTTACAGAATCGCCTGCGGTTTCATCAGCGGGGAATTTCAGATTCGATGTGATTCTTGCATGAGGATGCCGCCGCGATTTGCGTCTTCTTCTCGCAAGAAATGCCACGTCGCCCGATTTGGGGCTGGCTTTGGGATCTGAAATCGACCGAAGGTCTGGTTGCCAGAAGTGTTCCGAGGCAATTGGAGGGAGTCGTTTTCTGAAAGGTTTGGTCGGTCTCGCGGACAATAGCCATTCATGCGAGCCTCGAATGTCGTGGCCGCCAGCGAAGAGCATTATTGAGACGCTCAACCATAACGAACTTGGGAGCGGTTGTTAAAGATCGGCTGAGACATTTTCGATGAACAGGTATTGCGGCGTGAGCTATTCATGCACCAAGCCGGGCCTCGATTCAGCCGACTACGATACGAATGATAAGCGGTGGGCATAGCAATTGGCCGACTCAATCCAGTCACTTGGAGATGAGACAGCCAGACAGACAGGTCGCTGCCGAGCTTTGCGAATCACCCTAACAATACATCGACCTTCCACTCGCTGCGGCACCCTTTGACCGCGCCAATACTATCGGGGTGCCGCACGCCTTTTTTACTGTTTGCAATTTTTCGTAGGGTCCACCGTCATACCTACGCGCTATTCTGTC
>BQJS01000289.1 GCA_021604825.1 Phycisphaerae bacterium | reverse complement strand
GTTCGATTGACGGGGCAGAATCTGAGCAATGGATCGTTCGAGATCACGGACCTCCAGGTTAATCAAGGTGGAGGACCGCAATAGCTGCTGATTGATTGAGTTCTCTATTTGCTCTAGTTGTTCATTCGACTGGGCGGGTCTTAGTGACTCGCCCAGTCTTTTCTTATCTGAGGACGGTCACAGTCGCTTTGAGACGCCAAAAAACAAGCTTGCGGTTTCATCAGAATCGCATGGGCCTTACAATGTAAGGTCCTTGATTACCAACCGGTTACAAGGCAAAACCGGTTGTGCGTCAAAACCGAGACTGTGGCCACCTATGTCACAGTGAGGAAAGGTAAAATCATGGCTGGCAAAAACACTTCGCACACATCGGGGGCTGGTTCGTCGCAAGGCGATTCACCCATTCACCAGAATCCGAACCTGAAATCGAGCCCGATGGCATTGGTCGCTTCGTGCGCCGTCGCGCTGATCGTCGTGATCGTGCTCAATGTAGCTGACGGTCAGATGTTCAAGGATCCGGAATACTCTGGACTCTACAAGTTCACGCTGGACCAGGCGTTCTCGCGTTTCAATGAGAGCGATCGCCAGGTTCCAGCAAAGCCGGCGTCAGGCGGGCAGCGTGGATCGGCGAACGCAAACCAGATGGCCAAGTTGGGTGGCGGCATGACGCCGGCAGAAATGCAGCGGATGGCCAACTTCGGCAAAGGCGGTGGAGGTCTCGGATCCCTGCCGCAAGGCCGTCAGCCCCAAGCCGGTCAACGTCAAGCCGCAGCGAGCCAACATGCTCATGATGATGGCGGACCGCATACCGCCAAAGGCAACGAATTCTTTCGTTCGGGCAAGCACGCTGAAGCCGTTAAAGAGTTTCAACTGGCCCTTCGCGAGAACCCCAAGCGACTCCAAGCCCGTCATTCGATGGGTGATTCGCTAAAAGCACTTGGCCGCAACGAGGAGGCCATCGTAGCCTATCGCGAAGTTCTAAAAGAGAACCCGCAATACTACTGCTGCTACACGCATATCGGTGACATCGAGAAAGCTCGCAACAACGCCGCCGCTTCGGAACAAGCCTACGCAAAAGCCATCGAAGGATACAAGACACAAGTTCAATCCGGCGGACCCGCCGCACCATCAGGCAAGTTTCAATTGGCAAAGTTGTACAGTGATTTGAATCGCAACTTGCCCGAAGCGCTGAAATTGGCCGAAGAGGCAAATGCAGCGACGCCCAACACATTCCAATACATTCAAGTCCTGGCTCAGATTTACGGGAAACTGGGGCGCACCAGTGACGCGATTGCGAAGTACGACGAGTTGCTCAAAATCGCGCCACAGCACGCACAGTTTATTCAAACTCAGAAGCAACAACTAACCGGCACGGTTTCCAAGGCTGCTACGAATTAGTCGTCCCATTTGCGAAGGGTGTGTCACGCGAAAGCGGCATCCTGCGCGGAGGATATTGCGTTGAAATACTGGAGCATTATTTGCGCTTGGCTTGGTGTCGCGTTTGCGGCTGAGGCGATGGGACTATTCGCCCACGAACTCAATGCCGCCGCCGCAATCATCCTGTTGATTTCGTCGGGCATACTTTGGTCGGGCTCGTCGGTAGCAACCGTGGCTGTAGGTGAATCGACGACATCCAACCAACAATCGCAGCCGAGCGCGTCATTTCCAATCATCGGTCTGGTCGTATGTGTTGTCGGTCTGCTGATGGTTCCGAATCATTGGACGATACGGTTATTTGGGGCGGCACTATGGTTTTGGGGCCTCGACATTATCGCTCGCAAGCGAACCGGGCAATCGTCGCATTTCGCAGCCTTCGCCGTCGCGACCATGGTCTTCGGCACGTTTCAATATCTGTACGGAAACAGTCTGACGAGTTGGTATTTCGCTCAAGGCGTTTCCGATTTCCTGTCGGGAATTGCTCGCAGCGGTTCCGGCGGCAGCACGTTTGGCCCGACGTTTAGCGGAATCGGATTGGCATCGTTTGCATTATTGATCGTACTGTTCGCCACGATTTTGCCTTCGCACCGCAAGTTCAATCTATGGGGGGCATTTACCGCCGCAGCAATTGTAGTGGTCTACGTGGCGTACCTCGGTATTTTTGCACACACCCAACCCGAGCCGAAAATCATCACCAGTGATACTGCGACTTGGCAGCAACAGATTTGGCGATTTGTGCATCCATTACGGATGACTGGTTTGCTTGCCGTTGGGCTCTGTTTTCCAATTGCCATTTACTTCAAAGGTATTTCTGGAGTCAACGTTGAAAGAACCAGTGCCAAACGCGGCCCATGGGATGTTGGCCTGGCATGGTTGGCCGTCCCGATGGTCGCAATCGGTGTGGTTCTCTTTGTCAACACGCCAGGTGAACAACGTACCGGTAAGGGCGTGGCTGGGACGATCCGCTACGCGCTTTACAAAGAGGGTTTCCACAACTGGATGGTTCCGAACAAACAGCGTTACGGATCAAGAAGCGCCGGGATGTTCGGAAACCTGCCACGCATGCTCGACTCGATGGGCTGGGAAGGGAACATGATCGAATCGCTTGACGATTCTGCCCTAGCCGATCGCGATGTGCTGTTCATCGCAAATCCCAAGGATCACCTCGATGCCGAAACCATTGCTCGCATCGAGAATTTTGTAGAGAGCGGCGGTTCGTTGTTGATGTTGGGCGATCACACGTGGCGCAAGGATGACGAACCCGGCGGTGACAAGATTCTCGACGAGGCCATCCAGAATACGAGCATCAGTTTCAATTTCGATTCGGCGTACTACTACATAGGTGGTTGGCTGCATTCGCTTCAATATTGGGCACATTCGAGCACGGTGCATCTGCGTGACGAAACCAACGAATCCGGTTGCGTGGTCGGTGCGTCACTCGATATCGAATATCCTGCAACGCCACTCATCATTGGACGGTACGGTTACGCCGACAAAGGCCTTCACGTCCGCAACCCGCAAAAAGGTTACATGCACGACGGCATGCCAGATCCGGACGAACGCCTTGGCGACATGGTGTTGGTCGCGGCGCAAAACGTTGGCAAGGGGCGGGTGATTGTTGTCGGTGACACTTCGGGGTTTGTCAACGCGATTCAAACGCAAACGTGGCGGTTTACATCTCGTGTGTTCGATTGGTTGGCCAGTTCCGGTAAGGCGACCGTCGCTCGATGGCGTGATGTTCTTGGAATCATCCTGCTGTTTAGCGCCATGGGCTTGATCGTACGAGGAACACGATTACAAGCGCCAATGGTTCCCGTTGCATGTGCAGCCATGTTGATTTCAGGTTGGGGTGCCCGCGAGTACTTGGCCGCCAATTCAAAACCCACACCGCTAACCGGGCAAGTCGCTTTGGTCGATTTGTCACACGTAGGCCTGCATTCGATGGAAGCCTGGCGCGACGACGCGATCAGCGGGATCTACTTAAACCTAATGCGTGAAGGCTACTTCTCGCTCGGTGCCCGGGACTTTGATGAAGATCAACTCCTGGCAAGCGATCTTTTCGTGACCATCGCACCTTCCAAGCCGTTCTCCAGCAGTGAAATCGATGCCTTGGATCGCTTCATGAACAGGGGCGGGTCGGTGCTCCTTTCCGTTGGATGGGAAGAAAAAGCCGGCGCGTCGTCGCTACTGGATTACTACGGGATGGACATTGCGTACAAACCGCAGGGCCGAGCAACAAACGCGATTCCTGGAACGACCATCATGCCCAACTATTGGGAGGTTTGGCCGGTTCTTAGCGGTCTCGATGGGGGACCGCCAGCTGAAACGATTGCCGAACTACGAGGCGATCCGACCATTGTGAGGCGTCCTGTCGGAGCCGGGCAACTGGTGGTCATCGGTGATACCAAGATTTTCCATTGTCGAAACTTTGAAACCGAAGAAGGCGCAGTCATGCCAAATGTGCAATTCTTCCGTTGGCTGGTTAACAATATTTTGAAGCAGGGTGCAATATGATTCGCTGGGCGGCTGTCATTCTGGCTTCGTTGAGTTGGTTGTTTGCATTCCACCATCACATCGAAGACGTACCGTTTCGCCAATGGACTTTGGTGGTGTTGGCTGTGCTATGCAGCATTGTTGGCTTGCGGCAATACGCGCCGAAGGTTCAAGCGTCGATGCGTCTCAGGTTACTTTGGGCGGTCATACCGCTGATCGTGATTTTGCTTCTGGCATTGCCGGCATACCGCACTGGTCCGATTTTGTTACTGGTGGGTGTGGTGTCGCTTTCGGCGGCTGGCGGTTCGTTTGTGTTGCGGTCGGTTGGGTTGGCCACGATGTTCGTCG
>BQJS01000288.1 GCA_021604825.1 Phycisphaerae bacterium | reverse complement strand
GCCCGCGTCATCGCGGTGAGCAGCGGTAAAGGCGGTGTCGGCAAAACCAATACATGCGTGAATCTCGGCATCGCACTCGCGCAGAAAGGCGCCCGCGTCGTGTTGCTCGATGCGGACCTCGGTCTCGCCAACGTCGAAGTGCTGCTCGGCATCAATTCGCTTTACAATTTGCAACACGTCGTCAGCGGACAACAATCGATGATGGACGTCGTCGTTGACGGACCCGGTGGCATTCAGGTCGTCCCCGGCAGTTCCGGCATCGCGAAGATTGCCGACCTAGGCCCTATCGCGCGTGAAAACGTGTTGCGAGGACTCGAAGAACTGCAACGGCACACCGACTACATCCTCATCGACACAATGGCGGGTATCGGTCAAAACGCCGTGGCCTTCGCCATCGCAGCCGACGAAGTGTTGTTGGTCACGACTCCCGAACCGTCCTCGATCGTCGATGCATATGCGACCATTAAGACCGTTTTCCATCAACGGCCCGACGCCGTGTTCCGCGTCATCGTCAACCAGGTGATGAACAAACAACAAGCCGCGGCGGTTGCGCACAAGCTTTCGGATGTTACCGGGCGGTTCTTGGAACGAAATGTCGCCTTCGCCGGATTCATCCCGCGCGATCCCCGCGTCATGCAAGCCGTGATGCAAACCGTGCCCTACATTCTCCGTTACCCCAACGCCCCCGCGTCCCGCGCCGTCGAAACCATCGCCGCACGACTTGGCCAAACCACGAGCCCGTCACGCCCCGGCCAAGGTTTCCTCCAACGCGTCGCCGAAACCTTTCGCATCGCAAAGACGGCGTAGCCGCAACGCAACGAAGCGCAACATCTACCATGTGGCGGGCTTCACAATAGCGCCCAATTCGAAATGGGCGCTAGATCACGCAGGGAAATCCGGTACTTCGGCATCGCGCCTACTGAGCGCCAGCAGATCGCCCAAGAAACTCCGCGAGTTTGTCCGCGGCGTCCGTCGCCGCCTCGGCATTGTATTGCAGTGTCGCGCTAGGGCCGACCAACGGAAGCATGCGAACGGTCTTCTCTTCCACAATGCTGGCGACATCGAATCCGTGATGGGCATTCGGATACGTGTGCAATTCGACGTCCTTCCCGCCCGACAGTTGTCGTGCGACCAGCGCATTCACGTCCGCCACCGGCGTCACATCATCCAGTTCGCCCGTGAGAATGAGCAGCGGAACCTGGTTGTTCAATTGAAACTTGCCCGGAATCGACGGGTAGTACATCACCATCGAGCGAACGCCCGTCGACTCCAATTGTTCACGGTCATTCGCGAGGCACAGCGCGCCTTCCGCACCCATTGACCATGCAACGAGCGCCCCGGGCAGCGTGGCCATCTCCGGCCGGTTGCCGATCATCCACGTAATGGCTTGCTCGGTAACCCAGGCGATCTTTTCGTCGGTATCGCCGCCGGGCGCGTCCATAGCCGCGCGGTAGGCGGGCTTGTAGTCTACCAACAGGACATTCCAGCCCTGCGCGTTCAGCGCATCCGCCGCGTCAAAGTAATGTCGTTCGTCGTCCATGACCGTTAAGCCGCTCGCGCCCGGCAAAAACACCAACCACCCTTTCGCGCCATCGACATCTTGCCAATGGAAGTAATCGCTCATGACGCCGACGCCGCGCGGCGGGGCAATCGACACGCACGACGTGAGTCCGATGAGTAACGCAATACCAGCAATTCGGTGCATCAGCTTAACCTTTCGATTCAGGCCACGAACCAAAACCTGCGCGCTGCGGCCATGAAAACCAAGAGTATCATCATACACATTCAATACCGACCGCGAATTTGCGATCCCACAAATGCCACACTATGCTTGCGTTTTCGGTCGTCTGGCGCGTCCGCACAAGAATACTTCCAGTCAGTTCGAAGAGGATGTAACGTGAATTCATTCGCACTTGTAACGTTGATGCTCTTGAGTGCTCTTCCCGGTGAACCGATGTCCGCGGCCAAGGACGCCGAACATATCATCGTCTACCACGAAGCCGGTCGATTCGGCGGCTGGCCGGCAAACCACGGCATGTGGAACTGGGGCAACGAAATCCTCGTGGGCTATAGCCGCGGTTTCGACAAAGATCTCGGCGCGACCGCCCACCATATCGACCGTGAAAAACCCGAAGAATTCTGGTTCGCACGCAGTCTTGACGGCGGCAAGACGTGGACACACGAACACCCCACCGAACAAGGATCAATGATTCCCCGCGGCGACTTTCTCCACGGTACGGAAACGCCCGGACTCCAATTGCCCCCCATCACCGATCTGAAGAACCCCATGGACTTTTCGAATCCGGACTTCGTCCTCGCGTTTCGCATGGAGAATATTCACGCGGGAACGTCGCGTTTCGAGTATTCGTATGACCGCGGAAAGACGTGGAGCGGCCCGTATCGTTTGCCGAACTTGGGAACGGCGGGCACCGCCGCGCGAACGGATTACATCATCGGCGGCAAACATGAGATGTACATCTTCATCACCGTCGGCAAAGCGAACAAACGCGAAGGCCGTCCGTTGTGCGCGCGTACAACGGATGGTGGCGTCACCTGGGAATTCATCTCCTGGATCGGACCGGAGCCTGCGGGCTTCGCGATCATGCCGTCCACCGTGCGGCTGAGCGACGCGGAGTTTTTGACAACACTGCGCTGCCGCGAGGGGACGTTTCGTTGGCTGGAACAATGGCGCAGTACCGACGGTGCCAAGACATGGACGCAGGAACCCAACCCGGTCGACTACCTCGGCGAGGGCAATCCGCCCATGCTCAACAAATTGCAGGACGGCCGCCTATGCCTTACATACGGATTTCGTGCGTATCCCTTCGGCATCCGCGCGCGGCTGAGTTCGGACAACGGCAAAACATGGGGTCCGCAGATCGTTTTGCGCAACGACGGGATCGATCGCGACGTCGGGTATGTGCGCAGCATCCAGCGGCCGGACGGGAAAATGGTCACGACCTACTACATCACCGACGAAAAAACCGGGCCGGAACGGTACATCGGTGCGACCATCTGGGATCCGAATGATATTGCGCCGATCACCAGCGGCGAAGTCGAACGGCAATTGGGCTTCTAACCCGCACAAACACACCTACCTGCCGTATACGCGTAATAGACCCCGCGTGATCGCACTGGGGTAGACGCTGTTATGCGTTTCGCCCGGAAATACGTGGGTCGTGATATTCAGCTCGGGATACCCGTATGAGTCGAGCTGTTCGCCGAACGCTTCAAGGTCATCCACCATCGCCCGGCCGTTGTGCGGCTGGTTTTCGTATTCGCCGACGCCCATGAACACCTCCGCGACAATCGGTTCGCGTGACGAAGCCAGGGACTTTTCCGCCTCGAACATGAACCGGTCCGCGTACCACAGCGACGGGCTAACGATAATGTAGCGCCGAAACGCCTTCGTGTTGTTCATGAGCGCCCACGACGTAATCAGCCCGCCGAACGAGTGACCGGAGATTCCCACGTCGTTCGTATCGATCGAATAGTTCGTCGCTAAAAAAGGAATGAGTTCCTCTTCAATGAAGCGTAGAAACTTCGGCCCACCGCCGGACTCCTTCATAAACTCCGCACCATATCCATCGCTCGGATGTGGAATGGGGGTATAGTCCCGGCTTCGTTGCATCCGGTAATTGCGCATGTCTTGACTCTGGCCCGGATACGCAATTCCCACCAGGATCATCGGGGCGATATTCCCGCGATCGGTGAAGTGTTCGAGTACGTTGCTGGCGATCGCAAACGAATAGTCCGCGTCCAATACAATGAGTGCGGGGAGTGGTTTATCGCGCGCCGCACGGTCCCGCGGAAAATTGACGTAAATTTGGTACTCGACCCCGCTCGACTGCGCGGTCAATGAGCGAACTTCCGTATGCGGAAGGCTATACGGCTGCACGTTCGGTTCGGCCATGGCATGCTGAATCGAAAGCAGGATTAGGATAGCGGGTGAGATGCGCGAAGATCTGTTCATAGGCGGTGCGGATAATACCACGCACTTATTGCGTCCTTCGATTCCAGTGGTCAACGCCGCCGCAAAATTGACAGTGGGCCACCTCAGGCACTACAACAGATCCACTTAGGGGAAGCGCGCGTGGGCCCCAACGCCCAGCGTCGGGGGATCGAACATCGCTACATCATCGACAAATCTGCCTGCCCAGCCTGTGATCAATAACGAATCGGGTTGGCGGTATTATGAATACAAATTTCCGGTGCCGATGGCGCGGTTGCATGCCACACGGCAAATCCTCGAATCGCTTCACGGTGGCACGGATCCCTATCCCGCCGGGTGGGTGAACACGC
>BQJS01000287.1 GCA_021604825.1 Phycisphaerae bacterium | reverse complement strand
CAAATGAGGATCCGCTTCGATCCGCGCGTGCGCGTTCTTGGTTCAGTTGCGCTTCGAACACGTCGGCAGGCAGGAACGTCCCTTCCTTCGATGTGCTGCGTGTATCACGCGACGTGAACCACGCGAACAATCCGCGGGGTGCATTCTTTTTCTTTTTGCTCTTTCTCACTTCTTCATTCATTTCTCTTCCCCAAGAGTATGATCTTGCAGCCAAAACCGGTTGTGATGAAACGTTACAACCGTTTATAGATAAAATCTGGAATGTGGTACTGCCGTTTGTTCAACACGACGCCCAGTACGTTGCCGCCTTGCATCTCGACCGCGTCGCGCACGCTTTCCGCGACTTGCCAACGGGTCTTTTCCGCTTCGACAACCAGAATCATGCCGTCGGCCATGGAGCTAATGGCCAAACCGGTTCCCGATTCCAGCGCGGGCGGCGCATCGAAGAAAATAAAGTCGAATTCGTCGCGCAACCGGTCCAGTGCGGCACGCAGCGATTTGCTGTCGGCGTGGGCGCCATTGGAACTGTTGGTCGACAACACGCTCAAATACAAGTGCGACGAGCCGGATTGGACGATGGCTTCTTCAATCGGCCGATTGTTGGCCAGGGTGTCTTGAAGGCCGGTCGCCGGCTTCAACCCAAAGCGGCCACATGCGGCGCCGCCGCGTATATCGGTATCCACCAACAGCACCGTCGCACCGTGGCCGCGATCGGCGACCCGGGCCAATTCCGCCGAAATGCTGGTGACGCCCGCGCCTTCGTGCGCGCCGATAAAGCCAACCATCCGGCCCCGTTCAGAGGGCAACATCGAGCAAATCGATTGATACAGCCCTTCCATGCGGGCGTCTAAATCCGGGCTCGCCGGCGTCATGCGTTCGACGGCGGGCAAAATGGCCTCGACCGGCGATCCCGCGCTTGAGCGCTCCCGATTGGCTTGTTCTAATGCTTGATAAATGCGTGTCATCTTAAATCAGTGCCCCTACGTGTACCGTCTTCGACACCGCTACATGGCCTTGTCGTATGCGACAGTCGCCAACACGGGCAGATGCAGTTTCTTTTCGGCTTCCACACTCGTCTTCATGGAATCATCCAACTGTTCAAAGACGAACGCACAGGCAATGCCCGCAAAGACCGCCATAAATAGCCCCAGCAACAGGTTGCGGACTTTCTGAGATTTCACCGGTTCGTGCGGCATCGTGGGCTTTTCAATGATGCTCACGTTTGCCAATTTTGAACGGTCCATCGCGATGGCCATGCTGGTTTGTGATTCGTTGTCTTTCAGTCCTTCATACTCCGCGCGGAGCCGTGCCACCTCATGTTGCAGACGAAGCGCGGTCGGTTCGTGCCGTTCAATAAACTGCACCCGCTGTTCCGCGTCCACCAATTGTTTCGCCAGCGCGGTCTCGCTTGCACGGGCGGCCTGAAGCGCGGCCACTTTCGCGGCACGGCTCTCTTCGAGCATTTGATGGGTGGCATCCAGCTCCAGCATCACTTCGGTGTCGTCCGAAGGCTGCGTTGCCAATTCGGCTTCCAGGATCGCGATCTTTTCGCGGACAGCCTTTAAGGGGCGATCACCGTCGAGAAACTTCATCGCGAGGTCGGTCTCTTCAAATTTCAGGGTGCGCAATTCAGCTTGTAACGCCCGCTTATCTTCGTTCACCGCGGTCTTGCGACCGACTTCCACACTCCGCGAACGCGATGCCAGCGTCTCTTCCAGCGATTTGACATGGGCATCGGTTGCTTCGATTTCGACCCGAATGGCGCTCAGCATTGCTTCCAAGTCCGATTGCCGCTTGTACGCCGCAAGCTTCTGCTCGGTTACGTCGCCAAGATTGTATTCAGCCCGTAGGGCATCCAAATCATTCTGGGCCGTGGTCAATTGCTCCAAGACCACTTCCGCTTTCTCTGTAAAGAATTCGGGTGAGACGGACGCGGACATGATTTCGCGATGGCGATCTTGATAGTTGCTCACCAAACCGTCGAGTACCGCATGGGCCGATTCCGGCGTCGAAGATTCGTAGGCGAGTGAAATGACGTTGCCTTCAATCTTGGACTCCAGCCCCAATTTGATGGTCTTAACCGCAAGATTGTGAAATTCAGACTCGTCGGAGGTGCGTTCGTGCGCACCGTCGATCGTCACCGCCAAGACCGTGTCCTTCGAATTCGGCGGCAATACAGCCAATGGGCCAATCGTCGTTACCAAATTCTCGGCCAATTCCTGACTCGTCAAAATGGCCAATTCATCGGTCGCGCGCTCTTTCATCGGCCGGTATTCACCGGTAACCGTGTCGGACGACGACGGATCCAATGAAATGGTGCGGATGACGTCGCGCATCATAATTTTGGCTTCGCTGCGATAGGAATCTTGCATTAAGGAGACGCCAATGAGCGTGGCGGCGACCACCAATCCGGAAACCGTGACAGCCTTCCACTTGTGGCGAAAAATTACGGACAACACTTCAACCAATGAAAGTTTGGCCTCTTGGCCGAACCTACCAAACGGAAGACGTGAAGGCGGTTCACCTGATCCTTTGACCGCCATCCGATATGGACCCTCACTCATGACCGATTACCCCTTGAAATGGTTGGGCTGGGACTCAATAGTTCCCAGTTTTGATCTCGATTTGGTATGTCAGCGGTGAATAACATGCCGACACCCTTCCCAAGATGCTGTTTAGCAAAAAATGTGATTCGCAGACCTACAGATAAAATAGCATAAAAGGGAGAAACTGAACAGCTTTTTCTGCCTGTATGTAATGTGATTACTGTTAGCATTATACCGCCAAAACCTGTTGTAATTCAATGTGTCTCAATTAGTTCCACATTTTCGTTCATAAAGAGAGGAACCCCTTGAAGGCCCCCCCTTCTGCAATGTCGATCAGGGCGCTTGACCCCGCCAACACTGCCTTTCTTCCGCACTTGACCACTGTTGCTTCACGCTGCGGACATCAGAGGTAAGAGCAAAACGCGTGCCGGACACCGCCAAGATGCCAAAAAGCCTACTATGCTCGTATAAGCACCGTATTACAGGATGTTTAGAGTACCGCGCTGGGGCCGACCTATCACTTGGATGTGGATAGATCGTTGATCGCAGTACGACAAATCTCCACATCAGGACATATAGTTATCACAACTGACAAACTGTTTTCATTACATTACGTTCGAGATCCGAATCCGTCTCCAAGTGATTGGTGATTGGGACAATCGATTTCGTACGCTTTCGTATCAAGGAAATCGGTTTCGATACTGTTTCGTATGCGTATGTGTATGTAGTTCAATTGGGCGATTCCGAGGAGCTACACGATATAATCAATTGACAAAATCCACATATAATAATAAAATATTATTTCGTGAAACATCGTGAACGGACAGGATACAAGGACGATCTGTGGGGCGGGGGCAGTTGCAGAATGGATCTGTATCCGTTATGCTTGACCATAGTCGGCACATTCATGTGTTGAATTATGCCAACTCCTTCCCCGAGTAGCGTTTTGCGTGCGGCTTATTGGTCGTTGTATCGAAACGCCTTGATTTGTCGATTCGTCGCAAACCAGGCCTAATTAGAACGTTGGACACGAATCGGTCGAAGGGATTTGAATCCGATGACGCGGAAGAAGGCGCTACCTACTATGTCAAGAATATACGCAATTTGTGGCCTTATCATCGCCGCCGGGCTTGGGATGACGGGTTGCCAAACCTATGGCGATTTGCCCGATTCAACGGAAATGCCGCAGTCAACCGCCAACGCTCCGTTGGTGTTGATGCCGGGCGATGAAATTGACGTTCGATTCCGTTATTGGCCTGAAATGGACGATGTACAAACCATCCGGCCGGACGGCAAGATTTCGTTGCAACTCGTCCAGGGTGTCGATGCCGCGGGGCTGTCGCCGGAAGACTTGCAGGCGAAATTGGTGGAACTGTATACGGACAAGATTCGCGACCCAGACATCGTCGTGATTGTGCGGACACTGGTGAACCACAAGATCTATGTCGGTGGCGAGGTGTTGAATCCCGGCCTCTTTGACATGCGCGGGCGTATGACGGCGCTTGAAGCGATCATGATGGCAGGCGGATTCGACACGGCGAGTGCGCATTTGAAGAACGTCGTGATCGTTCGCCACATTGATGGCAAACGGTACGCCGGCGCGGTCGATATGAAGGCGGCGCTCAAGAATCCGGAAAGCGCATCGTTTTTCTTGCAACAGAATGACATTGTCTATGTGCCGCGGACGGCCATCGATCAGGCGAACCAATTCGTCGACCAGTACTTCAATAAGATGGTTCCGATTCAGGTTCTGGCCGGTATGGAGTTGGTGGATGAGTTGTATCCCAGCGCGTTCGGTCCGAACGAAGCCGCGCCGACCGG
>BQJS01000286.1 GCA_021604825.1 Phycisphaerae bacterium | reverse complement strand
GTGCCACTGCTCTGTGAGCAGTGCTGATTAACATATCGCCCACGGCGCAACACTGCTCACAGAGCAGTGGCACGTCATTGATCATTATCGAACGCATGCCAGAGCATTAGAACGCGCGGACGATGCGCGATCCAGGGTAGTAGTAGCGAAGAATCGAACCAGCCAACCGACCTTGGCGGGCAAGGCCTTCCATGCCCCATTGACATAAGCCAAGGCCATGCCCAAATCCGCGCCCATCGGTGATTCGGATTGACTTACCGTCGTCAATGATCTCGCAATCCGTGCTTCTCATCGTGCGACTGCCCACCGCCAACCGAAAATGCTCCGCGCGCAGCTGGATTTCCTTGCCCCTCTTGTTCGTCAGTGCAACCGTGCGAACGCGGCCATACTCTGTCTCTTCAACCACGCGAACCGAGGCGATGGAAGTCCAGCCGTCAAAATCGTCGCGGCGGGACTTGAGCCTTTGTAGAAGCCGACTTTTCTTAATCTCGTTCGGCCCCCACCGGTAGATATTCTTCTTGGCGATGCTGCAATAATCGCACTCTACCCCACCGCGCAGCGGCTCGGGCGTGTTTGAATTCTGCACGTCGGACAAGCTCTGCGAGCGACCGCCACACGCAGACGAATAGTACGCACAGAACACGCGAGGCCCATCCGGAGTCGCGTGTGAAAGCACCAGTCCGCGGGTTGCTTCCACCGCTCGACGCGTCCGTCTTCCAAATGCTCCGCTCGCCCAACCCCGGTACACCTGTGCCCCTTCAGATGCGCGAAGGTCATACGGCCTATCGCTGCGCCGGGCCATGATGTACATGGCGTACGTGCGGGCGGCGACGGCTTGTCCTTTTAAAGACTCGTCACCAAATGCAGACGACGCTTCACACGCCACCACACCTCCGATATACGACTCGATGTCCACCAGGTTGATCACCCGAAGCGACCCATCCGCACGAATCGAAAACTCAATCGCCCCAGGATAGGCGTAACGTGAATTCTTCTTGCCATCGCGAAACCGCGCGATCTGTGTTCGCCCATGCTCCTTCACGCTCAGCGTCACCGGACCGTCGACAGGCTCCAAGTCACCGAAGCGAATCCCGTCGCCAACGCTGACCGCCACGCACTGAAGCGCATCACCCGATGCAATCGTGCGGCCGTCCGTCGTATCCAATGAAAAAGGCGAATTCACACAGACTTCGCAGCCTTCGGATGAATCGAATAGCAAGACGCGCGCTGGTCGCACACCCAAAGGCGGTTCGATCGGTTCTTCTTCGGGCGCGCAACCGGCCAACAAGACCGCAATTGCAACGTAGAAGCCGAGCGTTCCCACGGTCGAGCGCAGAACCCCACGGCGAACCAGCATGGAAAGACTCGATTGAGGTGTCGAAACGATGCAGTCCATATAGTCAGGGGATAAGAGCCTCGCCCTTAAATTGCAAGCCTTTCCCCCGATTTGGATTCAGTGCGCTGGCGCCAATGTTGCGCTAGATCGCCTCAGACTCAAACATAGCGATGCGCCAATGCCGTCATTCCCGCGCACGCGGGAATCCAGGGGAAAGCGAAGTCAGCCATGGTAAATTCTGCATCCCGGTGCTGGGCCGGGATGACAAGAAAAACGCTACGCTTGGATTGAATTAACTATAGTTTGCGCAGACCAAGAAACAGGCTGAATTCCCAAGTAGGACGTTACGAGGATATGGAACATGTGAGCGCCACCCCCAACGAACAACAGGTCATGGCGAGAAGGCGACTATGTCGGCTGACGCAACGTCAAACCCAGTTCCGTCAAGCGCTTCTTGATCTCATCCAACGAAGTCTGACCGAAGTTCTTGATCGAAAGAAGCTCTGGCTCGCTGTGTTGAATCAGGTCCGTCAGCGTCATCACGCCCAACCGCTGCAGGCACTTACGACTGCGAACCGACAATTCCAACTCGGCGACGTTTCGATTCAAGAGATTGGCATCGCCAGCCGTCAACAGTGGTTGATGTCCGCTCGGAGCAGCAGCAACCGTCGGACGCTCCTCAATCAACTGGCCCAGTCGCAGACCCTTCTGCGAAAGCATCGCCTTGATTTCGTTAAGCGAGGTTTCACCAAAGTTCTTGTACGCCAGCAATTTCGGCTCGGTGATCCGCAAAAGATCGCCAAGATGGTTGATGTTCATCTGCTTGAGGCAGTTGCGACTACGCACGCTCAACTCAAAATCGCTCACCGGTATATCAAGCACCGCATCGTGCTGTTCACGACTACGCTCGCGATCCTCGTCGTAGTACATGCTCAGCGAACTTTCGATGTCCGCATAGAACAAACGGGCACGAATATGATTCGGATGCTCGTCAACGATCCGTCCCAGCAAATCAATCGCTTCGTCATACTTGCCATGATCTTCGTAGAGCACCGCAAGATTCATCATCGCGTTGACGTGCGCGGGCGGTTCAGCCACACATTTCTCATAGAGCGCCATCGCTTCTTCATCGTCACCATGAAGATCAAAGATATATGCGAGGCGGAACATCGATTCGCTGTGTTCCGGGTCGGCTTCTAGTGCCAATCGATACGATGCGACGGCATCGGTCCATGCGTCGCGCTGCTCGCTGAGATACCCTTCAAGATAAAACTTCTCGACCCGCTCCTCGTCGGCGTTCGGCGACACATTCCTCAATTCAGTGGCTGCCTCGTCCAGCTGCTTCGACTCGATCAGTTTTGCAATGCTCTCAAATGCCGTAGTCATACTCGCCTCGCTATTAGTCGTATCAATCGCGAATGATTCAGGGGAATCGTGCGGTCAAGACTATGAATTCAAACGCCCTGTGAATTCCAACCTTGCGCAGTCCGACATCTTATACGTGACGAAATGGGATGCAAGCGCGACCGGCGCAGCGGGCGATTCCGCGCGTGCCAGCCCGCACGACCCGCCAAAGGTGGGCACATGGGAGCCAACCAGGGTGGTGGATTCTGTAGAGGTCGGCCATGTGCGCTCGCTGCGGAACGAGCAACGCACCAAGATACGCTATCTGGTCTTTCCGACCGCCACCGACCAAAGCGTCCACACAGAGTCGAGCCACCGGATGCTGATCGTCGCGGGGAGCCTGCCAGAGCGCCAACCGATCCGCCCAGCCCGCCGACCTCGTTTCCAGCGCTGAGATCACCGATGCCGGCACTGTCGCCCCGAAGACGCTCGTCACAGCCCGAACAGCCACCAACGTCGGCCAACCAAGCTTCATCCGCCGCACGCCATCAACAAACGCAGGCCAATCGATCTCAGCCGCAAACCGGCGGGCGTATCGATGAATGTCCAGCAACCAAAGAATCCGACTGGCACCATGACACGCCGCGTGAACGCACAGGTGAATCAACATCTCCTCATGACCGGGCACCAGCATCTTCGCGTCGCCAATCGCGATCGACTTGGCATTGCTCCAAAACGAATCGATCGGCACGTTTCGATACCGCCACGGGCGAAACAAGCGAGCATGCACGTCGAACTTCACGTTGGGCGCATCAGCCGGGCGAAACTCGCGCTCGTAGTAAAACCGGGGAAAGAAATCTTCACGAAGAAGCGTCTCGCCATCCACGCAGCCAGCCGCCTTCAGCACGCGACACGCGCGTTCGACATCGTCGAAACGAAACAGTAAATCGACATCCGTCATGGGCCGCAAGTCGAGGCGATCATAGATCCGATGGTTGAGGGCCATCCCCTTTAAGACCATCACGTCGATACCGGCATCGTTGAGACAAGTCGCCACGCGCTCGAGATGATGTTGCAGATGCAAGTTGCGGGCGGCGATCTGAGCGGATGAATCAGCCAATCGCGCCCGATGCAACTCCGGAACATCCACACCACGATCCGCAATCGCGTTCTGAACCAGACCAGCCAACCCATGTGTGCATGCGTATTCTGTGATGGCGTCCCATGCGTCGCGCGACGGCTGAGCTTTTGACGAAGGGGGATCGAATGCAGACGCAGCATCGACCAGCTCATTAGCCAGAAGTTCGGCAATGCGCCGAGTGACGAATCGTTGGTCGTTGGAGGAGTTGCTTGTAGTATGCGCCACTGTTTAAACCCCTAAGACGCGAGTCCTTCAAGAGATCGTTCAAGCAGTTCGCACGTCGCATCAATGTCGCCGCTAACCAACCGATGGCAATCCGCATGTTGAAGCGCCCCCATCAACATCTCCATGCCACGGTTGCCCTTCTTGCGAAGATTAAAAGACAGTTGCGCCAATTCAAATCCAGTCTCACCACGCGTGATCGAACGCAGTCTCGGTGTCGCCCCTTCCTCAAACTTCGGGAATACAACGTGTCGCAAACTACATCGCTCGCCAATTCCATCACGGCCCACAACCCGCGGATTGACGTATGCAACCCGGCCCTTCT
>BQJS01000285.1 GCA_021604825.1 Phycisphaerae bacterium | reverse complement strand
GGATCTTCGCGGTTGTGGGATCGCGCATCGATTCGTCCGGCGGACGTTGCCATTGGTGGGGACGCGGTATGTCGAGTGTCTTGCGTCGATGGGTGCGATCAATCCCGTGTTTGAACGTGCAGGGATGAAGAGGATCGGGGTGTGCAAGATTCCTGCGAAGAGGCAACGGGTGATCGATGAGGTTCACGCTCTGGGGGCTGACCCGTTGTCGCCGAATTTTGAAGATCAGGTTTGTCGCAGGCCCAAGTTGCGGAAGGCGGTGTCGGCGCTGGTTGCGCAGTGGTATGAGGCCACGCCAGCCGGTGGGGAGCATCGCGTTGAGCGGCAGTCGTCGCAGATGTTGGCGCGACTGTTTCGGAACTTGGTCGGTAGCAAACCGGTGTACTACTTATGGGGAAGAGCTGCGCGGAATGGCGCGTAATCGTTCAACTGGGTTGAGCGCGCGAATCAAAAAAGGCATTCAACATCCATCCTCCTCCTGGCGGTTCGGCGGGCATCGATTGGGATGACCCGCCGAATCGCCCACGCCTTTTGTTGTGACGGGGTGGATTGGGTGATCGGATTATCGAAAGTTGAGTTGGCCTTGGGGTAGGGAAATTAACTGGGGGAAGCAATGGCGAAAGTAGAACTGTGGCGGCGGCTGACGAATCCGTTGCGTTCGCGCAAGACGCGTGTGGCGCTGGCGACGATTGCAGCGGCATTTGCGGCGGAGTTTGGGCTGGACGTTTCGGAGGAGTTGGTGCTGACGATTCTTGGTGTGGGGGTGTCGCTGATTTTGGGCATTGCTCATGAAGATGCGGGTAAGCGCGGATTGATTCCGTAGCCGTCGAAAATTGTTGACGCCGTTGTAGGGTGGGCCGTGCCCACTG
Source organism: Phycisphaerae bacterium (assembly GCA_021604825.1). The sequence goes on along the minus strand of BQJS01000285.1, from coordinate 3,499 downwards.
CCGTTTCGTTTACGAGCGACATGGTGGGCACAGCCCACCCTACGGACTCAAGCGTGAGTGTGGAGTGCGTTGATTGGATTTAGGCGTGATGGGTCGAGGATGCCTTCGAGTAGTAGGCGCAAGGTGTGGTAGATTTTCATGCTGACGGTGTGTTCGCGTTGGCCATTGTTTAGCACATGTGTGCGGATTGGGACGTGCGATTTGTCGTAGTGGATTTCGGTTTTGCCGTCGATGTAGTGGGCGTTGCCGGAATCGCGGTCGATGCGAAGCAAGTATTCGCTTCCTTCGATGCGGCCATGAATGGTGTCGTGCGATTGGGTGCGGTTGGCGAAGAAGCCGTCGTGGTCGCTTCGCAGTTGAAATTCGCTAAGGCGGCTAAAGAACGTTGGCTTCTTGATGAACGGTCCGCCGTATTCGGGGCAGAAGGTGTCGCAGTTGCCGCATTCGTTGCAGTAGTCGCCGAAGTTGGCGATCTGCATGGATCGTTCGATTTTCATGGTGTGCGTTTCGTCGGCGAGGCGGGTTTGGCCATCCGGTGAAACGATGATGTCGCGATACTCGAAATCCTGCTGGGCCAGCGGATACGTGAAATTCGCGTCGTTCGGGCAGACGGGGATGCACTTGTCGCAGGTGATGCAATCGAAGACGACGAGGTGCGAGCCGATGCGCTTGGGGATGGACGCGTTCTTGCCTTGGCCGTAGCGTGGATCGGCGGCGGCTTGTTTGGCGATGGATTGCGTGTTGTGCCAGCCGGCTTGCTTTGGGTCGGTTATACCAGGCGTCTCGCATCGTTTCAAGATGTACTCATCGACGCAACCCGCGCCGAGTTTTGTCATCTCTTTGGTGAGTTGGTGCAGATACTTTGGTAGCCTCGCGTAGCCGCCCGGTCTTAATAAGTCGGTGCAAACGGTGACCGGTGCGATGCCGCATGCCACCGTGTCGGCGAAATTCTTCTGATCGATGCCGGCGCTGAATGTGATGGGGACGTCGGCATCGACTTCAGCGCGTAACTTTGCGGCGAGAGCCATCGCCAACACATAGAGCGGTTGGCCTGAAAGATACATCACATCGTTGTCGGGCGTGAAGAATTCGCGATGGTTGGCGACTTCAAGCGTGTTGGAAAACTTCGCACCGCAGCGGAGGCCCTGCTTCTTGGCGAGCGTGTCGAGGCGGCGGACGATGTCGAGCGACTCGTCGAACTGTAAGCCGCTGGTGTATGCGGGCGGATGCACTTTGATGTCGCGATAGCCCATCACTTCAAATAGCAGATTTTCCAGTTGATCCTTGCCGAGCATCGGCGGATTCATTTTGATAATGATGTTGACGTTGTACGTTTCGATCAGGTGTTCGCAGATGCGTTCGATCTCGTCGGCAGGGCAGCCGTGAAACGTCGAAAGCGTGATCGAGCGCGAGATATTCGTCGGATAGTCGAGGTCGCGCAGGTGTTTGTACTTTGCCGGTATTTGTAATCGCAGGGCGTCGACGACCGACGTGGCGTCGAGCATGCCTTCGATGAAACGGCGTACGCGTGGGTGTTGAATACCTGCGAGGTCGTAACCGACCGACATGTCGTAGATGACGTCGCCGATGGGTTCGGCCATATTGACGTTGTCGAAGAACCCGCCGTTTCGCAAAATGTGAACGAGCATCGCCCCGCTGACGTATTCGTGCAGCGATTCGTGCAGCCGCAATTCCTGCGACCATTCGACGTTGTAACCGATGTTGGTCGCATCGATGCAAGGGCGGGGGATTTTCAATTCGTCATTGATCTGAACGGTCTTGAGTTCGAGGATGCGCCCGCCGGCGAGATAACTCAGCACGATGTTTTGGGCCATCTGTCCGTGCGGACCGGCGGCTGGCCCTGATGCGTTGGCTGCCCGTTGATCGTGAAATGCGACCGACAGGTCCGGACCGGATGGGTCTGGGGTGAACCATTTGCCCTTTTGAAAATCGAAGATCGCGGACTGGGTCTGCAACTCGTGGTGCATCCGGACGATGTGGTCCGCGAAAGATGTGCAGATGAGTTCGACCATGGGGCGTTTTCTTCCGAGGCGGTTTATGAAATCGATCGGTTACGGGCGACGGCGCATTGTGAATGTTACCACCATCGGCGTCGGTCATAAAGGTGTTTATCGAATGTGGTATAGGCGGTGATTCGTCGTGGTGTTGCGGAACGCTGGTTTGGGCTACAGTTAAGGGAATTAGATGCGTTTGATGAATCGGTGTGAGGTGTGGACCCATGGGTGAATCGCTTTGGATTACCGGCGGAACGATTGTTACGCTCGACAATGGTTCGGGTGTTATTGATGACGGTGCGGTCAAGATTTGCGGGACGGAGATTGCGTGGGTCGGCCCGCGGGCTGATGCCGGCGCGATGGATGGTGACGTTATCGACACCGGTGGTCGGCTGATCCTGCCAGGATTCATCAACGCGCACAATCATTTCTACAGCACGTTTGCTTGTGGACTCAGTCCGCATGATCCTCCGCCGACGAATTTTAAGGAAATCTTGGAGCGTTTGTGGTGGTCGTTGGATAAAGCACTCACGCTTGATGACGTTCGTTACAGCGCGCTCGTGGCGATGACGCGTGCGATTCGGGCTGGCGTGACCACGATCATCGACCATCATGCGTCGCCCAACGCGGTGACGGGCAGTCTCGATTCCATTGCGTCGGCAGCCAGCAACGTGGGCGTGCGGTGTGGGTTGTGTTACGAAGTTTCAAATCGTGATGGTGCGGTGATCGCAAATGAAGGCGTTGCAGAGAACGTTTCGTTTCTTGAGAAATGTGCGGTAGATCCGACTGGTCTTGCGCGCGGGATGTTTGGCTTGCATGCTTCGATGACGCTGGATGATGCGTTGCTTGCCCGATGCGTGGATTCGATGAACGATTCAAATCGCGGTTTTCATATTCACGTGGCTGAGTCTACGTTCGATCCGGAGGACAGTGTTGCGCAGTATGGCAAGCGGGTGGTGAATCGGTTGGCCGACGCCGGCGTGTTGGGGGCGAATTCGATTTGCGCGCACTGCATTCATCTTGATGACGCGGAGCATGAGTTGCTAGCAAGTACGTCGACGTGTGTGGTTCACAATCCGCAGTCGAATATGAACAATGCTGTTGGTCGAGCTGACATTCAACGGATGCTTGCGGGTGGTGTTTGCGTTGGGTTTGGTACGGATGGGATGTCCGCGACGGTGCTGGATGATGTGCGGGCTGTCAATCTGCTGCACAAGCACGGGACGGGTGATCCGCGCGTTGGGTTTGCGGAGGCTGGGACGTTGCTCTTGGAGAGCAACCGCGAGATTGTGAAGCGGTGTTTGGGATGGGACGTTGGGCGGTTGGCGGTTGGTGCGAAGGCCGATGTTGTGTTGATGGATTATCTTGTGCCGACGCCGCTTCGTTCGGAGAACTTCTTGGGGCATGTTTTGTTTGGTTTGCCGACGGCGCGGGTTGACTCGGTTATGGTTGATGGTGTTTGGCGCTTGCGGGATGGCTCGCTG
>BQJS01000284.1 GCA_021604825.1 Phycisphaerae bacterium | reverse complement strand
CCACCCCTTCTTATTGTTCTTGTTGGTTTCAAGCGGTGCGGTGATAGCAACGCTGGATCACCATTCTACATTCCGGAGTGCCTGGTACCTATCTCGTTTTCACCTCGACTTCCTATGTTCAGGAATGGGCGAGAATCGACTCCCGGTGCAATCGCACAAAAACCGGATTGTGGATCAGAATCAGTCGGAGCTTTTCCGTGTGCATAGCATGATAAGCGACGCTGTGCCCATCCGGTGACCTGAACCCATGTTAACTGCCGCTTAGAAAGGACACGCACAATCAGCCGGTGCGCCCTTTCGGCATTGATACGATCCAATCTGTTGTGGGTGTCCCTTCCGCTGTCTTCGATCCGGTCGTTAAAGGGGGCGATCTGATCTATTCTGCGTGTAACTTTCTCGCCACTACCGCGCAGAGCCCGAATGAAACGACGATTGCCCGACATTGCTGACGTTTACGACAACATCGTGTTGCGGCGGCCGGTGGCGGTGCTTGCTGTGATTACCCTGGTCGTCATGGGTTTTGGCTGGTTTGCACAGGACTTCCGGCTTGACGCCAGCTCGGATTCCCTGGTGCTCGAACGAGACCCGGATCTTGAGTACTACCGCTTTCTTCGCTCCCGCTATGGCTCCGACAACTACCTGATTGTGACTTACTCGCCGCGTGGCGATCTCTTCAGCGAGGAAGTTCTTCACGATATCGGCGTATTGCGCGACAAGCTCCGTGGTTTGCCCCACGTCGAATCAGTCACCAGCATTCTTGATGTGCCGCTGGTCATGAGCCCGCCCGCAATTCTCAGAAACCTCGAGGCTGGTATTCGCCGGCTCGAGAGTTCCGAGACCGATCGTCAGCTTGCCAGGGCGGAATTGCAGACCAGCCCACTCTATCGCGACCTCATTGTCAGCAGCGACGGCACCACCACCGCGATGACGATAGCGCTCGAACCGTACGACGGCTTGCACGAGCTGCGAGAATTACGCGCCGAACTGCGCGACAAGACGTTTGCGGGGACCCTGGACGAAAGTGACGCCAGCCAGTTGGCGGCGGTGACCAGTGCCTATGATGAAGCAACAGCCGCAGCGCTTTCGCAACAGGCAATGACGATCACCGCCCTGCGCGAAGTGATGCTCGAACATCAGGATGTCGCCAGGATGCATGTTGGTGGTGTGCCTATGATTGTTGCGGACTCCATCGGCTACATTCGCAGCGACCTGCTGTTGTTTGGTGCAGCCGTATTCGGTTTTCTGATTCTTGCACTGAGCGTGCTGTTCAAGAAGTTTCGCTGGACCATCTTGCCGCTGTTGACATGCGTCGCTGCGAGCGTGGTGCTGACCGGCATGATTGGAATGCTGCAGTGGCGTGTCACCGTCGTATCATCGAATTTCGTATCGCTGATACTGATTCTTTGCCTGGCCCTGACGTTACATTTCATCGTTCGTTTTCGCGAACTTCACGAACGACAACCTGAGGCAAGCCAGTTCACGCTGGTATCCGGAACCGTGCGCAAAATATTCGTACCGTGTTTTTACACAGCGATGACGACGATTGTCGCTTTCGGATCACTGCTGGTAAGTGGCATTCGGCCGGTCATTGATTTCGGACTGATGATGTCAATCGGTGTGTTGGTCTCAATGCTGCTTGCGTTTACGTTGTTTCCGGCATCCCTGATGTTGATGCAACCCGGTGTGCCGCATACTCGAAATGACATGACCGCGCGGATAACAGGGTCTGTTGCGACATTCATTCGCAAGCGATTCATGGTAACGCTACTCACCTGGCTATTGCTGGCCAGCGTCAGTTTTATCGGGCTCAACAGCTTGTCGGTTGACAATCGATTTATCGACTACTACAAAAAATCAACCGAGATCTACCAGGGTATGCAGTTGATCGACCGCAAGCTGGGCGGCACGACACCGCTTGACGTGATTATTGATGCGCCGATCGATGTCGACCTGGGCTTCAACGAAGACCCGGTGGCGGCTGACGACTTCGAGGATATTTACGCCGATGATGACGAGGGCAACGCAGGGTTTGCCGCAACGAGTTACTGGTACAACAGCCGGCAACTTGACGGGGTGATCGCTATTCACGAATTCCTCGACGAGTTGCCCGATACCGGCAAAGTCATATCACTCGCGACGACCGCGAGTCTGCTGCACAGCCTGGAGCCAGGCGTATTAGAAGACAACATGTTGCTGTCGGTAATTTACAAGCGAATTCCACCGGACATACGCGAGACACTTATCGCGCCATATCTGTCCGCCGACGGACAACAACTTCGTTTCAGTGTTCGCGTGTTTGAATCCGATCCTCAGCTGAAAAAGGATGCGCTGTTGCAGACGATACAGACCGGCCTGCAGACCCGGTTTGGCCTGGAAGATTCGCAAATTCGACTGAACGGAATGCTGGTCTTGTACAACAACCTGTTGCGGAGCCTGTTCAGCTCGCAGATTCTGACCCTTGCCGCAGTCATCGTGGCAATTTTCCTCACATTCATTGCCCTGTTTCGTTCCCTGAAGCTGGCGCTGGTCGGTATCGTGCCGACAGCGGTTTCCGCGGGCATGGTTCTGGGTCTTATGGGCTGGCTCGGAATTCCCCTGGACCTGATGACCATCACAATCGCTGCAATCGCAATCGGCATCGGTGTCGACGATACCATTCACTACGTGCATCGATTCAAGCATGAGTTCCGTGCCGACTCCAATTACTGGGATGCTGTGCAGCGGTGCCACCTGAGTATCGGTCGGGCGATCTACTTCACGAGTATTACGGTAATCCTTGGGTTTTCCATACTGGTGCTTTCCAGGTTTGTACCAACGATACATTTTGGTGTGTTAACAAGTGTGGCAATGGCCGTCGCGTTGCTCGCCAATATCACGTTGCTTCCCGTGCTGATTGTTGTATTCAGGGCGGCGGGGGCGGGCGCTTTGCAGACCCGACCCTCGTAACCGCCGGTTTTCTACAGTTTGTCGCTCACTTTGATGCCGGTTCCCGGCACCGAGAACCTGGGTGCCGACTGGTTGTAGGATGTCGGCCGGCTTGCACCCGGCTGTCAGCGGATGCTTTGCGCTCCCTTCAGTCTGTGGCGTGGAACGGAAAAGGCCAGCAAGAACCAATAAGGACATGCACATTCAACCGGCTGGCATGTTCGACAAACGACAAGTCCTGATTCTTTATGGGTGTCCTCTTAAAGGCATTCTTCATGGGTGTCCTTTTAAAGGCAGCTGCTTCGCCTGCTCGGCATCTGAATTGATCTGGTCTTTTGTGGGTGTCCTTTTTATTGCAACGGGTCCTGTTTCTTGTTGATAAGTAGAGAAAGGCACGCTCACCAAACCGCTGTTCGCCGGTCCTTTCTTATGTAAAGGATCGCCGGGCTCCCCACTTCCGACCGAATGTTCTGCCGATTCCGTCTAAAAAACAGAACACTCAGGATGGGAGAGCAACAATGCGACACTGGAAATTCTGGCCAGCAAAATCTCTTTGCTGGCTTACAAGCGTGCTGACGATGTGCGCACTCAACGCCAATGCGCAGGAAATCGGCTGTGCCGCAGCTGCCAGCGCATCGAATCTGGCATGTACCTACGCGGCGAAAGATGATCTTTACACCGAACGCGGCATCTGCATGGATTCACCTGCAGCCGGGCTGGACGGTTGTCTCGATGACGCCCGCAACAATTACGATGAGGTTCTCGAAGAATGCGGCGCCATATTCGAGTCACAGCAAAATGTATGTGACATCACTGCGGACGCGGCTCACTTGCCGGAGTTCGGTGAGGCATTTGCCGCAAGTTTCGTCGATCCATTACAGATCGGTATTACCGAAGAGCCCAACCCGTGGTTTCCGCTGGTTCAGGGAAACAGTTGGGTTTACGAAGGGACGTTCGAGGAAGACGGTGAAATGATCACTGAGACCATCGTCGTCACGGTGCTGCCCGAAACAAAACTCATCGATGGCATTACCTGCGTCGTCGTACGCGACGTGGTGACGGTAGACGATGAGTTGGTGGAAGATACGGACGACTGGTTCGCCCAGGATGTCGACGGCAATGTCTGGTACTGCGGTGAAGAAGTCAAAGACTATGAGTTTTTCGATGGCGATGAACCGTCGTTGCCGGAACTTGTATCTGATGACGGATCATTCAAGGCAGGACGGGACGGCGACAAGGGTGGCGTGCTGCTACCGAAGACACCGGTGGTCGGTGAGCTGTTTCGCCAGGAACTCTCCGTTGGCAACGCAGAAGACGTGATTGAGATTCTGGCTACAGATGCCGATGAATCCTCTGTAGTTGCTGCCTGCAACCAGGCTTGTCTCCGCACCTACGACTTCTCGCCACTTGATCCTGAAGCGCAGGAAAACAAGTACTACGCGCCGAATGTTGGATTGATCGTGGAGATCGATCTGACAACGGGTGATCGCGTCGAACTTATCGAATTCAACTCACTGTAGTCGTACAGCGATAGTCAAGGGAGACTACAAAATGAATATTTCACTAATAAAAAATTATGCGTTGATGCTGTTTTCTGCAAGCATGTTTGCCGCG
>BQJS01000283.1 GCA_021604825.1 Phycisphaerae bacterium | reverse complement strand
CAGCGGGCAAACCGTTGGCGAACTCACGCATGCCGTGATAACCAACTCGCACGATGTTACTGTAAGAGGACAAACCGTATCGACCGGACATGACGTCGGCTGATCCTGCGTGCAAATCGTCGGCACCACCGGGCACGTCGTCACGATATCCGCCGAGCAGAATGTCGGGTTGGTCGGGAAGATCGTGAAGTCGCAATCGGGCGGTGTCTGCGGACAATGGGTCGGTTCCGCTGGACAGAACGTCGTGCCCTGCACGCCACACTGCGTTGGATCGCACGGACAGGTCGTGACGACCGCCGGGCAGAATGTTTCACTGGCAGGACAAGTCGTGAACTGACCTGCGATTACGCAGATCGTGAATTCACACATCGTTGAGTCCACCGGGCACTCGGTCGGGATGACCGGGCAGTTGGTGACCTGCGTTGGGAAGATCGTGGGCTCAGGATCCTGACAGACATTCGGAATCACAGGACAAATCGTCACATTTGTAGGACAGAATGTGTTGGCCTGCGGACACTGCGTGAATTCGCAGAACGTCGGAATCACCGGACATTCCGTCTGGAAGTTCGGACAGAACGTATCAGTCTGCGGACAGGTCGTTTGTTCGGCCGGGCAGAGCGTGAACTCCTTCGGGCAGAACGTCGGATCCTGTGGACACTGAGTAAACTGACAGACCGTCGGGAACTGCGGGCAGTTCGTGAACTCGCATTGAGTCGGGTTCTGCGGGCAGTTCGTCACGTCTTGCGGACACTGCGTAAATTCACAGATCGTTGCCAATCCTGTCGGATCGCAGAAGGTTGGCTCTGCCGGACAAGCTGTCGGCTGAACCGGACAGTTGGTCACCACGACAGGACACTCAGTGAACTGGCAGACCGTCAGCGCTGACGCACAGTTGGTGACGTCGTCTGGACATTGCGTCTGGTCAACCGGACAGGTCGTCGGATCGCACGGGCAAACCGTAAATGTCTTCGGGCACTCCGTGAGCACCTGCGGACAAGTAGTTGCCTCTTGCGGACATTCCGTCGGAATCGTCGAACACATGGTCGGTCCAACGGGGAACACGGTCGGATCAGGACAATTGCCAGCCGCATCAATCGGGCAAACCGTCACAACTGTCGGGCATTGCGTGTGTTCGCAAATCGTTTGGTCCTGCGGACAGGTCGTTTGGAGCGTCGGGCAAATGGTAGCCTCAACCGCACACTGCGTCGGCGTTGCCGGGCATTGCGTCACCACCGTCGGACATGCCGTTTGAAGTGCCGGACAAGTTGTGTCCTGAACCGGACAGGTCGTCACGGTTCCATCGGGGCACTGCGTGAACTGGCTGCCACATTGCGTGTCGGTGGCCGGACAGACCGTAAACACGTTGCCGCAAATCGTGGGCAGCGTGGTTTGGCAAATCGTTGGTGTTTCCGGACACGTCGTCACGACCTGGGGACAAGTCGTTGGGCTTGTCGGGAAGATCGTGACTTCACAATTGACTCCATCTTGCGGACAGAGCGTGGGCTCGGTCGGGCAATTCGTCACCGCGATCGGGCAGCGGGTTTCATCGCACGGACAGTTCGTCGGACTGACCGGGCAGAATGTCTGCTCAACCGGGCACTGCGTGAATTCGCCAGCACCGGCAGGACACAGGGTCACTTCGCAAATCGTCAAGATCGAGTGCGACGGGCATTCGGTCGCAATTTGCGGACACTGCGTCGCAACGATCGGGAACACCGTCGGATCCGGATCGGGCGGGCAGTCTGCGCCATTCGCCGGACAGAACGTTGGAACGTCCGGGCAAACCGTGAACTGACACTGCGTCGGCTGGAAAGGACAAGTCGTATCAAAATTCGGGCAGAACGTATCCTCTTGGGGGCAAGTCGTCGGCTCTGCCGGGCAAACTGTCATTTCCTTGGGACAAGCCGTGGGAACATCCGGACAAACCGTGTCCTGACAGACCGTCGGGAAAATCGGGCAGTTGGTTGGTTCGCAGATGGTCGGATCCAGTGGGCATTGTGTTGCTACTTGCGGGAAGATCGTTGGGTCACATCCTGCTGCCGGATCGCCAGGGCAAAGCGTCGGCTGATTGGGACAAAATGTCGGTTGATCAGGGCAGAACGTCTGTGATTGGGGGCAAACCGTGAACTCACACAAAGTTGCAGCCTGCGGGCAATTGGTAAGGTCTTGCGGGCAGGCAGTGGGTTGCTGTGGACATCTTGTCGGGTCGCAGGGACAGATTGAAAACTCGACTGGACACTCTGTCGCCGTCGCCGGGAAGATCGTCGGATCGCTGCATGGATTCGGATCGCATGTTGTTCCATCACCCAGGTAGACGCCGGAGAATGGCGGATTGATACACTGATCCTCAGGCACGACCGCGCATGTCACGCCGTCGCGACAGCACGCACCTTCCGCTGTCAGGCTGAACTCAATCTGCAGCTGAGCAAATGCTTGCAGGTCAGTTGAACCATCTCCGTCAGGATCGCCAGGCTCGCAACCGGGAATGTGCGGAACGCCCGGACCTTGGAGGCACAGCTCAAAGATTTCCAAGTCGAATAAGTCACGATCACCGTCGCGATCGTAGTCATACGGTAACTGCGCATGCGCAACGCCCGCTGCAAACGGAGCCACCATTGCGCCAAACGCCATTACAAAAATCGCCACCCTGCTAATGCAGGATCGACGATTCAAACAACAGCATCGATTTAAGATTCCAGATGTGCGAGACACCGATGATGTGCCTGCGCGCCCGTTCCCCAGGTTGCCGTTCATTGCCCCGGCCTCCGACTTGAAAGTGATTGGTTTTGCAAAATTTTGGCCAGCCTAGCCTTAATTACAATTCTGACAACGTGCCGATACAAAGTCAACACATTTGAACATTTCGCGTGATCGATCCTGGGGGCGCCAAACCTGATAATAGCTGGACTGTAATTAGGTGACACGCCGTGACCCTTTGCGGAGACACATCAAGCCCCACTTGAAGCACCGCTCTATCAAATAGGGCCGTTTCCAAGTGCAACCTGAACCAAGATGTCGCCAGCCTTGACGCTAAAAGTGGCAAAGTCGAACGCGCCCGTTCAGATTTGGCTCTAGCATTGACGCCTGTAGACTCGCACCGTTACACCATAGACACAATGCATTCGGGATTTGACGCAGGCCGATAATTTTTTTTAAAAACAAATCCACACGTGGCGCAGACGCTGTTAAAACAACGACTTAAATACTCCGCTGGAGGACATGCCACGTCGCATGATTCAACGAATTCAGCCGTCTAACACCGCCAAAGGCCAAATACCCGATGCCCGACGCCTACGCTGACCTACTAAACAAAGTCATTGAAATCGGTCGACTGACTGCCGTCGACGCGCTTGTCCAATGGGATCAGGACACTTACATGCCCAAACAAGGGGTCCAAGCCCGCGCCGAAATGTGTGCTCAGATCGCGATCACCGCGCATCAACTTCAAACGTCCAACGAATTGGGCGATCTGCTATCTGAAGTGGAAGAGACCGGGGAGCCTGCGCGCGACACCATTATCCGCGAAGCGAAACGCAATTACGAACGAGCAGTGCGGCTGCCATCCAACCTGGTCGAGCAACTAAGTCGGGCGTCGTCACTGGCGAAAGATGCGTGGGCTCAAGCGCGGCAAAAAGATGATTTTCAAGCGTTCGCCCCCCACCTTGAAGGCTTGCTCGACCTTGCCCGGCAAAAAGCCGACGCCATTGGCTTCGAGTCGGAACGGTATGACGCCTTGGTGGATGAGTACGAGCCGGGGTCCACGACGGCTGAGATTGATGCTCTGTTCAAATCGCTGCGCGAAGCACTCGTGCCACTGGTGAAGGCGATTGGCCAATCTGCAAACCCCATCGACGACGAAATTCTGCGCAGGCACTACCCCGAGGCAGCGCAAGAGGAACTTTGCCGACATTTGGCCTCAGCGATCTGTTTTGATTTCACAGCCGGCAGACTGGATCGGTCGGTCCATCCGTTCTGCACGTCGATGGGCCCGCGAGACGTTCGCGTCACCACGCGGTTTGATGAGCGGTTCTTCTCGCCAGCTATTTTTGGCGTGTTGCATGAAGTGGGTCATGGACTTTACGAACAAGGCCTCGACCCAGCCCATCAGTTCACACCGATGGCGACGGCTACCTCCTTGGGCATCCATGAATCACAATCCCGACTGTGGGAAAACATGGTGGGCCGATCGCTACCGTTTTGGAAGCACCACTACCCTGCCGCCCAAGAGCACTTCCCCGAAGCGCTGGGCGACGTTTCACTCGACGCGTTCCATCGGGCGATCAACAAGTCCGCTCCGTCGCTCATCCGGGTCGAAGCCGACGAAGTCACTTACAGCCTGCACATCATTATGCGGTTTGAACTTGAGCGCGAACTGATCGCCGGGCGCCTTGCCGTGAAGGATTTGCCGGCGGCTTGGAATCAGAAGTCGGAGGAATTCCTCGGATTAACGCCGCCCAACGATGCCGACGGCTGCCTTCAAGACATTCATTGGTCGCTGGGTGGATTCGGATATTTCCCGACGTATGCGTTGGGCAATCTATACGCCGCCC
>BQJS01000282.1 GCA_021604825.1 Phycisphaerae bacterium | reverse complement strand
CGCTCCGTGCGCGAGAGTGAGAATTGGATTCATGAGGTGGGCGGGTTGTTGATCCGATTTGAAGGCGGTTGGACGCGTAGTCAAAAATCCATTGCCTTAAGTCGCAAGCGGCTCGCAGGGTTTGCGATCGATGGGAAGCTCGATCCGAATCTTCATCCTGACATCAAGCCTAAGACCTTCGAAACGCTCGAATTGGCCTTCGATAAGAATCGCGTACATAAACGGTACGAGCAACCTGGCTTTAGCAGAAGAGTGGCTGTTTGGAACGGATCAGTGGCAAGAACGAGAGAAGAGTACTTCGTCCATAAGACCGAGAGTTATGCCATTGACGTGCAGCCGTATCGGCTGGTGGGCGAATACTTCTTCATCGATATCAGTTGGTTGCGTGCGGGCCCGCACTCATTCTGGTGGCGCGATCCCAAACTACCTTGGCCAATTCGAACCTTCGAACAAGCAGAAGACTTCGTGTACAAGGGGCGGGAGACATTCCGCGGCGTCGATTGCCATGTCTTGGATAATACCGAATCGGGTGACACAATCCGATGGTATATCTCTGTGGACTCCAACCGATTGATCAGGCATATGACAATCGTACAGAATTACAATTTCGATTTCTGGCAAGGCGATTATGAAGAAATTGCACCCGGCCGATGGCTGCCCATGACCCAGGGATACACGGTTTACGATCTCGACGACGAAGCCAACGTTTACGTATCCGGTGAGCGTGAGCTCAAGGTCGTTGAGGTCCGCATCAACCCGAAGCTTGTAGATGAAATGTTTGTCATCGATATCCCCGAAAACGCCAACGTGACTGATTACACGCACGACCCGTCTTTGTTCTATCAATACAAATCCGACATGACCGAGGAAGAATGGGCAGAAATCTTGGAGGAAGCTGCCGAGCGCGATGAGCGAGAGAGTTCGACAAGGCGTGCCCAAGATCAGCTCGTCGGCAAACCTGCCCCGCCATTCCCAAAAGGCAAATGGATCAACAGCAAGCCGATGACTTGGAAAGACCTGGCCGGCAAGGTTGTCGTGCTTGACTTCTGGTCCACGACGTGTGGGCCTTGCCGCGCTCATTTGCCCAAGATGAATGAGTTCAACAAGCTGAAAGACAAAACCAACGTTGTCGTCATCGGCATCCACTCTGCCGAACGAGACATCTCCGTCGTTGAAAAATTTGTCAAGAAACACAAACTCAAATACCCGATTTTCGTCGAAACACGGGGTAATGCGCCAGACGCAAGTTTCGGAAGATTCTTCGACGGGTTCGCCGTCCAAGGCATCCCGTACGCGGTTATCATCGACAAGGATGGGAAGATCGGCCCTCCCGGAACGATGATGCTGGAGTCAGCCTGGACCGCTGCACACGGCATGGCCACGACGAAGAAATAGAAAATCACCTGAGTCAACTGAAGATCAGACGTTCAGGCGATCGAAATCGCCTGGTGAACCCGTCTTTTCGTACCGTGCGTGATCGCTTCATAAAGCGTCAGAATCATCGAACAGCCCGCCACGTCCAGCCCCATATTCACCAGTCAATTCGCGATCTGGCAAGCCGGAATCGTCTGTGGTAAGGTGCCCCACCAAGCCAGCCAGAATCTCGCCCGTCGCCAATTGCGCACGGTGCCGGAAACGGAAAACGAGGTTGGGTTGTGCTGGAGGAGTGGCCGAGCGGCTGAAGGCGCTGGTTTTGAAAACCAGTGTACGGGTGACCGTACCGGGGGTTCGAATCCCTCCTCCTCCGATTTCAAATTGGCAATTGATACGAGACGCCCGCCATTTCGCGGGCCCACTTTCGAGATGCCAACGCCTCAGTGTACTCCCACTCCCCAAAAAGCTTTAGTCGCTTACTGGAACGACCGGTCTGCAATCGCCGCTGAATGCCAGACGCGGTCAATCAACGGTGTTGCACCAGACCTCAAGCCTGCTTCTTGATCCACGCAGTTGAGACTGATTTGGGACGCGTCAGGGCTGAGCCGAGTGCGCGGTTCAAAACTAACTGCGACAGCATTCCCATCGCCCGCGACACCGAGAACAGCACCGTATAGAACGGAAACTCGGTAAGGCCAAACGCGTACTGCAGCGAACCCGAGACGGCGTCTACATTGGGCCACGTGTTGGCGATTGGCGCTTTGCCGGCTTTCTCGCGCTCGGCGGAATATTCCTTCAGCACGTTCGGCACCACGTCGAACACATCCGATACCGTTTTGAAGACTGGATCGTCCGCAATATTAGCGCGCCCGAATTCCAGGAACCCGGCAAACCTCGGATCGACCACCCGCAAAACGGCGTGCCCGTACCCTGGTACCACGTGACCTGAACGCAGCGTCTCGAAAGCAAAGTCGCGCAGTTGTTCCTGCGTCGGCGAACCTCCGAAACGTTCTATGACCTCAAGAATCCACTTGAGGCATTCTTGGTTGGCCAAGCCGTGGAGCGGACCAGCCAATCCGTTCAAACCGGCTGACACCGAGTAGTACGCATCGGAAAGCGAAGAGCCCACCGTGTGGCACGTATTTGCCGAAACGTTTCCACCCTCATGGTCGGCGTGAAAGCTCAAGTACATGCGCATCAGTTTTGCGTAAGCCTGGGTCGGATCAGCGATGCCCAGCATGTTGGCAAAGTTTGCACCCAAGTCTAGACCGTGCGTCCAATGCATAACGCTGCCTTTTTCGTATCGAATGCGATACACGCCCGCAGCAATCACTGGAAGCCGCGCCAGGATGTTCAGCGCGTCGCCCAGCATCGGAATCCAGTAGTCTTCCTTGTCCATCCCTTTGTCATACCATTGACGAAACACACTCTCGCGTTCCATGACAAGGATGCCAGTATCGAGCATGCACATCGGGTGACTGTCGCGCGGCATGGCTTTGAGGAGATCCCACACGTATTCGGGTACCTGCGAACGCCGGTCGAACTCTTGTTGCAACGCGACTTTGGCCTCGGCGTCAGGCAGTTCACCAGTGAGCAGCAGGAAGAACATTTCTTCGGGACGAATGTCCTTGATTTCCAGCAAAGGATGACCGCGAACAATGAGGCCTTTGTCGGGCTCGACCACGGAGGTATCACAAATCATTCCCTTAACGCCACGCATCCCACCGTAGGCTTGGTTCACCGTCACCTGCGAAATGACTTTGTCGCCCATGGTCGATTTGATTTTCGCAATTTCCTCTCGCCAAACTGGAATTTTAGCGCGAAGGGTTTCTTGGAGTGTTCCCATGTCTTCAGGTCTCCTTTCTGAAGCGACAAGTCGTGCCGCGAAGATGTGGTCAATGTCAGAGACGGATCCCGGGTCGACCGAGCAACGCATGACAACTTAAGAATAAACTGATTCAACCACCACCGCCAATGGGTAGTTTGCAGACATCATCCCAGCAAGACGCCGACCTAATCAATATTGTGTTTCGCTTGAATGCACGAAGCGACTGAGAACGAAACGGAAAACACCGTTCGCACCATCCCGCGCTCATGATTCGAAATTCATTAGTTTGGAACACGGATGTCCGCATCATAGCGATGGGGTGTTATCGCGCAGCCGTTTGCGCCAAATCCCCCGCCTCGAAAACGAATCAATGATCGTGCTGACCGTTCGTGAGTCACACGGCGGTTCGGTTGAGTTTGCGAGCGCGGTCTCGCGTCCTGTGACATACGTACCGGCCCATCGCCCGGACGGCTGAGTCTGCTGATCGGAACACGGGCACACCACCATCTCGAATGGCACGAGCGAGCGGGTCGTAAACGGGTCCTGAATCAATCGCCACGACCAGCGGCTTGGTTGATGCATTGAAGATTTCCGGAATCCGATGGGACAATGACGAACCATCCGAAAGCTCATCCGGTGTGGTTTTCATCGTCGGCGTCATCGGAACGAAGCTGGCAATCACCGCGTCGATGTCGCTCGACTCAAGCATGAGCTTCAGTACTTCTTCGTGGGCAGCATCCGGAGCCATCGGCGTGAGATCGATCGGGTTCTGCAGATTGACGAGCGCGTCCAGTTTGTGGCGCGAAAGAATGGTTCGCAAACCGTTAACGTCTTGATCGCGAAGCGCTGTAAAGGAAACCCGATAATTGCGGCCCACAGTTGCGTCGGCCATCCCCACCACCTCGTACCCGGCATTGCTGATTCCGCCGAGTCGCCGGCCAGTGAAATCCCGACCGTTGAGATGGGAGGCCAGCTGCACTAGATTCTCAAACTCCTTGAACGTTTCCGCGACCAGGGCGCCGGCAGTGGTCAGCGCCGCTTCGCAAACGTTGTAGTCTCCCGCGATTGAAGCGGTATGTCCCGCCGTTGCCGCTCGCCCCGCTTCTGTTCGACCGGCTTTATAGAAGATAACGTCTTTCCCGCGCGACACGGCGCTTTCCACCGCACGCGCTAGTGCCAACCCATCGAGATCGCGGAAACCTTCAACGTACAGACCAAAGACAGCGATGTCAGTGTACTCGTCGAGATAGCGCACGATGTCGGAGATGGTCAGGTCGATCTGATTGCCGATCGAAATCGCGTAATCGGGGTCGAGCGTTTCCAGGTTGCTCATCCGCGTGATCATGTACGCCCCGCTCTGCGAA
>BQJS01000281.1 GCA_021604825.1 Phycisphaerae bacterium | reverse complement strand
GAGGGCGACGAGGTCGCGGCCGTAACGCTCCAAGGCTTGGTAGGTGGCTTCGGGGTTTTCGGTGTTGACCGACTGCCCACCGCGCAGGGTTTGCAGGGCGGCCAACAATGCTGTGCGCTCGACCCCGACCAGCGAGAGCACTTCCTTGGCCTGCGACTTGGTTTCGACGAGGGCCAGCAGCAAGTGTTCGGTGCTGATGTATTGATCGTTGAGTTGGTCGGCTTCCTTGCGAGCGTGCTCAAGCATCTGCTGCAATTCGGGGGCTGACTGTAGCGAGCCGCCCGAGACTTTGGGCAGTCGCTTGAGTTCTGCGTCGACGATACCACGCAGGTGATCGACGCGAACGCCCGTTTTCTGCAGTAGCGGGACCACGATTCCACCGTCACCCTCAGACAGCAATGCCGACAACACGTGCAGTGACGTGTACGAACCATGCTCCGATGAGGTGGTCAACTGCTGACCAGCCGCCAATGCTTCCTGCGCTTTGATGGTAAAATTATGCTGTGTCACGATGTTCTCCAACCTCCCGTATGACGGGGATAAGTGCGTATGGTTCCAATTGGAAAAGTGCAATCGGTATGCCAGAATTCACAATGGCGTCCAAGTGCCCGAAACGGCTATTTGAAGGCGACAAACGCGTTATCGACCGTGTCAGAATGGCAGGATTTGAAGGGGTTGGCGGCAGGGACCGGGGCAAATGTGGAATTGGTACGACGGTTGCCTGGGCGGATTGTTTGCTTGCCCGCGTCGATTCTGGTGATAAGCTGCGCCGCTGGAATTGGCGAGACCAATCTGACAAAAAACCACGCAGCAAGTAACCATGGCTGCAATTGAACATCTGCGGAGAACGTTGTCATGAAGACCCACCCCCGAATCGGTATCGTTGTTGTGTTGGCGAGCGCGTTTTGTTTCCTGACTGGTTGCTCTGAAGAGAAAAAGAAAACGCATATCGAAGAAGTGACCGGGACGATCGAGAGCATCGGGAACAAGGTTGTTGCGGTTCGGACGTACAGCAAAAAGCACAACAAGGAATTGACCTACAAGGTCGAAGTCGACAACGAAACCGAGATCCTTATCAACGGCAGCATCGCGTCAATCAAAGACTTGAAGGTCGGTGAGACGGCATTCGGCAGTGTCCGTATTGTTGAGAAAGACGACGACACCAAGGTCATCACCGCCGTTAAGGTTCGCGTCGAACGCGCGGAGGTTTTGAAAGCCCCATCGACGAAGTCGGAATCCAAGGACAAAGATGCAGCCGCCAGCGCCCCGGATGCCAAAGACGAAACGACCACCGAAGACGATGGCGCGAAGGGAAGCGACAAATCCGAAGACGAGGGTGATTAGGACTCTCGGCCGACCCTGTATTGTCTGATTGAATCGGGGCGACGATCCACAACCAAGAATCCGTAACTATAGCCCTCAAGGCCATTCTTGAGGGCTTTTTTGTGTCCGGACGGTTCTGGGACGTTCGGGCAGGTCTGTTCAAAGTTTGCTATATGAAGGGCGAATTCATCAGTTTGTACTGAAAGGTTTCTCCGTTTGGGGGCCAATACTCTCTCGTGGCGAGGCGATGGGCCTGCCCCTTGAAATACAGTTCCCCAACTGTCGGAGAAGGAAAAATGAATACGCTCCCCCTGTCGTTTCGCTCCCTGGTCTCTTTGTATCCACTCAATCGATTTTCAAACAAGCGTCACATGCTGACACTGGCGATCACCGTCGTGTTGGCAAGCGTGAACGCCGCCCGCGCTGACGATCACAGTCAGTGCCAATCCCACAAGGGATTCAGCACGATGTTCGAGCCCGGTTTTGAACCGCCGGTGATCGAAGACAATGGACTGATTCAACCCAACTTTGTGCTGCTGAGCGGACCCTGGCCCGAAACGGCTTACAGCGGTGTCGTCGAACCCGGCGAACCATTTACCATTTCCTATAGCTTTGTGCCCGACGGTACGATGATTCCGGGCCGCGGCGATCAAGAGCCAGCCCCGTCGAATTTGTTTGCAACGTTCGACGCAAATTTCCCCGGTGGGCGAAGCGCATGGCAGAGCGTCATTCATCAGGTGTTCGCCCGCTACGGCGAGATGACCAACATCACGTTTGTGAATGTGCCCGATGACGGGGCTGCGTTTGGTATATCGTTTCCGTTCGGCATTCCCGGACAGGGTGAGCCCGGTGCGGTTGGCGCTCGCGGTGACATACGTATCTCGATGCGGCCGATCGGCGAGGGACCCTTGGCCACAAACTGGGCGCCGACGTTCGGTGGCGACATGATCATGGACAGCCTCGACGTAAGTCTCTTTGCCAATCCCACGAACAACTTCCGCAATATGCGTAACGTTCTGTTTCACGAAATCGGTCACGGCCTGGGTCTCGATCACGTCCTCCCGCAAAACGCCACGAAATTGATGGAACCGGTACTCAACACCGACTTCGACGGTCCGCAGGAAGACGACATGCGGGCGATTCACTTTCTCTATGGTGATCGCTACGAATCCAATGATGACGAAACCGAATACAAGTTTCTGGACCTACAGCTAGAGCATCCGAGCGTGGCTGGTACGCAGACCGTTGTCGTCGAAGACTTGTCGATTGAGCGTGAGGACAGCGAAGATTGGTATGGCTTCACCGTCGCTGGCAGCATCAACGGCCTGCCCGGAATGGCGGTCCGTCTCGAACCGGTTGGTACCGAGTATCAGTTCAGCGCCGACGAAGACGACGCTCAGTTGGAAACGATCGATGCAGCCGCTGCCCGCGATCTCAAATTTGAAGTGTATCGACGCGTGACGGCGAATCCGCTGCAGATTCAATTGATCAGCACCATCGACTTCAACGCAGCCGGCGAAGCGGAATATCGCCCACCAGCTGCCTATGCACTCGGTGGACTCTTCTACATTCGCGTCTTCTCGGAAGACGGTATCGACGACGTGCAGCGCTATCGTCTGACGGTCAGCAATGAAGAGATCACCGCGCCGCAAGCCGCACCGTCGATGTCACTCGCCAATGGCCTTCAAACGGTTCCATCGGGCAGCATCCTCGACATGCCAGCGACCGAGGTTGGTCAAAACGGTGGTCTAACACTGACCGTCAGCAACAACGGTGAAGGTGTGTTGGAGATCGAAGGGTTCACGATGGTTGGCGCGGCAGCTTCGGACTACTCCGCGTTTCTTCCGAGTCAGCCAATTCAGCCGGGTGGTTTCGGGATTCTGTCAATTGGTTTCGCGCCGACGGCGGCTGGCTTCAGAGCGGCACAATTGAACATCTCGACCAACGATCCAGCAGGCGACTATGAGCTTACGTTGCGGGCAACCGCCACCGAAGCGCAAGTCGGAGCGCTGACCGCAAGCGTCGATGGCAATACCGTTGCGAACGGTGAGTCGATTGATCTCGGCGAACTCGAGCAAGGCGTGGAGTATCAGATCTCGGTCGGGCTGGAAAATGTTGGAAACGCCAACATGAGCGTGTTCAACGCCAACTTCCTCAACGATGACGCCGGTGATTTTGAGCGTCTGACCACTCTGCCCCTTCCGCTCGATACCGGAGCGACAGGTGAGATCATTCTATCTTTGGTTCCAACCTTGGAAGGGGCTACCAACGCAACTCTGCGGATGTTCAACAACGGCGTCCAGTCGCCATACGACGTGACCTTCACTTACTCGGTGGTGGCGGGCGAACCCTTTGACGATTGCAACACCAACGGGATCGACGATGAAACCGAGTTGGACAGCGATGGAAATGGCGTGATCGATGATTGCGAAGTCGTGCTGCCACCGGTCGAAGAAGATCCCATCGTTGAAGGCGATCCGAATGACGATGACGAGATCGATAACAACGACGGCATCGACGAAAACGATGGCGACGAGCAGGACGTCATCGACAACGAAGATGACGGAAACGTTGTCGATCAGAACAATGAGAATGACGTCGAGAATGACGACGACTTCGACAATGACGATGATCAGCAGGTCGAGAACAACGACGAAGACCGTGAGGAAAAGCGCACGGGCTTCTGCGGGGCTGGCAGCATCGGCATGTTGACGCTGACGATGCTGGGCCTGAGCGGAACTCGTGTCCGACGTCGTCGCCTGGTGTCGTAAATCGTCGAGTTCATCAATCGCTTCGAGGCGATCGAAACAAAAAGTCAGCTCCCCGGGGGTCGTCTCAACTGAGGCGGCCCCTATACTTATGCGCACAGATGATGTGGGAAAAGCGTACGCTGCCCGTAGTTGGTATTGAGGAGAACCATGAAGTCGCGACCAGTCATTCGAGCCGCCATACTGATGACGCTTTCCGCCTTGCCGATTTTCTCGAACGCTCAGGAATCGACGTCGGAGAGTGAGCAGTTGAACGTTGCCCGTTTGGCGATCGCTACGGGTGACTATCGTGCGGCTGAAGTCGTGCTCAATGATTTGCTCGTCGGTGATACAAAGGTTGCTGCAGCCGTCGCGCTGGGTCAGTGTTATTTTGAAACGGGGCGATACCAAGAAGCCCAATCTGTTCTCGATTCGGTCAAGGTTGAAGGCAAGACCCATGCGGATTGGAATGTTGTTGCCGCTCGGGTGGCTGGCGCTCAGGGTGACTACGACAGGGCGATCGAGTATGCC
>BQJS01000280.1 GCA_021604825.1 Phycisphaerae bacterium | reverse complement strand
CCCCATCTCATTCAAGGAGGCATCGGCACTAAACGTAAGGATAGTCGCAACCTGAGCCTTCCAACCGAATCGGCCGACCCGCAGCGGTGCTCCACCGCCATCTTCAAACGCGGGCACCATGTGGGCTTCACCTTGAACAGGGGCTGGCTGCGACGCCAGATTGTCCAGCAGATCGAACTCCGGAATCGCCTCAACCATGCCCGCCCCAAACGTGGAGTTGGTCAATCGATTGATCACGACATTGGCTTCAACCGGAACCACTTCTTCACAGGATCCAGAGATCCCATTGGCCTGTCGCAGCGAACCGCCAAATTCTTCCAGCGGGTTGAATCCACCTTTGTCAGCCTGTCCGAAACGGGTGACCAAAGTCGCCCCCGAACCGCCCAGTGCGCCGGCATTGTGGCACGCCCCGCACGCGTTCTGATTGAAGACTGGTCCAAGACCGTTGGCAATCGAAAGTGTTTCATCAAAGCGTGCCCGCCCCGTCTGGAAGCGCGCTGCCTGCCCGGGCGTCAATCCCAATGCTGGCGCTCCAACACGCGGCTGCAGCAAACGCACGCATTCGTCGATGTCCTCGTCACATTGCAGATCACCGCATGGATTTGTTCCGGCATCGCAAGTACCACCGCTGCACGTTTCGGCCCCGTTGCAGAAGAGACCGTCGTCGCATTCCCCGGAGTTTAAGCAATCCACGCAAACGTCAAGACCTTCGTCGCATGATTGCCCCGGACACGGATCGGGACCCGCGTCGCATGCTCCGTCTACGCATACTTCGGCACCGGTGCAGAATTTACCATCGTCGCAATCGCCAGCGTCGAGGCAGTCCACACAGGCGTCGGTACCTTCATCGCAGAGTTGACCGGGACACGGATCAGAACCAGCCACGCAGTTGTTCGATCCGTCACAAGTCTCCGAGCCATTGCAGAATTCCAAATCGTCACAATCGCCGTTGTTCAAGCAACCGACGCATTCGTCATTGACTTCATCGCAAACCTGTCCAGGACCAGTGCAGGGATCTGCTCCATTGACGCAGCTGCCAGCCACGCACGTTTCTGGTCCGTCACAGAAAGCGAGATCCAGGCAGTCACCATCGCCAAGACACTCGACGCATTGGTCATTGTCTTCGTCGCAAAGCTGTCCGGGACATGGGTCCGTACCGGCTTCGCAGACATCGCTACCGTTGCAGATTTCCGTGCCGTTGCAGAAGAGTAGATCGTCGCAGTCCGTATTGTCATCACACGTATCCGCACAAACGATCCGCGTCACAACGAAGTTATCGATTGCAGATTCGGTGACGCTATCGTTGGGCTGATCTGCCACCACGAATCGCACTTGCACGTTGGCGCTGGGAGTCACAAATTCGCTTACCTTAAACGACTGGGTTGACCACTCGTTACCAGTCCCCGTGGTCGAATCGGTTTGCACCCAATTGGTCCCATTATTTGATACTTCGGTGATCAAGACGTCTTGGGCACCGCTATCGCTGAAGAAATGCCACATCGCATAACTGACCACCGCATCGCTTCCGCTGATGTCAAAAGCGGGTGACGTCAGGATCGTCGGTCCACCATCCAAGTCGCCGGTACCGGCGGCTCCGGTTGGGTTTTGTCCCGTGAAGTAGCACATCGTTTCGCCCACCGATGCACCGAAGTCGTTTTCCGGCTGAGCGGGTATTCCACTGGCGGCCGGGAAGAACGTTCCGATCGGATCATCTCGAACCCACTCGCCCGTCGTGATCGATTGGCTCGTTACCGTCCAGCCAGGATTGGCCGTCTCGAAGTCATCGGAAAACAAGACCTCCGATCCAAGCGAGGCCAACAGCGAGAACCCCGTTGAGGGCGCGCCGGGTGGGTCTGTCACCACCGCAGCCGTTGTCGTTTCTACAGACACGTAGAATTCCAAAGTCGACGTACATGGAATGCCCGGCAAATTGATGAAGTAAACGTTGGGCGACTCCTCAGTCATGCTGGTTTCGACATACGGTCCACCATCCACTGACACAAACTGCTTGCCCGTTCCTGGTTGAGGCGTCGAGCCGGTTCCGCTAACCGACACGCGAAACGTTTCTGGCGTATTCGGCGTCAAGGATCCCGGAATGCCGTCCGGATAAGCAAATACAAGGTTGACGGGCGGAAGGTTGAGCCAAATTTCTGTACCCGTACACGTTCCGATGAACATGTCCAACCAACCGTCGCCATTGATATCAAACACGGCCACGTCGTGGACACCATTGGGCGTCCAGGGTTGGGCTGGTCCTTGCTCCTGCAACGTGACCGTCGGCGTATTACCGAGGTTGCGATACATGTGCATGCGGCGACCGCAACCGGGGCTATCAACATCCACATCGGCGATGATCACATCGTTGAAACCATCGTTGTTCATGTCGGCAATAATTTGGTTTCCACCGAATTCACCGTCAGAACCAGCCGCCCGTTGGAAGGGTTGCTGCACAAAGTTAGCCAACCCATCTCCACCGTTTCCGGTATTAAGCAGGTAAACGTCTTGCCCGTCGTCGGTGATGACAACATCCGGAAGCGTGTCATTGTTGAGGTCGCCCACCGTGATGTGATACGGGGCGTTCCCATAGATGATATCGAAATCGTTGAAGAAACCTTCGTTGGCTGGATTGTTGTATGAAATTGAAACGCGACGAGGGTCTTGCAGTGCGGTATCTTTGACGATGTCGAGCGTTCCGTCACCGTTCATGTCCACGACTGCGACGGCCATACTAAATGCCGACAGCAACATCGTATTCGTCATACGGGTTTCGCGCGAGTCGATAAACGTTGCGGAACCGTTGTTGATCAGCAAGCGGTCATTAACATCGTCGGCCGGATTTTCCGGAGGGGCTGACCCGACGCCGTCGCTGTCATAGTCGCCGATATACAGATCCGCGAAACCGTCGCCATCAACATCACCCGCAGCCACCGAGCAAAGTCGGGGAGCCACTGCGTTATTCGTCCCGATCGTCGTCAGCTGAGGAAACCGAGCCTCCTCATAACGAAACCCTTGCCAGACGCCAGCCAACTCACCCTTGTTCATGTAAATGCGCGGATGCGAAATGGTCTTCGCCAGACCGTCGCTGAGTGTCGACACCGTAACCATGTCGAGCCAAGTATCATTGTCCAAGTCGACCAGAATGACATCGCGATCGTTGGTCAGATCGAGGAAGCCTTGTCCGCCATCGTCGGCATCTGTGACAAACGTCGTCGTCATGTCCACAAAGACGCCGTCGATCGCTTGGCCGTCTGCAATGCCTTGGTTCATAAACAAGACGTTGCGACGTCGGCCTGTGGTGGTGAATTCTTGCTTGCGTACGCAAACAATGTCGAGGTCACCATCCTTGTCCACATCACCGAAGGCGTAGTCCTTCTCTTCGCCATCGTTCACGCCCAACGAGGGGTCCGCAACCAAACGCGAGCCGGTGGCGTCAACAAATTCAACCCAAGAACCACCCGAGCCCGCAAAGACCGAGGTCGAAGCCAAACCAACTGTTAAGATCGCCAACTGAAATCGGTGCCCCGGCATACAACTTCTCCTTGCACTAAGTTTTGTTCAAACTAGCGATTGAAAACCGCCTTCGCTGAAAATTTGTGAGATGGAACTTCTTTGGAATCTGCATTATAGCGCAGATGGATATGTAAGCGAAAGATGAATATTTATGTGTTTCATTCGCCTAATCTTGGACAAGATTAGGACACAGAATGGTCGCTCAAGGCCCCGAGGTGCGCGAGTAATGCGCGGCGATTTTGAGCGAGATGGTTACATCTACGTTCGATCCTGCTTGCTAGATTCGTGAGACGCTACACGCCCGTCGCTAACGTCTGCGCTTCAGCAGACCCAAACCAAGCATCGTTAGCACCAAGGTGCCAACCGCACCGCCGCCGCAACCAAACAATCCAACACCGCAAGTTGTACCGTCTGATCCGCTCCCACTGTCCGTGCCGATCACCCTGGCCACGCCAAACGTCCTGAGCGTATCGACTTGCGGTGGCCCAGCGACATCCACCGTTTCGCTGCGCCACATCGACTCCTGATCGATCACCGGCGCCGTGAATCCGGGAGGATCACCAGACCCGTTGATGACCAACTCGCCATCGCGCCCGGTACCCTCGCCGAGCGTCAACGTCCAGGTCGTCGCGCCGAAGTTGCAATTCAAATCCATCTGCGCGGTTCGGGTCAACGGCTGATCGTCGAGATGCGGATTAAAGGAGAACGTCGGATCAAGCGTCATTTCGTCAGCCGACAACGTCGTATACATGCGCGTCATGTATGGCTTGTCGTCGAACATCGCCAGTGCGTTTTCAAGAGGAGTGACGATTGAATCATTGATCTCAACGATGATTCGCATCCGCGCGTCGGCCAACTCTTCCTCCGTAAACGTGTCGTTCAACAACTCGGGCACACTGTAGATAAAACTATCTTCACCTTCGGGAAGCGGAAGTTCACGGGCCAAGATCGCCAGCACCTTGTCCTGCGGAAATACGAACGTGTTTGACAAGTCGGCGACAAAGTCCGCGTCATCGCTGATGCCAGAAAGAAAGACCAACTCATCCGTATAGGTCTGAACGGCTGGGAGCGATGAATCGGCGTCAAATTCTGTGCCCGCGTAATCGGTCGCAAACCCTTGCCCCCCGGCTTCGTCCA
>BQJS01000279.1 GCA_021604825.1 Phycisphaerae bacterium | reverse complement strand
CGTTTCGGGTTGCGGCGAAACCAACCAAGGAAAAAGCCGCAACCGATTCATAAACCGGCTGCGGCAATTGTTGCGCGAATTCGGAGGGGCGTTTTCGTATCGCCAAGATTCGGTTACGCCGTCTGGGTGGCTGCCTTCGATCCCTCAATCATGACGGTGCTGACCAAATCGAGGGCGGCGGTCCAATCGTCATTGAGCTGTTTGCTCCAGGCTTCGCCGGCGATTTCGCCGAGAACCTCAAGCATCGTGTCACGCACGAGGGGGTAGTGTTCGGGGACGGCGCCGTACTCAGCATGACGCTTGCCCATTTCGGTCAACGGGTCGAGCAACTTGTCGGGCGTGCGGATGTTTTGCACGACGAGGACAAGTGAGGCAATGAGCTTTTTCTTTTGGTCGCCCATTTGGTCGGGGAACATCGGCCGCACCTGCGGATAGCGCGAAAACAAGAGCGCATAAAACCGATCGACCAATTCCTGGGCCCGAGGTGCGACCAGATTGAAACTGCTTTCCAATCGCTCAATGCGTTGCTGATCCATGTCGTGTACTCCCAATCCACTTTCAAAGTTGTCCCAAGCCAGTCCTACATCGAATGAGCAAGAATGGCGCGGGGAATGACCGTTGCTGGGAGTCTACGATTGACAGCGACGCTGCAAGACGCGTGAATCTGGCGTCCGAAAATGTGTCGCAGAATGGAGCTGCAAGCGGATCGAAGACATGGGCGGATTTGCGCAGAGTGTCCAATTCTACTGCATATTGAGGGGTGAACACGATGTTGGGCTGGGGAGAGTCTCGATGCACGATGGCTCGACCCGAGGGCCAAAACCTGGGTTTGCGATCGGAAGCGCGATTGGCACTGGGCCAAACTCGGACATCACTGATTCAAGTTGGGTGGTGCACACTGGTCTTCCCAACTGAGGACATCGCCTTCGGGCAGGTCGCCGATTCCAAGCATTCGCAACATGTAGAGGATCTGCGCTCGATGGTGCATGCTGTGCGTCATGACGTGTGCAATGCTCCCGCCAAACGTACGCACAGATGGTGGATCGTCGAGGTGATCGGTCCAAGTCTCATCCCAACCGCGACGATCGGCGACGCGACGTGCGACATCGGCAAGTACCGCTGCGGCGGCCTCCAAACGCTTGAGCATCCCTGCTACCGTGCGGTTTTCCGAGCGGACCACATCGCGGCCGTCCATCAGTGCCGACCAGGCTTCCATATTGTAAATCAAGTGATGAAACGTAGCACGCAGTGTTCGATGTCCCAAATCGAACTCGCGGTCCAGTTGTTCATCGCTGAGGTCCTGCGCAAGTTGCAGCAGGACTTGGGTTGTCCAAGCGTCGTGTTGGAGTAGTCGATCAAGCAGGTCCATTGAAATATCTCTGGCCCCGGAAGTTAAACGCGCCAGGCAGGACTCGAACCTGCGACCGCCGGATTAGAAATCCGGTGCTCTATCCAGCTGAGCTACTGGCGCATCGTGAACATCTTCCAGCGAAACGCCGATTCTAGACGTATTCAATGCCGGTTCAAGCAGTGGCACCATCCCGTCATGTCTCGTTAGAGGGGAGGGTTTCGCGCATGAGAACCTCCTTCATTCAAAATCAAGCCATACCATCTAGGCGCGTAAATCGACTGCCATAGAGGCATTCAGGCCCCTGATTTGCCTTGTCGCTTCAGGACCGTCCACGACGCCACCTGGCGCGTGTCGATGCATGATTCATGTCGGGTTTTTTGTCAAGAAACGTCCGTTTTTTGGCTTTACAGGCCGAATTCAATAAGCTATATTTCCATGTCGATATAGCTTAATAGTGATGTTCGACTGATGACACTCGCGCGTTTCCAGTTGGAATGGAAGCTGACATGGCCACTTCTTCCGAGCAATCAAATCCAATCGCCGCCGCGAATTCCGACGCACCAGCATCGAGCCGTTCGGGTTGGTTGGCGTGGAGCATTGGTCCCATCTTTTTTGCCTTGGCGGCATGGTTCGCATTTGGGCCCGATCTCCTCGATGTTCCAATCAAAGAGACCAGAGCAATCAACGCTGACGCTCTGACGACGGAACCGCGTCGGATCATCCTGCACGATCCACCGACGATCAATATCGGCGGGTTCGATCGCACCTGCATGGACTGTCACAAGATGTTCCCGCCACGCGACGATCCGCCCAAGGCTCTTGCCCAGCATCAAAATGTGGTGCTCAACCATGGCATCAACAAGCAGTGCCGGAATTGTCACGACACGAAGGACCGCAATCGGCTGGTGCTTCGCGGCGGTGAAACGATCGGTTTCAACGATGTTGTCACGCTCTGTTCCAAGTGCCATGGTGTGGCATTCCGAGATTGGGAACGCGGTGCACATGGTCGGACCAACGGATATTGGGATGCGTCGCGAGGTGAAGTGCGACGTCTGCAATGCACCGAGTGTCACAATCCCCACAACCCGCGCGTGCCAGCGATGGATCCGATCGTGCCGCTTCCGGGCCCCAATACTTTGAGAATGAGATCGACGGAAGCGGAGCACGCTGAGGGGGGCAATGGACATGAAGAAATCCGTGATCCATTGCGACGTGCGATCCATCAATTCACCACGCAAGAGCAGCACGGTGAGGACAGTCGCCATCAGCCAAGTGAGCCAGAGGAATACGTTGAACCAGATGAGGAGGGGGGCGAATGACTCCATGCAATGGTGGATCTTGTGGTGGGACGGGGTCTTGTGGCGAGACAGGACCTGCTGGCGAAACAGGGCAGCGCGATAAGCTGTCGCGACGCAGTTTCCTTCGCGGAAGTCTTGGTGCGGCAGGTGGGGCGGCTGCCCTGGCGGCTGCGTTAAGCCCGCTTCGCCAACTGGATACCGAAGACTTCACCGTCGAGAAATTTCTCCAAAATCACTACAAGGAAATGACGCCGAAGGACATGGAGGAGGCACTCGAGCGCATCCGCGTCGATGTTGAGAACCGCTACAAGGTTCGCCCGGAACTACGCGACATCAAAGCCATGGACGGCGTCGAATTTGTGTATGCCCTGCATCTCGGCCGTTGCATTGGCTGTCGGCGCTGCGTTCATGCCTGCGTCGAGGAAAACAACCAGAGTCGATCACCCGAAATTCAGTACATCCGCGTTCTTGAAATGCCCAAGGGCAGCATCGATGTTGAGCAGGGGCGTCACGACTACGATCGTCCAACGGTTCCCGACGCCGAACATTACTACATGCCGACGCAGTGTCATCAGTGTGCCAATCCGCCATGCGTGAAGGTCTGCCCAGTAGAGGCCACTTGGCAGGAGAAGGATGGCATTGTGGTCATCGACTACGACTGGTGCATCGGTTGTCGATACTGCGAAGCCGCCTGTCCTTACTGGGCGCGTCGATTTAACTTCACCGAGCCGGAAATCCCACGCGACAAAATCAACACCGACATGGCCTACCTCTCAAACCGTCCGCGAAAGCAAGGCGTGATGGAAAAATGCCATTTCTGTTTGCAGCGTACGCGTGAAGGGAAGATGCCTGCGTGTCTTGAAGTATGTCCCGTCGGTGCTCGAAAATTCGGCAACATTCTCGATCCAGAAAGCGAAGTCTCGCAGATACTCAAAAACAAACACGTGTTCGTGTTGAAGCAGGAAGTGGGCACCTTGCCGCGATTCTTCTACTACTTCGATGAGGACTACCCACGCAATACTTTCAAGCGATCGCTGCCGGTCCTTCAAGGCGGGGGACACTGATGAAGGCATACCTGAATTTCCTGTGGCGGTGCTTTCGGCTGAGTTTCGTCGGCGATTGGCGGTACTACACATGGATGGTAGGGCTGACGATTGTTGTTTTGTTGGGGGTCAATGCGTACGCCAAGCAGTTGGTGAATGGACTGGTTACGACGGGCATGACCGATCAGGTGTCGTGGGGGTTGTACATCGCGAACTTCACGTATCTGGTCGGGATGGCGGCTGCGGCTGTCATGTTGGTCATACCGGTATATATTTATCGCCGACATGAACTGCATGATTTGGTGATCTTCGGCGAATTGTTTGCGGTGGCTGCGATCATCATGTGTTTGCTGTTTGTGCAGGTGGATCTCGGTCGCCCCGACCGCTTCATGCATATCTTCTGGCGATTTAATTTCCCCGTTTCGATGCTCACTTGGGACGTGATCGCCTTGGGCGGATACTTGCTTTTGAACCTGCATATTTGTGGATACCTCGTCTACTGTGCCTATCGCAAACAGCGGCCCAGCCCGAAGTTCTACATCCCGTTCGTGTTCGTGGCCATCGGATGGGCGATCAGCATCCACACGGTGACAGCGTTCTTGTTCGTCGGGTTGGGTGGAAGGCCGTTCTGGAACACGGCGATCATTGCCCCGCGGTTCCTTGCGTCGGCGTTTGCGGCTGGTCCAGCATTCATCATCGTGACGCTTCAAGTGATACGGCGGTACGCCGGTTACAAAGTAACCGACGATGCGCTCAAGCTGCTTCGGAACATCGTGACAATCGCGATGACCGTGAACATGTTCCTGTTGATCTGCGAGTTGTTCACTGAATTCTATGCCGACTCCGCGCACCTTGCCTCCACCAAGTACCTGTTCCTCGGGTTGCACGGGTATCACGGATTGGTGCCGTGGATTTGGACGGCGATCACGTTGAATTCGATCGCCTTGGTTATTCTCTAC
>BQJS01000278.1 GCA_021604825.1 Phycisphaerae bacterium | reverse complement strand
TTTCAGAATCACGAAGTGATCGACACATCTGCAAGGAGCAAGTCGCGGGAAGCATTGGATTTGTCGATCGACGGAACGACGAATCGAGACCCCAAGTCTGAAGACTTGGGCCACCCGTCAACTCCAAGATCGACATGTTATAATCGGAAAGCGAAAAAGTCTGTTGCCCACACTCCCGCTCCGCTCAAGGATGGGGCACCCGTCACCCGTTGTAGGAGACGAACTATGGCCGAAAGGTTGCCATCACGCGAATCAGAATACAATCCGATCTGTCCACATTGCAAAAAACGATCGAAGAAGTTCATTGGCGCCGAATCGAGGCATTCAATGCGGAATACATGTTTATCTGCCCGCACTGCAAGAGGGTACTAGGCGTCGGAATTCGAGAGAAGACTTGGGGTGGCTGAATTCAATAGGGTGGGCCACCCGTCCGGAAAAGCCAACCAACAAGAACCGCAGCTCAGCCGCCAACAAGCCGCGTAGGGTGCGTCCCGGACGCACCGGGTTAGACTATGTCGACGCTAGGCTGATCCGAAACCAGCAAGCGCGATCGAGCCTCAAGTGTAGGGCTTGCGGCATTCGTCTATTGAACCTTTCCTGTGGGGAGATTTATGTCTAAGGAAGCGCTCGAGAAGTTTGGGGCTATCGTAATCAGAGAGATTCGAGATGCCTCGATCGATCACTGGGAACGGATTCTTGATGGGCGAATGAAAGGGCAGTCGGCAAAAGAGACGCACGCCCGAATACAGATTCGAGGCCAGCAATGCCAAGAACAGCTGCGCGAGATGATCCCCAAGATAGTAGATACCGCACTGCACCACATGATGTGCACGCTGGAAACGCACGAAGATATTGACCTGCACATCCAATCACCAAAAGGGGGCGTTGAGAATCTGCGCGAAAGCAGCGATGGTTTAGCCGGCGAATTGTATGGCGACACCGGCTGGATCGCGAAATTTAGCTCGGTCAAAGAAAACACGAAATGACGCCCTTCATGCGCATTCCTCCAAAGGAGATGGGCCACTCGACGGAATTTATGAATTAGATTGGCGTTGTTCGCATTCACCGTCGAACATGTATTGTACCATTGATGCCAGTTTCTCTAGGTGTTCTGCCATAGTTTTCGAGTTTTCCTGAAGGACGCGAATATTGACATTGCGCAGTTCGGAAAGTGTTGAGTTTTGCTTACTATCGTACGGGTAGCGAAACGAGAACGAGTTGGAATCGTGTTCTTCAATTTGGCCGAAGTAGTCGGCAATTTGGGATTCATCATGTTCGCTGAGCGGATAGTCATCTGCTAGGGCTTCTCGGGCTCCCTTCCTTGCCGTTCGCCACAAGATACTTAGCCCGTGGCTCATTGCCCAATCAGATTTACCACAATTCAAGTATTTGCTCTTACAAATCAACTCTTTCAGCATTAGTTCAAACGAGTGGCGATACAGAAAACAGATGGCGTAGACATGAGAATCAAGACTCCGGTGGTTTGCCTGAGCATGCGTCACTAGCGCATCCGCCGACTCATGATAATACGACGCTAAGTCGTGAAACTGCATGTGACCGGTAGTACAGGCGTTGTTCATCCAGTCTCTATGCGAACGAAATGGATTTGGGAGCGATTGAGTTGCCAGCGTTAATTCCCTATTCGGTTTCAGCAGAGTGAATCGTCGACCATCGCGAAAGGTGCGTCAACGACGCACCTTTCGCATAGTCTGCATATTGAATTCTGGGCATGTTCCGAGACTCCCTACTTACTTTCCTTAACCTCAAACTCCGCGTCGATGACGTCTTCGTTTTTGGCTGTGTCGGATTCGGGGGCGGCTTCGGCTGCTGAGGTGTCGGCTCCACCTGCTGCTTGCTCTGCCGCTTGTTGCTTGGCCATCTCTTCGTAGATGATCTTGCCTATTTCCTGGGCTTCTTGCATCAGGTTTTCGGATGACTTTTGGATGGCTTCGGCATCGTCGCCTTTGGCGGTTTCGCGCAGGGCTGTTACTGCGCTTTCTACCTTGCCTCTGGTTTCGGCTGAGACTTTGTCACCGTGTTCCTTCAATTGCTTCTCGGTTTCGAAGGCTAGCTGTTCGGCTTGGTTTCGGGCTTCGACGAGTTCTTTCTTTTTGATGTCGTCGGCTGCGTGCTCCTTGGCTTCGTTTTTCATCTTTTCAATTTCGGCATCGCTCAAGCCGGACGAACCTTCGATGCGGATCGACTGCTCTTTGTTGGTGGCTTTGTCCTTGGCCGACACCGAGATGATGCCGTTGGCGTCGATGTCGAACGTGACCTCGATCTGCGGCATACCGCGGGGGGCTGGCGCGATGCCCGACAGGTTGAACTGGCCCATCGAGCGGTTGTCTGCGGCCATCGGTCGATTGCCTTGGAGCACGTGGATGGTGACTTCCGTCTGGTTGTCAGCCGCGGTGCTGTAGACCTGACTCTTCGACGTCGGGATGGTCGTGTTGGATTCGATCATCGGGGTCAGCACACCGCCCATGGTTTCGACACCGAGGGTCAGCGGGGTAACGTCGAGCAGAACGATGTCGTCCTTGTCGCCCGAGAGGATCGAACCTTGAATCGCCGCACCGATGCCGACGACTTCGTCGGGGTTGGTGCTCTTGTTGGGCTCCTTACCGAACACATCGCTGACGAGCTTCTGCACGGATGGGATACGCGTCGAACCACCGACGAGGACGATTTCATCGACGTCCGATGCGGATAGCTTGGAACTCTTGAGGCATTCCATGACTGGTCCACGACAACGCTCGGTGAGTGCGTGGGTCAGTTGGTCGAACTTCGTCCGCGTCACGGTCATCTGCAAGTGTTTCGGGCCGGACTGGTCGGCGGTGACGAACGGCAAGTTGATATTGGTTTCCATCGTGGTCGAGAGTTCGCACTTGGCTTTCTCGCACGCTTCTTTGAGACGTTGGAGGGCCATCGCGTCTTTGCGAAGGTCGATGCCTTCGGTCTTGCGGAACTCTTCGGCGACGTGGTCGATAAGGGCTTCATCGTAATCGTCGCCACCGAGGTGGCCATCACCGTTGGATGCGAGTACCTCGAAGACATTATCGCCGATGTCGAGGATGGAGATGTCAAACGTACCACCACCGAGGTCGAAAACCGCGACCTTACCGCTCTTGCCACTGTCGAGACCGTACGCGAGGGCGGCGGCTGTCGGTTCGTTGATGATGCGCTCGACCTTCAAGCCCGCAATCTCGCCCGCGTCTTTGGTGGCTTTACGCTGCGAATCGTTGAAGTATGCGGGGACGGTGATGACGGCGCTTTCAACTTTTGCACCGAGGTAGTCTTCAGCCGTCTTCTTAAGATCCTGCAAGATCATCGCGCTGATCTCGGGCGGGGTGTACGACTTGTCGCGGATTTTGACCGAGACGAGTTCTTCCGCACCACCGGTGACTTCGTAGGGCACGATCTTTTCTTCCGAGCCAACCTCGGAGTGGCGACGGCCCATGAACCGCTTGATCGAGAAGACGGTGTTCTTGGGGTTGGTCACTTGCTGGTGACGGGCAACCTGGCCCACGAGCCGCTCACCCTTGTCGGTGAAGGCGACGACGGACGGGGTGGTCCGAGCGCCTTGGGCGTTGGTGAGGACTTTGGGCTGATCGCCCTCCATGACGGCGACAACCGAGTTGGTGGTTCCGAGGTCGATTCCGATGATTTTTGACATAACTGCGTTCTCCATTTCCGGTGCCGCTCACGCCGCGATTTTGCGGTCGGATGATGCGGGCGGTTAATCGTTCGATTCTGTTGGACGCATCCCAAAATGCCCCACAACTCAATCCCAAAATGCACCACAACTCGATGGGCAGAATGGTCCATTGGGGTATGTTGCACATGCGGTACCACGAATTTGGGGATTTGAGGAAATCTTAAGTTGTTTGTTGACAGGGATTTGCCGAGAATAGAGAAGTGGCGGGGGCCTATAGACTGCCATCATGGCAGGTGACCCATCTGCGGTTTTGGCACCTTTATCGGTGTTGGCGACGGGTGCCTGGGAATTCTCTTGGAACGATCAGTTGGAGTATTAAACTCACAGCCATGGACACTGAGCCTTTTAGCCTGGCCTACGCGAGCGGATTTCCAGCGGCTCGGCAGCTTTCGATCTTTTTGCACAATGGGATCGGGCAGTTGCTGCGGGTGACGCGGTTATTCGATAAGACGGATATTCACATCTTGGCCCTTTCGGTGGTCAATTCGATCGATTGCGCGATTATTCGGTTGATCGTGGACGACCCAGACGAGGCGTATGACCTGTTGACGCAGTCGGGATTCGCGGTGAATCAGACGGAGATCCTGGTGGTGGCGCTGCCGCCGGGTAAGCAGGCGCTCTTGCACACGTGGGTCGCGTTTCTCAGTGCCGAGGTCGACGTGGCCTATGCGTACGCGCTGATGACCCACCCCAACGGCAACCCCGCGCTGGCAGTCCAAGCCGACCAACTCGAACAAGCCTCAGAGGCCCTCGGTAAGAAGGGCTTTCAGGTTTTGGACCAAACGGATCTGGCGAATCTGTATTGAGTGGATTCGCCGATTAGGTGTGCCGCTGCTCTGTGAGCAGTGAGTTGTGCTGCGGTTGCGCCCGAAAGCTTGATTCTCATCACCTGTTCGACGGTCGATTCATGCGTGTCGCTATCCGGCACTGCTCACAGAGCAGTGGCACATTGGTGG
>BQJS01000277.1 GCA_021604825.1 Phycisphaerae bacterium | reverse complement strand
CGAAACTAAAGTGGACGATAAAGGCCAGACCAGCCTGGGCCACTTTTAATTCGTCAACCGGCCGGATTGGTGGGACGCCCGGTCAAAATGACGCCGGCGATTATCGAAACATCGTTCTGTCGGTAACAGACGGCAAGAAATCTGCCTCGCTGGGACCGTTTTCCATCCGCGTAAAATCCAGCACTACCAGTGAGCCACCGGATACTGGATCGGGGTCAGGATCCGGTTCGGATTCAGGTTCGGATTCGGGTTCGGATTCGGGTTCGGGTTCGGGTTCAGACTCGGGCGGCAGCTCAGGAGCCGATACTTATGAAAACAACAATGATTATCTGAAGGGCAACCCACCCACTACCGTTAAAGCAGGTTCGGACTATTACTTCCGTCCGTCAGTGGTTGGAATGAACACGAGCAATTTGAAGTTCTCTATCAAAGGGAAGCCTTCGTGGGCACGCTTCCGGGGAGCTACCGGGCGTCTCAAAGGCACGCCGGGTCAGAGCGACATTGGCATTAACGGTCAGGTCGTCATTTCCGTAACCGACGGCAGGAAGTCAGAGTCCATCGGTCCGTTCTCCATTGAAGTCATGTCCGCGAATGGTGGTCAGAATCCGCCATCGGGTGGCGGCAATTCAGCACCGACCATCTCTGGTCAGCCTCGCACGTCCGCCGTGCAAGATCAGCAATACAGCTTTACTCCTTCTGCTTCGGATCCGGACGGCGATCCAATCAGTTTCAGTATCGCACGCAAGCCAGGCTGGGCACGCTTTAATTCATCAACCGGACGACTGTACGGTACACCTGGATCAGGTGATGTTGGTACGTATAACAACGTCGTTATCACTGTTTCGGATGGTCAGTCGAGTGCCAGCCTCAGCCCGTTTGGTATCGACGTCGTGGCATTTGGTGGCGGATCGATCACCCTACAGTGGACGCCCCCAACCAAGAATACCGACGGTTCGCCGCTTCGGGATCTCGATGCTTATCGTATTGAATGGGGACCATCGAACGGGTCTTTTGTCGACTCTGTGCGCATCAACAACCCGGGACTCAGTTCCTATGTCATCGAAAATCTTGTAGCTGGCAGCTACAAATTCAGGATTATCGCCATCAATTCGGCCGGGAGCGAAAGCGTCCCCTCAAACGTCGAGTTCAAGTCGATCCAGTAGTATCAGGATTAACGGAGCACGAATTTAGCATCCACGCCGGGAAATCATCCGCCGGTGAGTCGCGTAGCAAACCTGGTCGACAGGCGCCTGTCGACCATCGACTGCTGCTGATTGGTAATAAGTTGCACAAAGCGCGGGTCTTACTGCAGATCAGGTTGGCACAATTCTGCTGCCATTTTGAATTCTCCAGGGAGTGCGCTGCATGCCTGCCACATATGACGCCATTGTTATTGGAACAGGACAAGCAGGTCCGGCGCTTGCTGCGCGACTGAATGACGAAGGACTAAAGACCGCCATTATCGAGCGCAAGCTGGTTGGCGGAACCTGCGTCAATGTCGGTTGTATCCCGACGAAAACGCTGGTTGGAAGTGCCAGGGTTGCCTACACAGCGCGCCAGGCAGCGAAATTTGGCGTATCTGTAGCGGGCGATGTGTCGGTTGACATGGCCAGGGTCAAAAGTCGCAAGGATGAGGTGGCCGGAGCTTCCAACGAAAGTGTTACCGACTGGCTCAATGGTATGCAGAACGTCGACCTCATTCGTGGGCATGCCAGGTTTGTTGGCCCACTCGAAGTCGAGGTGAACGATAAAACCCTTACAGCAGAAAAGATATTTATCAATGTGGGCGCGCGTGCCAGAGTTCCCGACTGGAGCGGCTTGAAAGAAACACCGTACTTCACCAACTCGTCCATCATGGATGTCGATTTTCTTCCCGAGCACCTGCTGATTGTAGGCGGCAGCTATATCGGTCTGGAATTCGCACAAATGTATCGCCGCTTTGGCAGCAAGGTGACGGTAATTGAAATGTCAGACCGAGTTATCGGGCGAGACGACGACGATGTCTCTGAGGCGGTGCAGGAGATACTGGAGGGAGAGGGCGTCCAGTTTCACCTGCAGGCAGATTGCCTCAATGTTCGCACTACAGACACAGGAATCGCGGTCAACGCCAGTTGTGATGACGGCCCTCTCGAAGTAGAAGGCTCGCACCTGCTTCTCGCAATTGGGCGGGTTCCCAATACAGAAGACCTTGGTCTGGAGAAGGCTGGCATCGAAACAAACCAGCACGGTTACATCGAGGTCGATGACGAGTTGAAAACAAATGTGTCCGGAGTATGGGCATTGGGCGATGTAAATGGTCGCGGCGCATTTACTCATACTTCGTATAACGATTATGAAATCGTTGCCGCAAACCTGTTTGACGGCGACTCGCGCAAAGTAAGCGATCGCATTCTTTGCTACGGCCTTTTCACAGACCCGCCTTTGGGCCGCGTAGGTATGACCGAGAAGGAAGTTCGTGCCTCGGGTCGGCGCGCATTGATCGGCAGACGAATGATGACGCGTGTTGGACGAGCGCGGGAGTTTGGCGAAACCCGGGGATTCATCAAGATCATTGTCGATGCAGACAGTGAACAAATCCTGGGGGCCGCGATGCTTGGTCTCAGTGGCGACGAGGCGATTCACTGTTTGCTGGACGTGATGTATGCCCGTCAGCCTTACACCGTGATTTCGCGCGCTGTACACATCCACCCAACGGTGGCCGAGCTGATTCCGACGGTCTTGCAGGAAATGAAACCACTGCAATAAGCCTGTAAGCCATGTGTCGTGACCACAATGGTCACGACACAATGCAGGCTACAATGACTTATACCGCTGAGGCCTACTGGAAACGAAAGATGCCGCTCAGCGACATGGTGTTTCCGGCACCGGAATTCGGATTGTCCGTCCATTGAAACTCTGCACGCAAGGCAAGCCGATTAGTCAGGTCGTACTCGCCACCGAAACCGAGGGCCAGATCCGTGGAGCTGCTGGAAATTTCGGATAATTCGCTCTCTTCAACCTCTGTCTCTGACGAGACAAATCCGGCTTTTCCGTACACGTCCAGTTTCTCTGTAAGTGGCAGCGTACCGACAGCAAACATATCGTAACTTTCGTGCTCTACCTCGGAGGTCGCGGGAATCGAGGCATCGTTCGGCCTGTCAAAGGAACTGATACCAGCCTCGATGCCGAAATTGTCATTGAACTCATAAAGTCCAAACAGCCGCATTCCTGAAGCTTCACCATTTACATTGAGACCCGGTTCGTTAACGTCGATGTCCGCCCGTACCGCGGAAAGGCCGATTGAGAAGCCATCAGCGGCGGCAATACCTGTCGACAGTGTGAGCGCAGCAAACGCCATACTGATTAGTCGTTTCATTGATTTTCTCCACATCCGCCCGAGCGCACCGGATCGGTGGCACCGGGCTGTTACGCGCTTTCGTTTACAGAAAACAGTGAGGCGGAAGTTGCGCAACATTCCGTCACTGCGCGCACGTTGCTTTTTTTCTTGTGGAGCGTTGTTGTTGACGAGATCGCGATCAGGTTGATGCATCGAAACCGTCTTGATACTGGTTTTATTATAGTCCCTGCCGTGACAGATGACACGATCCGCAAAACAGATAGAAATCAACTGAATACGAGACCGATGGCGCGGCCAGGCGGGCACTCGGCGGATCAATGTCGAACACGGGTGCCACCGGGTATCAGCTGCTCAATTCCCTTATCGCAGAGACGAACGTATCAAGCTCGGTCGTCGTTGTATAAATATTGGGGGTAATTCGCAGCCCTTTTACACCGGGTCGATTGATTGCCACGGTGAAGATGCTGTAGTCCTTTAATAGTGTATCTGCCAGGTCTGCCGGTTCGATGCCCTCGATTCCAACGTTGCCTATGCCGCCGTGCCGACTCATTTCCGCCGGTGTGTTGATGTTGACACGAGGCCGTCCACGCAGCTGGCTGGTCCAGTAGTGCTGGAGATATTTGAGTCGCGCCTCTTTTCGCTCCAGGCCAATCGTATTCTGGTACGCGATCGCATCAAGAATGGCCAGATCAGTATGCACCGGATGCGTGCCGATGTGGTTGAGTCGCCCCATGTCATTGGGCTCAAGATCGCGTTCAGCCAGGAGTGGCCAGACGTTGTCGATCTTCTCCTTTTTGACGTACAGCATCCCGGAGCCCAATGGTGCACTGAGCCATTTGTGCAAACTCGTTCCATAGTAATCACAGTCGAGATCGGCCATGTTAAACGTGATGTGCGAGAATGCATGTGCGCCATCGACCATCACTTCGACACCTCGTGCATGCGCCATGTCAGCGATTTTTCGAATCGGCAGAATCTGTCCGGTGATGTTGACCATGTGGCAGACCATCAACAGGCGCGTCTTGTCGGTAATCGCCGCAGCATAGAGATCAACAATTTCTTCGTCGTTTTTCGGGTGATTCGGAATGGAAACCAGTTTGTTAACTACACCATAGCGGCGACCAATGTATTCGAAGTGGTTGAGCATTGCGCCGTAATCCTGCTCAGCCATTACGGCCTCGTCACCGGCATCCCAGTGCATTCCACCAATGATGAGGTCCAGCGATTCGGTCGTGTTGCGTGTGATTGCAACTTCCTCACTCGTGCAACCGACGATTTTGGCGACTTCGTTCGCGACTTTCTTCTTGTTCTCCCATTGCACGGTGCGCATGTAGTATGAACCCTCATAATTCACGCTACGCATGTGCTCGACCAGGTGATCCATCGTCTGCCTGGGCATGAAACAGTAGTAACCGTTCTCGAG
>BQJS01000276.1 GCA_021604825.1 Phycisphaerae bacterium | reverse complement strand
TGACCGAGTTCCACCATATGAATCAACATCGGTGGGAATTCTCCGGTTTCTTTGAGCGGTGTGCTGAGATCCCGGCCGCTTCGAACGCCGGACTTTACGTCGTCGAGTAGCTTTTCGATATGACGGTTTTGCACGACGGATTTAACGACGTCGAGTGCGTTCATCATGGTGAGTCCGCTTTCGAGCATGGTGCCCATCGTGCGGGCGAATCGTGTACAGACAACTTTTTGATACAGTTCGCCAAATAGCGGCAAGCGGAGTTTCATGCGATCCCAAGCCAGCCGGCCTTCAGGACGGGCGACCCACATTCGCCAGAGAAAAAAGGCGGCTACGATGGTCAATCCGACCAACCACCACCACTCCCGCAGGAAATCGGTCACGACGATCAGAGCATTGGTGAGTGCGGGCAATTCGCGGTCTTGTTTGACAAACAGTGCGACGATCTTCGGCACGATAAACGCCATGAGAAACGTGACAATGCCGACACCGACCATCGCCATCAGGATCGGATAGGCGAGCATCGCGCGGATCTTGCTGGTGAGCCGCATTTGCCGTTCGGTGATATCGGCCAGCCGTTTGAGTACGGCTTCCAGCGCGCCGCTGGATTCACCGGCACCGACCATATTGATATACAGTTCTGAGAAAATGCGTTTGTGTTGCGCCATGGCATCGGCGAGTCGCGAACCTTCATTGACGCGATCGCGCACGTCGTAGATGGTTTTCTTTAATCGCGGATTCGAGGTCTGATCGATGAGTGCGGTGAGCGATTCAACGAGCGGCATACCGGCTTGCAACAACACGGCCAATTGCCGGGTCATGAGCGAGGTGTCGCGTTGAGAGACCCGGCCGCCGGCCGCCGCATCGACACCACCCGCTTTTTTCTTTTCGAACGATTGGGAAATTTTCGTGGGGTGGAGCGATTGGTCACGGAGTTTTCGCCGAGCGCCCGCGGGCGTATCGGCATCCAATACGCCCTTTACGGTTTTACCCGTGCGTGCGATCGCTTGATATTCGAATACCGGCATGGCGTCAGTTCCCTGGAAACCTACTGGGGTTAACGCTTTTCGAGCGCCCTTTGGCGACAACCGCCCCCATGGCGCTAGCCCAAGACTTCGTCGAGGATGTCGTCACGGGTGACGCGCAGGACTTCCTCGACCGTGGTATGGCCGTTAAACGCTTTGGCGGCGCCGTCTTCGCGCAAGGTCCGCATGCCGAGTTTCCGGGATTCCTTCTTGATGACGTTGGAGTCCACGCCCTGCAAGGTCATTTCTTGAATCTCGGGACTCATGACCATCAGTTCAAAGATCCCGGTTCGGCCGTAGTAGCCACGCCCCTGACAATACTCGCAGCCGAGACCGCGAAAGACGGTTCGGCCGTGCGCATCGCGTTCGGGCACGCCCATTTCCAACAAGCTTTCCAGCTCCGGTTCATATTCTTCTTTGCATTTGGGACAGATTTTGCGCACGAGCCGTTGCGCCATGATCGCCAACGTGGATGAGGTCACGAGGAACGGTTCGATGCCCATGTTGACCAGCCGTGTGACGGCGCCGGCGCTATCGTTCGTATGGAGCGTCGAAAACACCAAATGACCGGTCAAGGATGCTTGGATGGCCATGTCCGCCGTTTCCGCATCGCGAATTTCCCCGACAAGAATCACGTCAGGGTCTTGCCGCAGAATGCTGCGGAGTCCGGCGGCGAAAGTCAGGCCGATTTTCGGACGCACTTGGATCTGCCCGATCCCGTTCATTTGGTATTCGATCGGGTCTTCGACCGTGATGATGTTCTTGTCCGGGGAATTTACGCGTTGCAACGATGCGTACAAGGTTGTCGATTTTCCGGAACCGGTAGGGCCGGTGACCAATAGAATTCCGTGGGAACTGCGAATGAGTCGGTCGACTTGATCGTGATCACGCGCGTCCATCCCGAGGTCTTCCAGCGTGATCAGGAATGAGCCTTTTTCGAGAATACGCATAACCACCCGTTCGCCGTGGGCAATGGGAATGACGGATACACGAATGTCGATTTCGCTGCCGCTCAACCGAATCTTGATTCGGCCGTCTTGGGGTAGCCGATGTTCCGCGATATTAAGGTTCGCCATGATTTTAATGCGTGAAATGACGGCCGCTTGTTGCGCTTTGGGTACCGTCAGCTTTTCGTAGAGCACGCCGTCGATGCGGTAGCGCACGCGGACATCGCGTTCGAAGGGTTCAATATGGATATCCGATGCGCGTTCTTTAACGGCGCCGGAAATCAGCAAGTTGATGAGTTTGATGATCGGCGCTTCGTTTGCGAGATCGAGCAGGTCGCGGTTGGAGTCGAGCGCATCCAGGTCGGTGTACTCGGAATCCACGTCGTGCTGAAGCACAATGTCGTCGATCATCTCGGCGGCATTGGCGCCCTGTTGATCGAAGTAACCGTCGAGTACGTGTTGGATGTCGGCTTTTCGGCACAAGACCGGTTCCACCGGCCCGCCCAACAACAGCCGAAGTTCGTCCATGGGAAGCAGGTTGACCGGATCATTGAGCGCGAT
Source organism: Phycisphaerae bacterium (assembly GCA_021604825.1). Next base: position 2,231 of record BQJS01000276.1, on the reverse strand, counting down.
ATGAAATGCGGTGCCGTTCTTCCGGAACGGCACCATTTCGTATTCGCGGATAAAGTTGATGGGGACTTTTGTGGTGAGCGACGGATCGATGTGGTCGTGGATGTCGCGCTCGAATGGCATGTCGAACTGGATGCCGAGGGATTCGAGCAGGTGGTCTTCTTCGATATACCCCAGGTCGAGGAGGATTTCGCCGATGCGTTTGGGGCGAATGCGCTGCAGTTCCAGGGCTTCGCCAACCTGCTCCGCATGCACGTGGCCTAGGTCGACGAGGATCTCGCCGATACGTTTTGTTTCCGTGTTGGCACTCATAAGTTTGCTATCGGGGCTCCATGCACGCCTCCCGCATGCGCACGGCTGCCGCGCTACTCCTCGCCCAAGTATTGGCGGGTTCGCACCTCGCTTGGACGATGCTCCGTTCGATTGTAGTGTTTCTGTTTGACCTTCTTGACGAAGCCACGCTCGAACACGACGTCGTGATTGCTTTCACGCCACGCTTCGGTTTCGGATCGTGCGACACGTTCGGCATCGATGCCTTCGGGCAGAATTTGCGGGGTTACCAATACAACGAGATTGCGTTTAGAGCGGTTGTCGCTCTTGGACCGGAACAACCATCCAATCAGCGGCAAATCACCGAAGAACGGCGTTTGCGCACGGTTGCGGCTGACGCTTTCACTGATGAGGCCGCCCATGACCGCGGTACCGCCGTTGCGGACGACCATTTGGTTTTTAACCAGGGCCAGCGAAACCGTGGGGCCTACTAGGTTCGGATCCAAGCCGACCGAACTCGCGATGGTTTGCGAGACTTCGACTTCGAGGTTTAAGGATACGGTGTCCCCCGCGCTAATTTGCGGGGTGACAAGCATTTTGATACCGACTTCCTCGCGTTGAATTTGATTGAACACGCTGGAGTTCGTCGCGCCTTGGTTGAGGGAACTTTGGCTGCCGGTGATGAACGGCACTTCTTCACCGATGGTAATGCTGGCTTCCGTATTGTCCTCCGTCATCAAGTGCGGTTCGGACAAGACGTCGAGCGCAGTAAGGGTTTCCAACATGGATAAGAGCAAGGGCACGTTGGGAATGGTTTGGGTAACGATGCCGCCCGCGCCATCGGAAATATTCAGATCGGTTGTACCGTCCAACAGCCCGAGATTGAGCCCCTGACCGGTTGCGGCGAGCGGTCCGCCGGTGAGCACATTGGCGAGTGAGACGACGTTGTTCAGTGCGAAGTAATCGTTGGCGGTGAGGCCGGCGGTTTCGACCGACATTTCGTACCGGTCGCCTATCGTCACTTCCATGATGATCGCTTTGACGAAAACTTGAAGTGTTTGAATGTCGATTTTTGTGATGAACGCTTGGAGCGCGCGGTAATCTTGTGGCGACGCAACGATGAAGAGTGCATTGAGTTTGTCGTACAGCGTCACGGAAACGTCTTTCTCGAACGCTTGCACCGTTGTCGACCCTGCGCCACCGCCGCCTTGGCCATCGCCGGATTGCACGGGTGGCGCGGCGCCGATCATCTCGGCGATGGAGGCTTGCACTTCTTCGGCATTCGCATACAGCAAACGGTGGACGTGCATGTTATTGGAATCGGACGCGGTGGGCGTATCGAGTCGGTCGATGAGATCGCGCACTTGATCCATGAGCGGATCGCTGGCGACCACCATCAGCATGTTGAGTCGTTCGTCGGGAACGATGCGCAAGGTTTGTTCGGCGAACGTTACCACGGGCGATGGCCGTTGTCCGGGAATGGGGGCGCGCCCCCGGGTGATTTGCGCCGGCGGTTGGCGAACGATTTGGGCGCCGGGTTGTTGGGTCGCGTCGGTGGTCGCATCACCGGTCAATACTTCCGTGATTTGGGTGGCGATCACTTCCGCGCGGGAGTATTCGAGCGGAAAGTATTGGAGTGTTTCGTTGTAGCCGGATACATCAATCGCGTCGATGATATCCAGCATGTTCCGAATGCCGTTGGCTTTATCGGTCACGATCAACATGTTGGTCTGGCCGTAGGCATCGATCTGGGCTTCGTCGCTGCCAACGTTTTGCAGTAACGGAACGATTTCACCGGCATCGGCGTGATTGAGTTGGATAATGTTGGTCGAAAGTGTTTCGTAGCCTTTCGGGTCTTGTTCCCGGTTGATCACGACATCGACATGCTCGCGGCCATCAGCCGCTTGGGTAATACGGTACAACTTCCCATCGGCCGTGGGCAGGATCTGCAGATCGCGCGCACC
>BQJS01000275.1 GCA_021604825.1 Phycisphaerae bacterium | reverse complement strand
GTTATGAATACATGGAACCGAATGTCACAGGACCGCGTCCGTCTGAAGATCACGCCAAAGAACGCAAAGCCGAATAAAGTAGGTTGCCTGCATGAGTGGACGGTCTCTGTGGATGTGATCAACCTCAGCGCATTCCCCGTCACGATTGAGGAGGTCGGATTCGAGCTCGAAACAAAGGAGCACATGATTCAACAGCCAATGGAGTCCTTAAACCGCGGTCTGCTTCCAATTCGACTCGACTCACGCGAAGCACTGATGATTCTGTATCCCGCGAAATTCCTGGACGATCCTCGATTCGCAGAGGTGCGAACCGCCTATGCTCGTTGCCAATGCGGCACAACACGCCACGGCTCGAGCAAAGCGCTTAAGCAACTGGTCGAAAATGCGCGTGAGAAACGGCAAAGCGAATGAAGTGGGACACTCACTTATTTCCGTGTGAATTTGAGTAAGGGTTTTATTTGCTATTGGTGACGATCTGGTTCATCTGGATTCCCGCGTGCGCGGGAATGACGGCGGGTGATTCTGGCTTGAGATTCGGACACCTGGCTTCTGGCCCGCATGGACTATTAACAGCAAGATTTTCGCTGCCGGTGGCTTAGACGGAATGCGCTTCGCGAGACACCGCCCGAGCGAGTTTGATTTTTGATTTGAACGTGGCGTATTGCAGGCGGTTGCTGCGGCGTGGGGCTTGTTCCCACAGGTTGAGGTATTCGTCAGCGGTCTTTGTCCAACTTAGCTTGCTTGCGTGTTGGTAGCCGCCCTCGATCAGTTTGCGGCGTTCTTCGTTGTTTGTGGCGTAGTTGGCTACGTGGGCTGCTATGGTTTCGGCGTCTCCGCCTGATACGAGATACGGGCTGAACGGTTCCCCGTTGACGTACAGGTCTTTTAGCTTGTCGGGGTATGCCGCGACGACCAGCCGCCTGCGGGCCATCGATTCTTGAATGGCCATCCTTCCTGCTATAAACGCGAAGCAACCGTCGGTGATGCGTTCCTGCGCGTCGGGCTGCCATCCGTGGAACGTGATCGGCAGTTCGCGTTCCTGCGATCTGCGTTGTAGCGATTCACGAAGCGTTCCGTCGCCATACACATCAAGTTGAATGTTCATCTTGTGCGTGTCGCGCAAGACCTGAATCGCATCGACGTAGATTTCGATAGCGCTATCGGGTTCGAGCCTGCCGACGAATGTGGCCGTATCCGGTTTCGGTTCTGCGACCTTCTCGAGGTCTTTCGCTTCTGGGAATAAACCCTGGTTCGGAACGCAATCCGGTTTCACGCCGAGCATCGGTTCGATAAATTCACCGTCGTGGATGATGCCGTCTACCAGATTGAGCGTTCGCTTCGCGCGGGCTTTTTCTTCTTCGGGAACGGGATACGTATAAGACATACCGTGCCGCGTGAGGAACAGCGGCTTGTTCGGCATCGTCCATGCCAGCATGCGATAGAAATATTCCAGCACGAGCGTGTCGCTGATGTGAATGACATCCGCGTCGCAGAACAAGCCACGTTTCAGCATCAAATCGACCCAACAGCGCATTGGTGATCGGTGGGCTGGAAAGCGATGAACGCGAACGCCTTCATAGACCTCGCTTGCAGGCAGGCCATCTTCGTGCGCCGCACACACCAGGTCAACCTGATGCCCCTTGGCGATGAGCGCGCGACTCAATCGGTGCATGTATTTTTCAACGCCGCCCACTGCCGGCCAATATCGATATGTCACGAATACAATTTTCATTCCGCGCCCCTGGATTCCACCCTCAAATGATCTTCTTTGCGAAGTGCCACGCGCTCACCTTTCAACTTGCTGACCACTGCCGACGCCTTGGACGGTCCAAGCATTTTGACCAACCCATCTGCCACTGCCCGTTTCCAGCCTTGCCGCTTCCGTGCGGCGAAACAACCCACCAAAAAGGGTAAATCATGGGGAGGTTTGGCCAGTGCGCAGACGTCCGCACGATTCTCCAGGACGGTGTAGGCCATCTGCGGAAACTGCTCAAAATCGCTTCCAGACCAGGTGCTCAGGTGAGCTTCCGCAGGATTTCCAAGGATGCCGTCGCGTTTCTGGGCATCGTGTGGGTATGTCAGCAAGACGCATTTGTTGGCGTGTTCGTAGAGCTTCTCAATCATTCGCCGACCCGCATCCTTGGTGAAATGTTCTAACACGTCACCCATGAAGATTACGTCATATTGGCCCAATCCATCGATAACGGATTCGGCTTCGCCAATATGGATCTGGTCGTAGATGTAGTCGTGCAGCGGAGACAGGTAGTCCTGAAAAACCTCGATGCCTTCGAGGCGCATACGCCATCCACCGCGTTTCGTCTCGCCCGCGTTTTTCGCGGACCACACGTCAACGTATTCGCGAAAGAGTACCCCGTACTTTCCGAATCCAACACCAACGTCAAGTATCGACGTCGGCTGGATCTGCCGAACGGCATTGGCGATGACGGGTATGGCATAAGGCGCGCTGGCGGCCATCCTGCAAGACTCCTATCCAACCTCTACGGGTACCTGCGATGGTTCCTCGGTAATTTTCTGCGAACGTGCCGCCCATGTCGCTTGAGCCAGGTGCAGGGCTGTACTCCAATCAGCATGATGCTTGAGCGCTTCCCAGAACGCCGTACGGGCCGACCGAAACTCACCGCCCTTAAAATGATCGAACGCCATCTGCCGCAAACAGTGCGCAAGCTTGCCTTGGAGTTTGCGACGGGCATCAGATGATGCATCCGGAAAACGTTCGAGAATGCGTTGCATCGCTTGTGCTTGCTGCCGGGTGTTGCGAATGGGGCTGGTCAGGCTCAAGCTACCGGGTGTCTGGTGCTGTAACGAAAGCGGCTCGCCGACGTACCCCACGCGACATTTTGAAGCCACGTCTAGGAAGAACAGCCATTCTTCAGAGTACTGCTGACCCGGAGGAAATCGCAACTCGGAACCAAGAACGCCCCTGCGCACCATGGCCGTGATCGGCGAGATGACGTAGCTGATCACCATCCGGTCTACCAAGCGGCGGTCGCAGATGTATTGGCGCGGAGCAATCTCGTCCATGCGGACCGGGCCTTCTTCTTCGACCAATTCGTCAAACGCGCTACGATGCAGTTGGCCCTTCACGTCGATGCACGAAAAATCGCTGAAGACGAGGCCGAGTTCTGGGCGGCGACAGAATAGTTCCAATTGGCGGAGCAGTTTGTTGGGACCGAATTCATCGTCGGCATCGAGAAACGCGATGTATTCACCACGGGCACGATCGATGCCGGCGTTTCGAGCAACGCTGCTTCCGGCTTGCTTCTGACGGTGGTATTGCATCCGGTCGCCCAAGCGAAGGCGATACTGCTGAATGGCGCTGAGCGTTGTGTCTGTTGAACCATCGTCGATGACGATCAATTCCCACGAGATAGCCCGCTGCGCCATCACGGAAAGGATCGCTCGGGGCAGCGTATCTGCGGAGTTAAACGTTGGGATGACAACACTGACAAGAGGTGTCGAAGCCATTGATGATCGATTCGTCCGGGGCCAATAGATGCAAAAATGCGTACAACCCAAGCGCACCGTGGCACGCCTCCCATTATTATCGGATGGTTTCACCCCGAACTTAGGGCCAAATTACCCCGGCAAACTCCATGATTTCTATCCGCTGGCCGGCCTTTAGATGGTCTTCAGGTCGTCCGATAAAAGGCATGGAGATTCGCACAGCGCAACCCGTTCATCCGGAGCAACGGCATTCATGACCGAGCAGGCGACCATTCAGCTAGACCAACCCCCTTCGCGAAGTGATACCGGCTCACCGGTCTGGGAACGCGTGTGGCGGCATGTTCCCGACGACGCCAAGGACGACGCGGCGCTTGCTAGGGAACGTGAAGGTCCCCGCTGGGCGTGCATGGTTGACGCCATGGTGCAAACGTTTGGTACGCTTGAAGGCTTGCGCACGGTCGAACTTGGTAGCGGCCGAGCAGATTTGTCAGTGTTGCTTGCCGAGCGCGGTGCCAAGGTCACGTTGGTTGACCAGAGCAACAAAGCCCTCGACCTCGCCCGCCAACGTTTCGATCGACTCGGACTGTCTGCCGAATACCGCGTGGGCGATTTGCTCGAGCCCAGGACGCTCATCGACGAACAATACGACGTTTCGTTGTCTTACGGTGTGATCGAGCATTTCAAACGCGACGCGCGTACGCAGACGATGAAAACACACCATGATGTTCTGCGTCCCGGCGGGATGGCTGTCATCGGTGTGCCCAACTCGAATTGCCCTCAATACCGTGTTTGGAAGGCGTATCTCGAACTGCGCGGTTGGTGGCCTTACGGCATGGAAATCCCCTATTCACGCCGCGAACTATCGCGCCGAGCCGAGCGCGCGGGTTTCGTGAAGTACCGGGTGCCATGCACTGGATTCTGGCAGGCGCTCGGCGACCAATGGGGGCGTAGCATCCTCGGGCGTGGACCCGATTGGAGTCAGAAGAAATCGATGCTGGATCCATGGTTCGGATTTTCGCTGCTGTTTTTGGGCTGGCGACAATCAGATCGCAACGGTGGTTGACGCATTCTGGAGTGCCATATCGTGACACGAAAAATTGCATTTACAGTGCTCATCGTTGCGGTGGCATTGGGCGTCATCTTGTTCGAGTCCACACCGCAAAGCAGTGAAGCACGACCGACTAACCAAGGGGCACGACCCACCAAATTGCAGGCGTTTTTCGGTGCGGCGGTCCACGATGAGGCCAACGGTCGAAACGTCTTGTTGGTCACCGTCGACACGCTTCGTCCAGACCACTTGGGGATGTATGGATACTCTCGAAATACCAGCCC
>BQJS01000274.1 GCA_021604825.1 Phycisphaerae bacterium | reverse complement strand
GCGACGGCTGACGTCACGTAGACATCCACTTCGTTGCGTGCAGCTTCCAGTGCCAGACGGAATCGTTCGCGGATAAGTTCGAGCAGTTCGCAGCGATCCTTGCGGTTGACCACTTGAATCGTGCTCAAGAGCAAATCGTTCATGCGGCCGCGAAAATTCTTCTCGAGCACCTTCGAGCGTGCTTCGGAATCAACCGATTGGCTGTACATGAACTCCGCAAACGCCTCTTCGGTCTTGAGGAGTTTGTCGAACTCGCCAAAGTCTTCCGCCACAGCCTCTGACTGACCACTCTGCTCGGTCAGTTCGAGGAGCGTCTTGGCGTAGCTGTCTGCGATGGCGATGCTGCCGTGCTCAAACTTGGCCATGGTTGATTGCGAACTCCAGAAGTCATTCGGTGCGTCCGGGACGCACCCTACTAATTTCGCGACGCGTTTTGGGCACTGATCTCGTCGATCGATTCACGAATGAGTCGCTCGTGGTCGCTTGGCGAAAGTTCTCTGCCGACGATCTTTGAAGCTGCATCGGTGGCCAACTTCGCACCAAGATCGCACAGTTCACGAACAGCGGAATCGCGGGCGATACCAATTTCGCGCTTGGCCCGATCGATCATCTTGTCCGCTTCGGTGCGGGCTTCGTCCTGAATGGTGCGCTTGGCGACTTCTGCATCGCGGCGACCTTCCTCAACGATGGCGGTGGCGTCAGCCCGTGCCTGGTCGAGTTTTTCATTGTACTCAGCCAGTTGGGCTTGGGCCTTCTTGCTGGCTTCATCGGCATCGCGCAATGCGTTGGTGATGAATGCCTCACGATCGTTGAGGCCCTTCATGATCGGCTTGAATGCAAACTTGCCGAGGATAAAGAGCAGCAACAGAAATACCGCGATGGTGAATCCGGCCTGCCAGAGATCTGGCGCAACCGGGTCTACACTTTCACCACCTGATGCGAAGGCGACGGTTGAGAAACTCAGCGTCGCAATCATTGCATGGCGCAAAGAGAAGCGCATCGCGCAAACTCCCTTCCAAAAAGCCAAGGGTTTCCACAAACTACGACTAGTGTCCGGCGGCGGTGCTTGCGAGCTTCAATGCAGCTTCGAGCTTTCCACCGATCTGCATGCAAACCACCAAAGCGAAGAAGGTGAAACCTTCGATCAGTGCTGCCGCGATAATCATCGACGTGAAGATACGACCGCCTGCCTCGGGCTGACGTGCCTGACCTTCGACGGCTGCACCAGCCAAGTGGCCAATACCTTTTGCAGCACCCATGGTGACCAAGCCAGCTCCCAAGCCAGCACCGAGAAGTGCCAGACCCGTGCCATCAATCAAGACCGTTGCCAACATCGGGAAAAATCCAAGAGTTCCCATTCTTACTGCCTCCAATTATTTCTTAGACCGCATCAATAAAACGATTGCAAGCCGCGCCGTAATCAAATGACCTAGTGATCCGGACTCACTGCCGCACCGATAAACATACTTGTCAAAAAGACGAAGATATACGCTTGTAGAAACGCTACGAATAGCTCAAGGCAACTGAGTGCTGCACATCCCAGGACGGCTGGGACTGCAACGCCCGCATCCGCCAAATGCCTGATCGCCGGAGCGAGGGCCAAGAGTGATGCCAACACGACGTGACCGGCCAACATATTTGCGAACAAACGAATCGCCAACGCGAATGGTTTGACGAAACTCAGCAAGAATTCCAGCACCAGCAGTGGCAGGAACAGAATAATGCCAATGAATCCGGGGACGGCTGGCACCATGCTGGCCAGGTAACTGAACGGGCAGGTCACCAAAGCGACGCCAGCTGACTTGCCATGCTCGACCGCGTGGTGGTATTGAGCGACGACGCCCGCACCATGGAACACCAGGAAGGAAACGACAGCCAATCCTGCGGTGACGGAAATGCCAGCCGTTGCAGTGCCGAACAAATGCTGCTTGCCGAAGACCGCCGTCGAAATGGCGTCCATCGGGATCATGCCGAGCAGGTTGTTGAACAGGATGAAGAAGAACAGCGTCCAGAGGTATGGCAGGAATCGATCGGTGTGCTCGTGCAAGGAGGGGTAAACGACTTCCTTGCGGATGAAATTCATGATTGATTCAAAGAAGTTGACGATCCCGCTCGGCGCTGAAGGCCGTTCGCCAGCCGAAAGTGCGGTGTATCGGCGGGCGAGCATCGGGAATATCAGAAGCATCAACCCGGCTGAGATCAGGAGCATCAGCATGTGGTTGGTGAAGCTGAAGGGCCCGAATTTAACGATTTCGTGCGGAAGCACGTGCGTCATCGGGTCGGCTGATGCCAGCATTGTTGTCAGGTGCGTCATTGTTGAGCGCTCTCACTGCTTGAATAGAACCGCTTCACCAGCCGCAGCGCGATGGCGGTTTCGACCACCAAAAGCGCCAAATAAAAGACCACCATCCAGATCGAAACTGCGTAGTTGTCCCATTTGCCCCAAGTCATCACTGCCAGGAGGGCAAACGCGACGATGAGAATCCGAATCACCATCGCCCCCATTGCGGCTTGGGGGATGTAGTCGGTCATGCGACTTCGTGAAACCAACGCCAGCGGGATAAATGCCACCCAGCCAGCCAGCAGATTAACCGTCGCGGCAAGGTACATCTCCGTCGTACCTTGATCTGGAAACCATCGCCCAATCGCGAAGGTGCCGGCGACGACCAGCGTCGCTGTGACGATCAAGGTGGATAGGAACAAGGCAATCATGATTCGCCCCGCCCGTTTTCGCCTCGACCACCGGCCCCACTTGGCCCGGAATCCTTTGACTCGGAATCCCCTGCCTCAGAATCGCGGATGTTCCGCTTCGCGTCGTCCGGATCCGACGATGCGTCTAGGGACTGCATCATCTTGTTCGATTCCTTGACCAGGAAGTAAATCCCGGTCGTGAGGCCAACCCCGCACCCAGCCAGCAATCCCCAGGGGGCAAACTGCCAGCGGCGATCTGCCCAGTCTCCCAAGAAGGCGAAAATGCCCACGATGACCACAAATTCAAATCCGAGTCCGCCGAACTTGTACAACTCGCGACCGCTCGACTTATCAGACGAACGCTTTGAATGCCTTGAGGTCGAACGTTTTGAGGGCATTGTGCGTTTAGAGGACATTGTGCCTCGCCAACTTCCGCACTGACAAAGTCTGTCACTCCGACGGCTTCGATCCGCCCGTATGGGGCTATCTGAGCGAAGCGCCGAGGGCCAATTGTCGCCAGCGCGGGGCGGTAGTCTAGCAATGTGCCCGATCATGCGTCAACCCCTCAAATGACAGTAATTTAGCGCCGTTGGCAAGGCCCGTCGTTGACCAAATAGGGGGGTTTTGCTACCGTCTAATATGGGGCAGAAGTTACTTCGATCGGACGGCGTTGCGGGGCTCCGACGCATCATATCGGGCGATCATTTCACAGGTTAGAAGTCATGTTCAAATGCGTTGCAATCGTGGGGGCGACCGGTGCGGTAGGTCAGGAATTTCTGTCGCTTATCGACAAGCGAAACATCCAGACACAGTCGATCAAACTGCTCGCGTCGGCGCGCAGCGCGGGCAAGAAAGTTGCATTCAATGGTAGCGACCTGATCGTTGAAGAACTGACGCCCGAAAGTTTCGAGGGCGTGGACCTGGCGCTCTTCAGTGCTGGCGGTGGTATCAGCAAAGAGTACGGGCCGATCGCCGCAAAATCTGGCAGCGTTGTCGTCGACAACTCGTCGGCGTTTCGTATGGACGCCAACACGCCGCTCGTCGTGCCCGAGGTCAATCCGCAGGATGTGCGCGATCACAAGGGCATCATTGCGAATCCGAACTGCTCAACGATCATCATGGTCGTTCCGGTTTGGCCGCTGCATAACGCGAATCCGATCAAGCGCCTCGTCGTCAGCACGTACCAAGCCGCCAGCGGCGCCGGGCAGGCGGCGATGCTCGAACTCGAACAGGAAACGCGCGACGTGCTGGCCGGCAAGTCCGTCACCCCGAACATTTTTCCCTTTCAATACGCCTTCAATCTCTTCTCGCACAATTCCGACGTGGGCGATAACGGTTACAACACCGAAGAGATGAAGATGGTCAACGAAACGCGAAAGATGTTTCACAGCGAAGCCATCCAGGTGAGCGCGACGTGCGTGCGCGTGCCGGTGATGCGGGCCCACAGCGAAGCGATCAACCTGCAATTCACCAACCCGATCACACCAGACGAAGTGCGCGACATCTTAAGCAAAGCCCCCGGCGTGCGCATCGTCGACGAGCGCGACCCGCAACATTACCCCATGCCCATCGACGCAAGCGGCGAAGACGACGTACTGGTAGGAAGAATCCGCCAGGACATCAGCCAACCCGACGGCTGCGGCATTGATATGTTCATCAGCGGCGACCAACTACTAAAAGGCGCAGCGTTAAACGCTATCCAAATCGCGGAACTACTTTGATTCAATCGAAGTCGCTAAGATTTTAGCGTCCGGTTTGATGACGGACGGTCGTTCGGGATCGTTTGCGATTGCCGGCTGGAACTCAGCTACGGGCCTTGCCCGCTTTGCGCATGGTTGGATTCAGGCGAAGACATTGGTGAACCCCATTTTGAAGGCTGATTGTTGTATCTGACTGGGCGTTTCTCTATCATGGTTACTATAGGTAGGTTGGGAGGCCTGCCGTCCAAAACCTAGTGTGAAGCACCGAGAGAGACTCGCCTGCGGGCAGCGGGGCTGTTGAAAAACCCTTGCATGCACGTTGTTCATTAATTTGAATGGTACCAGCAAGGAGGCGTGGCATGCTGGGTTCTCAATCGCGTTGGCAGGAAGATCTCTTTGTCGCTGGTCCGTTACGCGACTTGATTCCCGAC
>BQJS01000273.1 GCA_021604825.1 Phycisphaerae bacterium | reverse complement strand
ATTTGCAATGCCGTTGCTGCGGATTTGGGCTTAGCGACGGATGGGTCGCCTTGGTGGGATCGTGCGGGCTTGGTCGCGGTAGAGGGTGGCCAATCGGGCGACGATGGGGTCGGGATCTTCGGCGAGTCGTTCGAGGACGGGCAGGAAGACGGGCCCCTGCTTTTTGGCGAAGTACTCGACGGCGAGAAGTCGGACCAGCCAATGGGAGTCGGCGATGAGCGGGGTGGCGGTTTTGATGGCATCGGGGCTGATGGGCAGGCGGGTAAGTGTTGCGAGCGATCGGGCGCGGACGAAGGGACTTGGATCGCGCAGTGTTGTGAGTGCGTCGGAGGCCAATTCGTTTAGATCAATTGGAAGCGCGTGGTAGGTGATCGGTTTGTTCTGCATGGAATCGTAGCGCTCAAGAATCAGCGCGATGCAAGCCTCGGTGGCGATGAGTCGCTGCGCTTCGTCGGTCGCAACGAGTTGCTTGCGAAGTTTGGTGAGACCGTCAGCTGATGCGTCGACCGGTGTGCGCATGAAGTGAACATCAACCGGTTGAATACTGCGATAGCGCGAAACAACCGTTCCGTTTTCGGTGATGACGGGATCGAGAACGAAGCGTGCTTTCAAATCCATTCTGCGCTGTGGCTGCGATGTTAGAAAGACTCCGCCGTCGGCTTCTGCAATTGATTGCTTGATGCTGCGGGTTTCGCCTGGTTTGAGGATGGCGTCGCCCGGAATGTCGATCGTGATGAAGTTTTCGAGGTGCGGACCGAGCGTTGAATTCGTGAGCAACGATGCTGTCACCTGCGGATTCAGCATCCGATTGCTGCCGAGAATAATACTGTGCTTGCCTTTGTTTTTAAGGGTCATCGTCGCGGTCAGTGGTTCGCCGAATTTGTTGATGTTGCTGCTGAGCTGTACATCGAAATCGATGAATTGCATCGGGTCGGCCGCGAAGGTCAACGGAAAGTTGTCGAATGCGTTTAGTTGATTGTGGATTGAAGTTACATCGGCGGAAGGCGGAACGGCTGCGTTGAGCGCTTCAAGGGCGAGTTGGATTTCGTCTCGATGTTCGGACGGCAGGCTTGCTGCAGCCGTAAGCGTTTTGATGGCGGCGCTCTGATCGCCGAGACTTCCTTGGGCGCGGGCCAATGCTAGTGCGGACTTGGCGTCGAGCTCTGCGATGGTCTCAAATGCCTGAATCGCTTCGTTGTTCAGATTGGCAGCGACGTATGCTTGACCGAGCGTTGCACGATGGGCCAGACTGGTTGGGTCTTTTTGAACGGCTAATTCTGCGTAGCGGACAGCGCGCTGCGTGTCGGGTTGGATGTCTAAGAAATACTCGGCGATGGTGAAGCAGGTGATCGCGCTGGCTCGGTGGGTGTTGGTTTCCCATTCGCGGAAACGATTGGTGAGCTTGCTTGATTCGGTATCGGCGAGTTCGGAGCGCCCAAGTTTTCGGGCGGCGCGGATGGTGACGAAGGAGGCCGGCGCGTATTGAGGTTCGGTGCTGAGCGCCATTTGCCCGGTGGTGATTGCTTTTGCATATTCGCCTTTCTGCAATAGATTTTCGGCTATTTCCGTCATTACAGGGGCGGGCGGTTGACTGCCGGTTGACCGCACCCAGTTCATGGACGCGGTATTCAGCCAAGCGAGGGCTTCGTCATGAAGGCCCAGTTGTTTGAGGTAGCTGGCGAGTTGCCAGGGGGGTTGCGGTGAGTTGGGGTCGATGGCGATGGCTTGCAGCATGAGGTCGACTTGGGTTTCCGGCGCGTTGGCGCGGTTTTCAAGCTCGGCGAGGAACAAGTGTGCGGACAGGTTGTGCGGTGCGGTCTTGATGGCTTTGCGCGCGTGGTTCAATGCCGAATCGTGGTCACCCTGTTTCTCTTCGAGGGTAGCGATGTGAAGTTCGATTTCGCTGGCTGCGTCGGTGGGGATTTTTGGTCGGGCTAAGAATGCGTTGCAGAGGTCGAGGCGATCTTCGATTTTCTGAAGATCATTTAGTTGCGTGTTGAAGAGTGTCAGTAACGCCGGTGCATCATTTGGTTTGCCGGCGCAGTATTTTTTCAGACTTTCGATGGCGTCGTCTTCGCGGTTGAGGCGGGCGAGTAAGTCAGATCGCCATCGGTAGGCGTCCCACAATTCTGGTGAAAGCTCGGTGGCTGCGTCGAGCCAGGCTAGGATAAATTCGGCGTCGGCAGGTTGTGGGTTGGTGACGGCGATGCCGTGGGCTCGACCGTAGTCGATGAGCCACTGTCCATCATCGACGCCGGCGCGGGCTGCGGTCGGCGACATTCCAGCGACGAATATCACGAGCAAACATCGAACGGTAGCGTGTGCGGTTTTTTTCATGGTGGCTGACGTTTGTACCGGTCTGGTCAGATGTTGGCAAGCGTGCGGGCGATTGTGTAGCGCGCTGCAAGTTATGGCCTTGAATCCCTGCGTGTGGGATGGGTGTTTGTTGATCTGGTGTAGGGCGGTTCATGGGCGCGAATCTTGACGGTTTGCCAACTGTTGCTGCGGCTGCGAAGTGCTTTGTGCCGCTTTTGGGTTATCAGCGGGAGGATGTCGAGAGTTCCGATCGGTTTCGGTGGAATTGTTGGTCGCGGCAGACGGGTAAGAGCTTTACGAAGTCGCTTCGGCGGGTTTTGCGGGGGATTGTTCGGCGGCGGACGCAGGTCTTTTTGTCGGCGGGTGAGCGGCAGAGTCGGGAGTTGATGGACAAGGCGCGGCAGCACTGTCAGGTGTTGAAGATCGCGTCGGAGCTGGTGGATTGTGACTATTTTACGGGGACATCGTTTAAGCAGTTGGAGCTTCGATTACCGGGTGGGGTGAAAGTCATCGGGTTGCCGGCGAACCCGCAGACAGCCCGGGGGTTTTCGGGCGATTTGTTTCTCGATGAATTCGCGATGCACGCGGAGGATCGCGAAATCTGGGCGGCGATGTTTCCGACGCTTTTGCGTGGTGATGGCGAGTTGGATATTGCTTCGACGCCGAAGGGAATCAAGAACACGTTCGCGCGGCTGTGGGACAATTCGGAGTTCGGTCATTCGACGGTGACGTTGCCCGATGCGATTGCGCAGGGATTGGATGTTGATATCGAACAACTGCGTCGCAGCATGGGCGACGAGCAACTCTTTCGGCAGGAATTTCTCTGCGAGTTCATTGATGAGAGTACGGCGTTCTTGACGCATGCGCAGATTAGCGCGTGTGAGGATGTGGAACTTGATCGAAATACGCCGGTTTCAGTATTGGCTGCTGAGAAGGAAGATTTGTTTGTTGGGGTGGACATCGGTCGGCGACATGATTTGACGGTTGTGTGGGTGGTTGCTCGTCGCGGGGCTGAGCTAGTGACACGACGTGTCGTTGAATTGCGTGGCGAGACTTTTCGCTATCAGGCTGGGCAAATCGGTGAAGTGCTTTCGTTGCGTAACGTGCGGAAGTGTTGTGTCGATGCCGGTGGTCTGGGCATGCAGCTTGCGGAGGCGGCGCAGGAGGATTTTGGTCGGCACAAGGTGGAGTGTGTGACGTTTACGGCTGGTTTGAAGACGGAACTGGCGTCGCGACTTCGGATTGCGGTGGAGGATCGGACGATTCGGATTCCGCCGGATGAGGCGATTCGCAACGACTGGCACAGCTTGGAGCGGCGGGTCAGTCCGAGTGGGCGGATTGTGTTGGATTCGTCGCGGCGCGAGGGGCACCATGCGGATCGGTTTTGGGCGGCGGCGCTGGCGGTCTATGCGGCGGCTGACGATCCGGGGGCGGTTGAGTCGATGACGGTTCGGCCGCTGAAGTATGACCGTCGCGGTATTTGGTAGTGGCTGTTTGGAGGGAAGCGAACGATGAAACGTTGGATGACGCGGATGGTGAATCGGATTTCCGGTGATGGGGGCGCGAATGATGAACGGGCGAGTATGGGACGACTCTTGTTGCCGCGGCGCGAAGATAGCATTCGTGACTATCCGTCAACGGGCCTGACGCCGTCGCGACTAGTGAATATCTTGCGGGAGGCTGACGCTGGTTCGTTGTCGCAGGCGATGCAGCTTTACGAGGAGATGGAGGAGAAAGATCCGCACCTTTATGCGGTGGCCAACAAGCGGCGGTTGGCGCTGACGGGTTTGGAGTGGCGGATTGTTAGTGCGGCGGACGTGCTTGAGAATGTTGATCGAACGCGGGCTGACGAGGTTGCCGACCATTGTCGCGGTGCGCTTAAGCGTTTGGAGGCGTTTGACGATTTGCTCGAACACTTGTCGTTGGCGCTGGGTCGAAACATTGCAGTTGGCGAGTTGGTTTGGGATCGCACAGATGACGGTATTGGTTTGGTGGATTTGGTGCCGGTGGATTTTGGTCGGATTGTTTTTGATGACTTTGACAAGCCGCGCATTTTGACGGCTGATCATGATGTCGATGGGATCGAATTGCCGCCGAATAAGTTTGTCGTGCATACGCCGCACAGCGTGAGCGGGCATCCGAGTCGTGGCGGGTTGTTGCGGGTGACGGCGCTTTCATTTCTGGCGAAGAATCTGGCGTTGAAGGATTGGATGATCTTTGCGGAGATTTTTGGCATGCCCGTGCGCATCGCACGGTATGACCAGTCGATCACGCCGGATGAGAAGCGGGAAATGCTCAAGATGCTCGAATCGTTGGGCAGCAATGCAGCCGGGATTTTCAGTCGGGCGGTGGAGTTGCAATTCATCGAATCTGGTCAGGGGAAAGCACCTGCGCCTTATGGCGGGTTGGTTGATTTTCTCAACCGCGAGATCAGCAAGGCCTGGTTGGGGCAGACGCTGACGACGGAGACGCCTGGGCTGGGCGGTTCGTTTGGCGCGACCAAGATTCACGAGCAGGTGCGCAAGGATTTGC
>BQJS01000272.1 GCA_021604825.1 Phycisphaerae bacterium | reverse complement strand
CCCGATAGAGCAGTGACAAGACAAACCATGTGATCCCGACGGGGACCAGCAGGGCTAGTCCGGACAAGACGCGATGCCGGATATGCCTTCGGACTGGATGTTCGGGCACGCTCACTCGTTCGGCTCTTGGCATTCCACACTCCTTCGTTCGCGACGATTTCCCGGTGTAGATACCGCCGAGTTTAGATTTCGTTCGCGATGATTTGGTCGAGCGTCTGGCGTTTGCGGATGAGTTTGGGCGTACCGTCGTTCGCAATCAAAACTTCGGCGCATTCGGGGAAGGAGTTGTAGTTTTTCGCCGACATGCCGGAGGAATACGCGCCCGCGCCACCAATGACGAGGGTGTCGCCGATGCGAGCGATGGGGAGTTCGCGCGGAGCGGGCGCTTCGGGGTTGCCGGGTTCGGGTGTAAGCAAGTCGCCGCTCTCGCAGCAGTGGCCGACGATGAGGTAATTGCGGGTACCGTCGCGCTCACCGTCGCCCAGTAAGACCATCGGGTGCTGCGCGCCGTACATGGCGGGGCGCAGAAGTTCGGTCATGCCCGAGTCGATTTTAATGAAGTGATAACCGTTATCGCCCGTGTCGATGACGTCCATCACGTCGCAAACCAAGGCGCCGGCATTCGCGATGAGGTAGGTGCCGGGTTCGACTTCGAGGTGTAGTTCACGGCCGTGTTCCTGGGCGAAGGCCTTGAAGTCATCGACGACCGCAGCCCCGATCGCTTGCAGGTCAGTGGTCCATTCATCGGGCATGCGGCCGACTTTGTAGCCGCCGCCGAGGCTCAGGCGATTCACATCAGGGAGTTTGGCGGCAATGCCTAGGGATAGGCGTGCACAGCGGTCCCAGACCTCGGGGTCGCCGCCGGAACCGATGTGCGTGTGCATTCGGGTAAGTTTGAGGTTGTGCTCACGCTGGATGTCGAGCACTTTGGGCAAATGCTCGTGCCAGATACCAAAGGCGGACGACGGGCCACCGACGTTGGTACGGTTATTGTGGCCGGAGCCCATGCCGGGATTAATGCGGACGGTGACTTCGGTGCCGGGAAATAGGCGCCCGTAGCGCGCGAGTTGGCTGAGCGAACAGGCGGTGAACCACACGCCTTGGTCGACGAGTTCTTTTAGGTTTGACGGAACTTGTTGCGCGGTGAGTTGAATACGTTCCGGTGCGATGCCGGCACGAATGGCGCGTTCGGCTTCGAAGCCGCTACTGGCATCGATGTAGAGTCCTTTGTCCGCGAACAGCCGGACCACCGCGGTGGTTGGCAATGCTTTCATGGCGTAACGTGCGGTCAGACCGTAGGCGTTTGGAAACGCGAGGACTTGGTCAGCGGCGGTTTCCAGTGTTTGCTGGTCGTAGACGTAAACGGGCGTACCGAATTCGTTGCGGATGGTTCGCACGAGATCGCTGGACATAAAGAATGCGGAGTTCATTTTGAAAAAGTGTCTTTCTAGTCGTTGACGTTTCTGATTCAGTCTGTCGGAATCGCGCGGATTCTTGTTGAGCGATGGACTCGGGTTAGCCCCACCGATCGAGTTTCAACGAGTCTTTGGTGATGCCTTGCTCTTTCGCCCATTCGAAGGTGACCAAGGTGTTTCGGACCATCCGCCGCACGATGGCGACGGCTATGACGGCATTCAGGCACGCCACCGGCACGCCCGCCATCGCGAGAATCCACAAAACTCGCATAGACGACTGCATTTGGGTTGCGACCGCGACACCGACGACCGGGGTGAATGCCAGCATAACGCTTGTCGCCAGAATGAGTCCCCCGATCATGGATAACCGCGCGAATTGCGTGCGTTCCTTTTCGGTTGCGTGCTTGAGAATTTCACGAACGTGATCGGAATGATTTGGATTCCAGGTCCAGAAACTCACGTTAGCCCCCTTCGACAGGAGAGATTACCCCACCGGAATCGTCAGGACAAACCGACGCGCGAGTCAACCCCGGTTCATGCGCACCCTGACGCTTTGGTCTGTGCACTCGGTGTCCCTGACTGATGCGCAAAGCCTTCTGGTATGCTTCGGTCAACGTTTTTCAAGGTCGGACAACGTTTCTACAGAGGAAATCCGTTTCGTGGCAATAGACATTGCGGTGGTCACGTCCGATTGTTACGAATATCCCACCGAGCCGGCGTGGTACCACCTTCAGGTGATGCTGGAGGATGAATACCTCGTCGATGCATTGGCGCAGCAAGGGTTGAATGCACGACGCGTTTCGTGGTCAAACCCGGATTTTGATTGGTCCGCGTGCGGCGGATTGGTCATTCGGTCGACCTGGGATTTCCAGGATCGCATGGCGGAGTTTGATGCGTGGTTGGTGAACTGCCGTGACCGACTGCGTATGTTCAACGGCTACGAAATGCTGCGCTGGAATCTCGACAAACGTTATTTGTTCGATCTCCAACGCCGGGGGATCCGCACGGTAGAAACCGTCGCGATACCCAAGGGCGACAAGACCCCGCTGCTGAACCGGATGGCCGAGCACGGCTGGGATGAGGCGATTGTCAAACCCGCGATCTCCGCGGGTGCCCGGCATACGTACCGGATGAATGCGCGGAATGGGTCCGAAATAGAATCCGTGTTCGAAGGGCTAGTCGAACACGAGGATTTTTTACTGCAACCCTTTCAGTCTTCCGTGACCGAATTCGGCGAGCTGTCGTTCATGGTGATGGGCGGAAGATTCACGCACGCGGTTCAAAAGCTGGCGAAACCGGGTGATTTCCGCGTTCAGGACGACCATGGCGGTACCGTTGTGGCCTACACGGCCCATGACGACGAAATCGCGTTTGCAGAGCGGGTTGTCGCGGCATGCGATCCGCAGCCGGTCTATGCGCGGGTGGATACGGTTCGGAATAATGACCACGAATTGGCTCTCATGGAAATTGAATTGGTGGAACCGGAACTGTTCTTCCGGTTTAATCGGTCTGCGGCAATTTCGCTGGCGGAATCCATTGCGCGGGAACTGTAGGTAACGGCACAAGATCATGGCAAAGACAAAATCAGAATATGTATGTCAATCGTGTGGGTCGGTCTTCGCCCGGTGGGCGGGGAAGTGCGACGGCTGTGGGGAATGGAACACCATCGTCGAGGAAACGGTTACGCCCGTGGAGCCGTCGGGCCGCAATACCCTACGCACCAACGGCGCCCCCTCCCCGATCACCGCGGCGAATCACGAGGACGTCGTGCGGTTGCCGACGGGGATTCCGGAATGCGACCGGGTATTGGGCGGCGGAATCGTACCGGGGTCGCTTACGCTCATTGGTGGCGACCCGGGGATCGGTAAATCGACGTTGATGTTGCAGGTGAGCCATTACCTCGCGCAAAACGGCGCACCGGTGCTGTACGTGTCCGGCGAAGAATCGTTTGGGCAGACGAGGTTGCGGGCGCAACGGCTTGGGACGTTGTCCGACAACCTGCTACTCCTCACCGAAACCAATTCCGAATCGATTCGCAAGGCGGTGACCAGCGGCAACTACGGATTGGTCATCATCGATTCGATTCAGAGCGTGTATACGCCGCGGGTCGGTTCCGCGCCGGGCAGTGTGGGCCAGGTGCGCGAGGCGGCGAACGAGTTCTTAACCTTGGCAAAGGGCGAAGGCACGCCCATCTTCTTGGTGGGGCACGTGACGAAAGACGGCGCGATAGCCGGTCCGCGCGTACTCGAACATTTGGTCGACACGGTCCTGTATTTCGAGGGCGAGGGCAAACAGGCGTTACGCATTTTGCGAGCGGTGAAGAATCGATTTGGCTCGACCAATGAAATTGGCGTGTTCGAGATGTCGGAAAGCGGTTTGAACGAAGTGCCTGATCCCAGCGCGCTGTTTCTGAATGAACGTCCGAAAGGTGTGAGCGGATCGGTGGTATTTCCGAGTATTGAGGGTACGCGGCCGGTATTGGTGGAAGTTCAGGCTTTGGTGGGCGAACCGACGGCGGGTTCGCCCCGGCGCACGGTGAGCGGGGTCAATCCGAACCGGGTATCGCTGATTCTCGCCGTTTTGGAGAAGCGCGGGGGGTATTCGTTCGGGGATCGGGACGTTTTTGTGAATGTCGCGGGCGGCGTTCGTTTGGAAGAGCCGGCGGCGGATTTGGCGGTGGCCATCGCGTTGGTATCCAGTCTACGTGAAGCACCGGTGCCCAGCGGATTGACGGCATTTGGCGAAGCCGGGTTGACCGGCGAGGTGCGCGGCGTGGGATCCGCGCGGCAGCGCGTTTCCGAAGCCTCGAAGTTTGGGTTCACAACCTGTATTCTACCGAAGAGCAGCGCGGCGGACGCTGGGGATTCCGCCGTGACATTGCTCCCCGCTTCGGGGATTGAACGCGCAATCGAAATCGCAATGGAGCTTTAATGGCTAAGAGTCCGCGCAAACCGCCAACGAAATGGACCATGAAAGACGCCATCCACATGGTGTCGCCGGGCACGGCCTTACGTGAGGCTATTTCGCTCATTATTCAAAGCAGGTTGGGCGCGCTGATTTGTATTGGTCCGCCAAAACGGCTCGCGCAGTATTGCGAGCAGGGCGTAGAAATCAACGCTGACCTCACCCCGCAACTGTTGTACGAACTGGCAAAAATGGATGGTGCGATCGTGCTCAATCCGGATTGCACGCGGATCATGTATGCGAACCGGTTCTTGGTCACAGACTCCTCGATCCCTTCAAACGAAACCGGTACACGCCATCGCGCAGCCGAGCGAACGGCGCGGCAAGCGAAGTGCGTGATTGTCGCGGTATCCGAACGGCGATCGAGTGTTACGCTATACGTGAATGACAAGCGCCACGTCATGGACAGCATTTCGACGTTGTTAAACAAAGCGACGCAAGCCATCCAAACGTTGGAAAAATACATTTC
>BQJS01000271.1 GCA_021604825.1 Phycisphaerae bacterium | reverse complement strand
ACCCACTGGGCGTTGGCTTGGATGTCCACGCCCGAGTCTTTGTAGGTCAGTTGTGATGTTTTGGGTTTCTTGGCCAAAGATTCACCCGCCTCGCGATGAGTCTAACATGTCCGGACACCGTCTGACACGGCATTTCTCTGCCCAGCCCGCAGTCCGACAGTGACTGTCACGGGATAATCGCCGCTGAAACACGCCGTGCAATACTCCTTGGGCTCGCCCTTCACGCACCTGAGAAGCGCATCTAACGACAGGTAATGGAGCGAATCCACGCCCAGGAAGTCGGCAATCTGACTGACATCCCGATTGGTCGCCACCAGCTTGGCCGGATCGGGAAAATCGATGCCATGGAAGCAGGCGTATCGAAGCGGTGGACTGGCCACCCGGAGGTGGATCTCGGTCGCGCCGGCTTTTCGGAGTGCATCGAGCTTGCCGCGGGTGGTTGTCCCGCGCACCACGGAGTCCTCAACGACGACAAGCCGCTTGCCGCGCACCGCTTCCTTGATGACATTCAGTTTCAGCTTAACAGCCAGGTCTCGCTGCAACTGATCGGGCATGATGAACGACCGGCCGGCATAGTGACTGGTTGTGAATCCGCGTCCAAGTTCAATCCCGGACTCGGCTGCGTAGCCGATCGCCGCGCATCGGGCGCAGTTTGGGATGGGAATCACCAGATCGGCATCGACGGGCGCTTCTCTCGAAAGCACGCGTCCCGTTTCTTCGCGCACACGATGCACGTTCTCGCCAAAAATGTTGCTGGCTGGGTCTGCGAAGTAAACATGCTCGAAGATGCACGCCCCGCCGCGCGACGGCGACTCGGGCCCGAATCGCTCGCTGTGCATGCCTGACCCGTCAATGGTCACGATCTCGCCGGGCTCAACATCGCGGATGTATTCCGCATCGAGAATGTCCAGCGCGCATGTTTCGGATGCCGTAACGATCGCACCAGAAGGCGTTCGTCCCAAACACAAAGGCCGAAACCCCATCGGATCGCGCACTGCCACGATCCGATCGAGAAACAAAAATAGCAGGCTATACGCACCTTCCAGGCGACCCAGAACCTTGGCCAACCCGTTGGGATTCTCGCGGCAGGCCTTTTCGGCGAGCAGATGAACGATGACTTCGGTGTCGCTGGTGGATTGAAAAATTTGTCCGCGCTGTTCGCATTCGTGGCGAAGGTCGCGGGCGTTGGTCAGCGTGCCGTTGTGGGCGAGTGCCACCTGTCCGCCGGCGAATTGAAACATCAAAGGCTGGGCGTTGGTTTCGCAGCTTGAACCGCTGGTTGAATACCGCACGTGGCCGATGGCGTTGGGAAGATTGATGCGGTCGAGCGTTGAAGGCGTGAAGACTTCGTTAACGAGGCCCATCCCGACGTGGCGGCGCATCGCGTTGCCGTCGGTCGTGCAGATGCCAGCCGACTCTTGCCCACGATGCTGTTGGGCGTACAGACCCAGTTGCGTCATCAGTGCGGCTTGCTCGTGCCCCCAAACGCCGAACAATCCGCAGTGATGTTTGACCTCGCGATTCGACACGAACGAAACCCCTGTTGGCAAAACGCCACCGGCTTCAAAGGTCCTTCAACAACAACGCCGCTGAGCAACGGTTTGCAACACGGCAAGACGCAGAGTAACGCGCCTCGCACCCGACGGTACCGCTGACGCACTGTTTAGTCGTTAAGGTCAGATCAATCAAGAGACGGAAGGGGCTTGGAAAAAGCCATTTGTGAGTGAATTGGACGTTTCGGGATCACGGGCAGCACGAGAATTGCGTCTTCAGTAAGAAATCGCGCCAAACGAATCGTGCCATATGATGCAATGAAGGCGGCTAACACTTGTGTCGAGAGACCCATCGCCCCGTTGCCTGCTCTTGGCATCCCAGCCACGATCGCGACGACCATCGCGAGTCCGATTGAGAGCGATGCCGCCCGGCGCGGTGTTAGCCTCATCAACCACACATACGTCGGAACAATCATCAACGCATACACACACCATGCGTCCAGCAACTCAGAAGCGGCTGAGGCAAATGGCATGGCCAGCAAGTCCGCAAATGGAATCCAATCAGACGATGCGAATCCGCGACCGACATCCGAGCGAACCAACCCTAGATACGAAGGCAGCAGGATAACCAAGACCTGCCCCAGTGTGACGCATGCCAGAAATTCATTACAGAAAATGCTCCTCCATTCGTGCTCGTTACGCCGATCCAACCGCCATTCACGAATCGCGGCCAACATCACCCCGACGAATACACCGGTTCCGTGTACCGCCATATCGGATAGCGCGAACACATGTGCGCTGGCAAACAACTGCAGAACCTCCAGCACCATCGCCAGCAAGAACCCAGCCCCCAGCGACCTGAAAACCGAATCACACAGGCCCGCTCCCTCCCGTCGGTTGCGGGCGACGAACAGATAACCGAGCACCACAAATGCCACCGCCCATCCAAGATCACCCGCAGCCAAGTCGGCCCATGCCTGATCCACGTTGCCATTCGCCAATACGGGCCGTCCCACGACAGCCGCCGCCGCCATCGGTATCTGTGATTCCCGCATCGACGCGTGTAGCTCTCTTGCCGTCGTCACGAAATCAAACGGCGCTACCGACATCGTCAGTAACGCAAACACCACGACTGATTCCGTCGCCGACAGCGGTGAGTTTTGAAACGCGCGCCGAGCAGACAGCAACCGACGAACGATCGAACGTGCAAACCGTGACATCAAGAGCACACCGAACATTGTTCCAAAAGTGTTGAATGAGACGTCCCACCAAGACGCATAGCGCCCTTTGAGTATCAGTTGGCAAAACTCAAGGCCGACACTCAGCGACAATCCGCACACCACGGTAAGCGCGCTCGCGACACCGGTTTCAAACCGCCCCCGCATTAGTGCAAAAAGGCTGGCTCCGAGCGGTATGTAGATCAACAGATTTACACACGCATCACCGACGTTGCACTTTGACCAAAACGAAAGTCCGCCACCCGCAAGCAATGTACGCAGCGATTCGGAGTCGACTTGAAATGGCGTGAGCGAACCAAGGACGAGAAACAGAACGGTGATCAGGAGGCAAGGAGTCTCCAGCCCACAGCGCGGGAACCCGGTCCGAGATGAAATGCAACTGCGATAAATCAACGCTGACGCTCCTTGGCATTCAGGCAAACTCGGTCTGCCCCCGAGTCGGTGGTTCGGTTGGCCTTCCAGGAATCACGGACGGACCGTCCGCGCCATCCTTCACCCAACCAGCTGCACGAAGCGGACCGATGGGTCATGCCCCGAATCGTCTGTTCGCGAAAGGCGGTTCGTCTGATAATATAAGCGTTTGTGCGTCGCAGGATTGATTTTCAGCGAATCGGCGGGACATAATCATTCGCGCCTGTCTATCGGATCGTAGCGACAGCGTTGATTCTACGCATCACTCACAGCCGTAAACCAACACGGATGACCGAAAATGAAAGCCGCCATCATTCACGAGTTCGGAGAGGCTGACGTTCTTAATTTCGAGGATGCGCCCGATCCCAAACCCCAACCGCATCACGCGATCATCAAGGTGCTGGCTTGTGGGATCAATCGATACGATCTGTTTTTGCGCATGGGCGGTGTGCAAAAGCAGACGTCGCTTCCCCATGTCATGGGTGCGGATGTGGTTGGTGAGATCGTTCAAATTGAAGGTGACGCAACCGGCCACCAAGTTGGCGATCGTGTGATTGTGGCGCCCGGTTTTCCGATTGAACCGGCTGATTGGTCGCATGAACCGGAGAACTTCGCGCCGAGCTACACTGTCACCGGCACGTCTCTTTGGGGTGGTTATGCTCAATACATGAGCGTGCCGAGTTGTTTTCTGCTTGCCGATAAGACGAACCTGTCGGCTGAACAGTGCGCCACGCTACCGCTTGTTTTGGTTACAGCAGTTCACTCGGTCAAGACGCTGGGCGAAGTGAAGGCTGGCGATCACGTCCTCATCCAAGCCGGCGCATCTGGCAGTGGCAGCATGTGCATTCAAATGGCCAAGGCGCTCGGCGCGAAAGTTGCGACGACGGTCGGCGATGACTCAAAGATTGAAGTCGCCAACGGTTGCGGCGCCGATATCGTCATCAACCGTCGCAAAGAAAGCTTCCGCGAGAAGGTTCTCGATTGGACCGACAGTAATGGCGTGGACGTGGTGATCGACAATGTTGGCGGCGGAATCTTGCAAGACAATCTCATGTCGATGCGCCGAGGCGGCATCCTCGTGAACTTTGGCTTGGTCGGTGGGGTCAAAGACGAAATCAATTTCGCCATGATGATCTTCAACCAATACCAATTCCGCGGATCAATGATGGGCAGCATGAACGAACTCCGCGAAGGACTGGACCTGGTCGAAGCCGGTAAGATCAAACCCGTCCTCGACCGAACCTTCCCACTGTCTGATGCTGCCGAAGCCCACCGCTATATCGAAAGCAGCAAGGTCAAAGGCAACGTCGTCCTGCTACCCAGGTAGTTGTAGCGGTAGGGTGTGGCCCGGCCGCACCTGTTAAGCTGTTTCGAAATCCACCCAATGCTCCGTTCCATGATACAATTCCAAACGGCAACGAGGCGGGCGGTGGCAGTCGCCGGCAATTTCAATTGTCGGAGGAAAGTCCGAACTGGGTAGGGCACGGTGGTTGGTAACGCCAACCCGACGCGAGTCGAGGGAAAGTGCCACAGAAAACACACCGCCAACGTCATCACATCGTGGTGGCCGGTAAGGTTGAAATGGTGCGGTAAGAGCGCACCGCACGGTTGGCGACAACCGTGGCAGGGTAAACCCCACCGCCAGCAAGCCCAAGCAGCGGCAATCAGGCGGCCCGTCTGTTACTGTCGCGGGTAGGGTGCTCGAGCCGGCAGGC
>BQJS01000270.1 GCA_021604825.1 Phycisphaerae bacterium | reverse complement strand
CTCAAGCCTTGGTGTTGATCGTCGATAGATTACGTACGCAGCCGCGATTGTCGCGTGCAAAACCCCGAAGTTTAGAGGTGAAACGATGAGAATCAATTCTCAGAAAAAAGCTGGCTTCAGTCTGGTGGAGTTGGTGATCGTAATCGTGATCATTGGAATCGTTGCGGCGATTGCTGTCCCACGAATCAGTCGTGGTGCCAAGGGTGCGGTTGAGTCGGCGGTCCGTGGTGACGTTGCCGCGTTGCGCGCCGCAATAGATTTGTACGCCGCAGAGCACAACGGCGTGTTCCCCGGAAAGAACAAGAACGATGGAACCGCCGGTACAGGGGCCGCCGCCGACATGGTCGATCAACTGACCAAGTTCAGCGATATCGACGGAAAAGTTGGGGCGTTCAACGCTTCGACCGGCATCGTGTATGGTCCGTACCTGCGAAATGGTATTCCTCCCCTTCCGGTGGGTACCAACGCCGGAAGCAAGGATGTGCTGTTTGGTGCAGCTAGCCCGCCTGCAGTGTCTGAAGGCTCAGGTGAAGGCTGGGTCTACAACCAAAACACCGGTGAAATCAGGGCGAACACGACTGCAACTGACGAGTCGACCGCCAACTACAGCGATTACTAGGTCGATTGGGCGCTTGCGTCACGACCATTACGGGAGACTCTAGATTCCCGATCAAGACTTACGCGAGCCGGATTGAGTTTCCAAAACTTGATCCGGCTTTTTTCTTGGATGATGTGTTGTGAAAATGGGCGACGCACGTCAACTAGGCAGACCGATTGGCCGCAGGGCAGCGTTCTCGCTTGTCGAGCTGGTGATGGTGATTGCCATCATTGCCGTGCTTGGAGCGATTGCCGTGCCCCGACTTAGCAAAGCCAGTCAGCGCGCCCAGGCCAATGCGCTCCAAAGCAATCTGACAAACATCCGCAAGGCGATCGATCGGTATTATGCCGAGCACTCCAAATATCCTGGCTATGATCCCAGCAACGGGAACCCTAACGGCACCTTCTTTATCGAGCAGCTCACGCAGTACACCGACGCTGCCGGAAATACTGAGACGGTACCCGACAAGGACTATCGCTTCGGTCCGTATCTTTCGAAGCCTTTTCCGACCAGCCCGACAAACGATCTAAGTACGGTTCATGTGAAGGCGGCTGAAGCCGACGCAACTCCCAAGAGTTCAACTGGCTGGCACGCCTGCTTGGAGAATGGTTATTTCGGACTCAACGCGACCGCCGCCGAAGTCACTGTTAAGAAACTCGACCTCGCCAGTCTTTCTGCTGACTTAGACCTGAAGCTTCCCAAGTAGCGCTCCGACAGGCCCAAACGGAAGTCGTAGGCGAGGGAGTAAGAATATCACACCTCGGCTGACTCAGCCGTCATGATCGCCCAGCATTATTCTCTTGCATCATTTTTCGATTGCCCCCAAACTGCCAATTGTCAGACTCGAACTCGGCGTTTCGTGCGACCGACTTTGTGTCGGACAACCGGTGTTTCAACGCTGGAATCAGTGCGATCGACCGGATTTCACGTACCGACCGGAGAGTCAAGATTTCGTGATTGTCGGACGGTTTTGTGGCTGAACTGAAGTCAGGATCGGCGACAGACAGTTGGCATGTAAGACAGACAGATAGAAAAAACTGACAGACAGCTAAGACAGGAGGTCTCGGCATGGCATGGATGGCCGTCGCAGAAGCTGCCGCATCCCTTGGTGTTTCCGAACGAACCATTTGGAGACGCATCAAATCAGAAGCAATCGAGTCGCGCGGCGAGAATGGCCGTACCCTGGTGCAGTTGGGAACGGACGATAACGGTGCGCAATCCAATCAGCCCCTTTCACGCATGGCGTTCACCCAGGTGTCACTGCGGAATATGGGCAGCGATCCAACCCAAGAGTTCCTCGCGGTCTTGTCGGATCTCCGGGGCTCTTTTGACGAGCAGATTGCTGCGACCCGTCGCAGCGTCCGGCTCCTTTCGGGAGTCGTGTGTGTCTTGATTGTTGCGCTCGGCGCGGGCGTCTGGTTTCACTTTGATCAGCAGGCAAAAGCCAACTGGAAGCACGGCAAGGCGATCAGTGATCTCGGCGAGCAGCATCAGAACGAAATCAGCGAGTTGGCGTCACTTCACCAGTCCGAACTGACGGTTCAGGCAGAGAATATCGCCCACACCGAAGGGAAAGCTACCGCGCAACTTGAGGAATTGCTGGCACTTAGGGATGAGAAGATCAAATTGTCCCAACAGTTATCCAACATCGAAGCGTCGCGAACCGAACTTGCGTCGGCGGTCACTGAGCAAGCCGGCGCGTTTGAAGAAACGACGTCAAAGCAGGTGGCAGGCATCACCGATCGCGACAACGAGATTCGTACTTTGCGCGATCAGATCAGCGTCCTCAAAGAGGATCTTCAAGAGGCGGTGTTCTTGGGTGACGCTCGGATGAGTCAAAGCGACAAGGTGACCGAGTACATTCGTCGGTCGGCGGCTCGCAGCATTGGTTATGCGGATGGCGTTCGGCAACACTTGGCATACCGAGCCCAGAAAGAACGGGAGTTGCGCGAAGAACTGGCGTCGATTCGCAAGAATCATGGATCGACGATTGAATCTCCCCGTGATCGTGAGGACATCTGGACTTCGACGATAGGTGAAAAAGATTCCACCGCTCCGAAACAGTCTGAGTCCAACAACATCTCGATGCGCACGATCTTAATGGATTGTTTCAATGCGTGGTTCTTTGGGCGAGATCACCTGGACTCCTTGGCGAGTGCATCAGACGCAGTTGAGAACGCCCGCCCGGAAATTGCGGCTGCGCAGTGAAGCGAATTGACGGCGAGATGAGTTGATGGCCAAGCTGCCCCTTGTGGCTGGCATATTGGTGGGTGGAAAGAGCACCCGGTTTGGCCGCCCCAAAGCGCTCGAAGTTTTGCCCAATGGTGAGACGGTTCTAACGCACGTGATCGAAACGGCTCGCTCGGTTGCAACGGACGTAGTTCTGTTGGGTGCGATGGACGGTCTGGAGGGCGCGGCGTCGAGTTGTCGCCAACTTCCCGATCAAGAGGGGATCTCTGGACCGATCGCCGGGCTATCAAGCTTGTTGGCGCACGCGAATAAGCACTGGGCCCTCATGCTGGCGTGTGACCTTCCGCTTCTAGGCTCCGCGTTGTTCACTCCTTTGATCGATGCGGCGTTAGCCGGCGATCCGATCGATGTCGCCGCCTTCGGAACGGGCTTGACGCATCGCCCCTTCTACACCTGCTGCACGCTTTACCATCCGAGAATTATGCCCCAAGTCGAACAAGCAATTCAGCAGCGTGAGTTTCGGCTGCAACGGATAGTCCAAGCGGTCAGAACGAAGATGATCCAGCCCGACCCATCCCAAAAGCGCCTGCTGCAAGATATGAACACCCCCGAGGATAAATCACGCTTGCTGGGCCAATGATCGTTGCGCGTTGATTTACTTGAGGCGAAGGGGTTGCAACGTCGGCGGGGGTCGATTCCGATACGAGTATCATGAAACCACTCAATGCCGGCGGTGGCTGGCACGCCATCAAGCAGAGTTTGCAATACGCCCATCGCGCCGGTGGGATCATCCGCATGGTGCGAGCGCTGCTCTCGAAGAACGCGTGCAAGACGTGCGCGTTGGGCATGGGCGGGCAGCGCGGCGGAATGGTCAACGAACGCGGCACGTTTCCGGCGGTTTGCAAAAAATCGATGCAAGCGATGGCCGCCGACTTGCAGGGTGCGATACGTGGCGGGTTCTTCGATCGTCTCAGCGTAGAGCAATTGCGCCGGATGTCTCCGCGCGATCTTGAGGCGAGCGGGCGAATCGTCAAGCCGCTTTATTTGGGCAAAAACGCGACGCATTATCGCGAAGTGTCGTGGGGCGACGCGCTGGCTGGCATCGTCGGCAAGCTGCGCGAGACCGATCCGACTGAAAGCTTCTTCTATTTCAGCGGGCGGTCTTCCAACGAAGCCGGCTTCCTTTTGCAACTCTTCGCACGGTTGTATGGCACCAACAACGTCAACAATTGCTCTTACTACTGCCACCAAGCCAGCGGCGTCGGATTGGCCAGCGTAACCGGGTCCGGGACGGCGACTGTTACGCTCGAAGATCTCGATCAAGCCGACCTGGTGTTCGTCATTGGCGGAAATCCAGCATCCAATCATCCGAGGTTGATGGCCGAATTGGTGGAAGTTCGCCGGCGCGGTGGCAAAGTCATTGTCATCAATCCAGCGAAAGAGCTTGGGCTGGTACGATTCAAGGTGCCTTCCGACATTCGTTCGCTCCTGTTTGGCAGCGATATCGCAAGCACGTACGTTCAGCCACACATTGGTGGTGATATTGCATTCCTGACTGGGGTGGCAAAGGCTGTCGTCGAGTTGGGGGCGATTGACCAAGGATTCATCGAACGGCACGCCGAGGGCGGTGAAGCGTATTTGGCTCAACTGGCGGCAAGCGACTGGGGTGAGATCGTCGCGGGGTGCGGTGTTGAAGAATCTTTGATTCGGCGCGTCGCGAAAGACTACGCACTTTCCAAGAACGCGGTTTTCTGTTGGGCAATGGGCATTACCCATCACGAGCACGGTGTTCAAAACGTACAGGCGATTGCCAATCTTGCAATGCTGCGTGGAATGTTGGGGCGGGCCGGCGCGGGGCTGCTGCCGCTGAGGGGTCACAGCAATGTGCAGGGTATTGGGTCCATGGGCGTGACGCCCAAACTCAAAGATGCAGTATTCAAGCGCATCCAGGAAGATTTGAAAGTGTCACTGCCTGACACCATCGGCATGGACACGATGGCTTGCATGGAAGCGGCGAGCAAAGGTGACGTTCGGTTTGCGTTGTGCTTGGGCGGGAACCTGTATGCGTCCAATCCGGATCAGC
>BQJS01000269.1 GCA_021604825.1 Phycisphaerae bacterium | reverse complement strand
CACGAGCTCATCATCAAGAATCGCGAGATCGAAGCCGTCGCCGAGACAGCACGCCAAGAGATCAAGAAGCGACTAGAGGCAGAGGAGCATGAGCGCATTGAAGAGGCGCTCTTGGCCAAGAAGGCTGAGAAGGCGAGCGCTTGACGAAGTGTCGCTTCAAAATGATCGCACACAGTGTGAGTGCCATCGCGTTGGCCGCTGCTAATTTGGGAATACGCGCAACCGCCCACAATGCCACGACCCCGCGTGAGGCGCTGCAATTCTGTTGACTTGACACCACCCCACCCCTAGATTGAAGCGGTGCAGAAGCGTCATTGCGCTGACTTTTCATTGTCTATTTGTGGCGTGTTTCTTAGCACTTGCGATTAAGGTTTGGGCAACAGCCTGACCGATCCAATGGTTGGATACGACACTCCCAAGTTGGGATCAACGGGTTGGGATTGAAACATACGTTTGTGAGGCGACTCCATGAAAACCAAATCATCCCGATTGGCAAAAACGCAAGCCGTCGCAAACCTCACCGGTGGCTTGATCATCGTGGTCGGATTGGTGCCGATCGTTCTGGGCGTGGTGCGCTCGGAGGGGATGGAGCAGTTTTGGATGGTACTCGGCGGGGCGATTGTGGCGCTCGTCGGTGTGCTGACCTTGGTGATCGCAGCCCTGCAAATCAAGATCGAGTCGAACTCTTTTCGCCTATATGGGCAGCTTCGCGACATGCACGAGTTGAGTCTCAAGCAGAGTGCCCTGTTGGCCAGGATTGCCGAGAACAGTGCGCTTTCCGACGCGGCGCGGTCGCTGTCCAATCGCGAGATGGAGATTGATCGTCTGCGCGAGACGATTCGAACGGTTATTCGCACGGAATCGTGGGATGCCGGTATTCGTCTTGTTGATGAGATGGAAAACCGCTTTGGATTTACGGACGAAGCGTCGGTGCTGCGGACGGAAATTGAAGACGCCCGCCTGAAAGCCATGCGTACGAAATTCGATCAGGCGTCGCAGATGATCGAGCAGTTGTTCAAATCCTACGATTGGGAGAAAGCCGAGAAGGAAATCGAGCGTCTCCGCCACGCATTGCCGGATGAACCGAGGGTTGGCAAGCTTCGTGAGGCGTTGGATCAGCGTAAGGCGAAACGCAAGCAGGAGCTATTGACGGTTTGGAAGAACGCATGTGGTCGGGATGACGTGGACGAAGCGATCGGAGTCCTACGCGAACTTGATGCATACCTGACGCGCGAAGAAGCCCGTGAACTTGAGAAGACCGCCCGCAGCGTGTTCAAAGCCAAGTTGCTTCAATTGGGCACACAGTTTCAATTTGCCGTCAGCGAACACCGTTGGCGTGATGCGCTTGAAGTCGGCGTTCAAATTACCGAGGAGTTTCCCAACTCCAGGATGGCCAAAGAAGTCGCTGAGGCCATGGACGGTTTGCGATCGCGCGCCGGTGCCAAGGACGTTGACGTGACCTACAGCAAGCACACGGCTGAGACTTAGTGCTTCGTTACTCGTTGCATGATGGGTGGCCCATGGCTTTAGCCGTGGGGGACTCAATTCAAAACCTGCAATCAAGTCCCCCAGCTCTGAAGTAGTGGGCCACCCATCTTAGCCCCCCCGCTGTTTCGGATCATGCTCGGCGGGAAACCATCCGATCACGGGCCGCATGTCCCATCGCTCTGAATCAATTCAACAACATTGAACAGATCCGTTCCTGGTCCATTCACCCCACGTTTGTGTCTTCGCTCGCGCCCGCGTCTCCAGAAGGCTCGTTTATCGGTCGATATTCAGGAGTTGAACCCAGTTGTTGTAACGGGTTCGCTTACGGATTGTCTTCGTCGCACCGTTGCGCCGTGGGCAGATCCAACATTGGCTGGCACAGCGACTTACGACATCAATGTCCGAAGATACCCCGCCAAAACCTGATCGCACACTCTGCCAAAAGTTGACTTGGTGGCAACGCGTTTCTCGACCCGGGTTACAACTCAAATTCACTTGTCTTGTGGTTGGGCTGGCGTTGGCGGTCGGTGTGATCGTGGGTAGCGTCACGACGGATCATGCAACGCTGATCGTCCGGCGCATTCAAACCGACCACTGCCGCCAGGAAGCTGCGTTGCTTGCGCACAAAGCAGCGGACGATTACGAACTTGGCGAGAAATCACTGCGGGCACTCGCTGCCAAGTACTTGAAGTCAAAGTCGCTGCTCTTCGTTTCGTTCATGGACGATCAAGGACGCAAGATCACATCGGTCGAAGGGCAGAATCACAAATACGAGCATGCTATGACCGAAGGCGTTACGCCTGATACGACCATTGGCCAACCCGTCCGTCTGACCCGTTCGGATACGGATGAAGATTATTTGGACGTCACCTTTCCAATTCTGCGGCTATCGTCGGATGAAGCCGATATCGACCGCCTCAGCAACTTGCAAACGTCGGGTCAGTTGATCGGCTATGTCCGCATCGGTTATTCGTTGGAGCAAACGCTGGCTGAAGTCAGAGCTGCGTCGGAGTTGCTGAGCGGAATCGCAATCTTAATCATCTGTTTGACAGTACCGCTGGCCTACCTGCTCGTGCTCCGATTGTTGCGTCCGTTGGCTGCTCTGACACAGTCAATCTCGCGTTTCGCAGACGGCGAACTCGACGCCCGGTGTCACGTTGGCGGGGGTGACGAAATTGGCGAATTGGCGATCGCTTATAACGTGATGGCCGACCGTCTCCAGCAGAAGCACTTGGAAATCACCGAGCTCAACTCGTATCTGGAGCAGCGCGTCCAGGATCGAACCAGGCAGCTTCAAGAACTTGCCTCGCGCGATCCGCTTACGGGCGTATACAACCGGCGTCATTTCAATGAAGTCTTGATGAGGCGATTTGCGGAGTCCAGGAGACATGATTCGCCACTCGCGTGCGTGATGATCGATCTTGACGAGTTCAAGTCCGTCAACGACACCCATGGCCACCAGCGCGGCGACGATATTCTCAAACTGGCTGCGACGACCATCGAACAGGAATTGCGTTCATCCGACGTGGCTGCCCGCTATGGGGGCGACGAATTTGTCGTTCTGTTGCCGCAAGTTGACGCTGAACAAGCCAAAGAGCTCGCCAATCGAATCAGGCAGCGATTCGCAGAAGTCGTCGCCATCCAACACCCCGACTGTCGGGTCAGCATCAGCGTCGGAAGCGCAAGTCTCGCCGAGGTTCAATCAGACGATCCGGACGAACTGGTACGGTTAGCCGACCTGGGCTTGTACGACGTCAAACGCGATACCAAGAAAGCCCCCTCTCAGGGCATCCAGCCTGCTGTCTGAAGTCCGTTGCCAATTCACCTCCCACATTCGCCACAAAAGTGCGGATATTCGCACCAAAATCACGAATATGTCGGTATACAATGGGCTGGGCTTTCTAATCGCCCGGTGCCGGTGTGTGGGTTAAACTCTCATTGGAATCGGTTGAATTTGAGGCCGAATGTTTCCGTGGTTCTTGGAGGAATTCATGTTTGCCACCCTGGGTAAATACGTTGGAGGCAAGGTGCTCACCGCGATTTTGGTCGTGGCGAGTGCAGCCAGTGCCTTTTGGTTCTACAAGCACCCGGAGCAATTGGAGACGATCTGGTCGGTACTCAAGGGCGTACTGGTTTGGATGGGGCTGGTGTTGGTGCTGCCGTGGACCGCGTTCTTCGTGACGGGTCGGGTTGTGAAACAGGATTCAAATGTCGCGGCTGGTCTGCTGTTGTTCGGACTTGTTGCGATCGATGTTTTGTTTGCGATGTACTTGGCCAACTGGAGTGTCAGCGGTGCATTGACATGGATGGTGCTGCTGCTTGGATTCCTCTGTGCGGCGGTCTATAATTTTTTGGTTTGCGATTTTCAAGCGTCTCACATCGAGGATCAGTTGTAGTCTCGTTTCAGTCGATCAGAATTCTGCTGTGTGTGTCGTATTGGTATTGGTTGACTAGCAAGAAGAGGTGGATGTGAATCTTCCCAAACAAAACGATCGGATTAACAACTACCTGCTTGAAGAGGTTGTCGGTCATGGCAGCTTCGGTCAGGTGTGGCGTGCCCGTCACCATGTACTCGACCAGGTGGTGGCTATCAAGATCCTGACAGACCCGCAATACGTGCGCAATTTTCGGCAAGAAGGCGTCGTCGTGCATGGCCTCCGTCATCCCAATATTGTCCGCGCGATGGACATCGATCCGTTTGCCGATCCACCGTACATGATTATGGAATACGTCGATGGGCCGTCGTTGCGAACGGTAATCGACAACCATCCCGACGGACTGCCGGTCGTCGCGGTGCAAAGCATCATGCGCGGCGTGCTTGAAGGTTTGCAAGCCGCTCACGATTCGGGATTGGTTCATCGCGACGTCAAACCGGCGAATATTCTTCTGCGCTTGGCTGGCGGTGATGTTGGAAATGTTCAATCGGGCGATGTGAAGCTCACTGATTTTGGATTGGGTCGCGCGACGGGAGTCACCACGGCATCGCTGGTTCAATCGGGCAGCTTGGTGACGGACGAGGGCAAGAGCATCGCCGGGACGTTGGTCTACATGTCACCCGAGCAGCGGGCTGGGGGAGATCTGGATGGTCGCAGCGATCTGTATAGCTGTGCTGTGGTCTTCTACGAACTTCTGACAGGAACGCGACCGGCTGGCAGCGACTTGCCCAGTATGGACCGGTCCGATCTACCGGGTTATTTCGACGACGTCTTTCGTATGAGTTACACGCGCTTGCAAGGTCGCTATAAATCGGCGACGGAGATGTTGGCGGCGATCACGCGTACGCATAGCGTACGAAACAACGATCGGCCAAGGAGGTCGGCGCCAGTTGCCCGCAAGATCGGCGGAGCACCCGTATCGCTCGACGCGAAGCAAACCCAAGCCAAGTGTCCCAAGTGTTCAAATTCGGTCGATGCTCGCGACAACTACTGCATTCAGTGTGGT
>BQJS01000268.1 GCA_021604825.1 Phycisphaerae bacterium | reverse complement strand
GTTCACACACATTGGATTGATCGCGTTTTGGGGATGGTTGGCGTGCACGTTGTTGTTCGCGCTCACGACGGGCCCGACATCCGTGTTGAGTGCGACGCGCGACGAACCGCGCGCCACGGGCTACGCCATCGAAGCGAATATCATGTTGGCGACGATAAACGCGTTGTTCATAGCGTTCATCTGGGTCCAAGCGGGGTATTTCTTCGGCGGTCACGAACGCGTCCTCGATCCGGCGGGGCCGTCGTATGCCGAGTATGCGCGGCGCGGCTTTTTTGAGATTGCCACCGTGGCACTGCTCGCATTTGCGATGGTGCTGATCAGCGACCATTTCATTCCGCTGGCGAAATCCGCGGGGCGGCACGCGTTTAACGCGTTGACGGTGTTGCACGTGGGATTGATGGGCGTACTTATTGCCTCGGCGTTTCACCGGCTGATGCTGTATGTCGAGGTGTATGGCCTGACCGAGCTGCGCTTCTACGTCGCCACATCCATCATCTGGATTACGTTCGCGTTTCTGATGCTCGGCTTGGCGGTGTTGCGACCCAACCGTGCATTTCTCCCGCATGTGCTCGTCTGCACGCTCTTTATCGCGGTGTTTGTGCTGCATGCGATCAACCCCGCAGCAATCATCGTGCACACCAATCTCAGCCGGGACAACGCGCAGGAAGACTTTGATATCGAGTATGCGGTCTCAATGAGCGGCGATGCGGTACCCGCGTTGATCGACGGACTGGGAAATCTGTCGGAAGCGCAACGCGATCTAATCGAATCCGCATTGGCGGAGCGTTGGACGGTCAACGTTGAACCGTCGTATCGCGATTGGAACTACAGCCGTTGGACGGCGGCGCGCCGTGTTCTGGATCACACGATTTCCAATTAAGTTGGCTGAAACCCAATTGTTGAAAGGAGTTTCCCATGAAAAAGACATTGACACGTGGACGTATGTGGTGGCTCGCGGGTTTGAGCGTTTTCTTGCTCTTTCTGGGTCTGTACCTATTCCTGTATCCAGGTGTTCGCGTTGCATACGAACTGTCCACACTCAATCCCGAAACGGTCGACACGAATGGATTTGCGTTCCGGACGCATCGGAAAATGGCGCCGCGGTACGAACGTTGGGCGACTGAACGGCTTGCGAGCGGACGCGCCGGCATGCACACAACGGAAGACTTGGTGGAAACTGAATGGCCGTTGTTTGGCAGCGTGTTTTTTCTCTGGGCCACGGAAGCGTTGCAGCAGGAATGGGAACGCGACTCTTCGTTGTCGCCGACGCCGCCGAAGGAATACGCGGCAGGCGCAATTGATGCGGTGGCCGACCTGTTGGCCGATCCGAATCATGGGAAATGGGTACGCGACCATTGGGGTGACGACTATTTGCACCGGGAGAATGCGTTTTATCGCATGTTGCTGATCGGCGGATTCACCACCCATCACCGGCTAACGGGCAGCACAACGCATTTCGACGTCATTCGCGATCAGGTCGAGACCTTGAGCGCGGAAATTGAGGCGTCGCCGCACGGCTTGCTCGAAGATTATCCGGACGAGTGCTATCCCGCGGACGTGTTGACGGCGATTGCGTGCATTCTCGACGCGGACGAGGTCTTGGGTACGGATCACCGCGCGTTTGCGGACCGTGCGATTCGTGGGTTTGAAGGCAGCGTACTCGACGAAGTTGGCATGGTCCCGTTCCTCGCCGATGCACGTCATGGGTTGACGATCATTCCCTCGCGCGGCAGCGGCAATTCGTATTTGTGCATCTTCGCACCGCACGTCTGGCCGGACAAGGCGAAAGAATGGTACGCGTTGTACGATTCAGAGTTCTGGGTGCAAGGGCGATTCGTTCACGGTTTCCGCGAGTATCTGCGCACCGCGGAAAACAACGAATGGGAATATGCTGACATGGATGCCGGGCCGGTAATCGGCGGATTCGGGATGGCAGCAAGCGCGTTCGGACTGGGGGCCGCGCGGGCCAATGGTCGATTCGATCACGCGTACCCGCTTAGCGCGCAGATGATTGCCGCCACGTGGCCGCTGCCCGATGGTACGCTGCTTCTCCCCCGGATACTCTCCAAGTCGGTCGACGCGCCGCTGCTGGGCGAGGCGTGCATCCTCTACAACATGACCCGTCCACATGTGACGGCTGAGCCACCAACCACCGGCGGCACGATTCCGCCGCTGGCGGTCGGCATCGTCTTCGTCTACTTCGCCGCGGCGGCACTCTTCATCATTCCGAGCGTCCGGATGTTGGTTCGCATCGCGAGAACGGTTCGCCCTAGCTTCGGCGGACTATCACCAGCACCCCGCACGTGGTTGGTCAGAACTTCGCCGAACCATTGAGTATTCGCCACAATTGAGGTTGGAACTGCTTCTCCGAAGTGTGCGAATTAGCACTTCGGAGAAGCTTTTTGAGTCCATTTCACAGGGCGATCCGTGCTAGCGAAGCGCCAGCCTTGCAATTCGAACGAACGTTTGTTCAAATAGGGCTCTATGTCGACCGTAGAAGAAACGCCGCGCGTGTCCGCGACGCGGCTGCGCATTTTGGATGCGGCTGCCCGGCTGTTTCGTGAGAAAGGGTATGCGGGCACCACGCAGCGGGATATCGCCGCGGCGTGTGACATGAAAGTGGGCAGTCTCTACTACCATTTCGCGTCGAAAGACGATGTCCTGGCGGAAGTGTTGGACCTGGGAATCTTGCGCGTGCTGGAAGGCGTGGAAGCCGCGCTAACCGAACTGGGGCCGGACGCCGAACCGTTGGAACGATTTCGCGTGGCGATTAGCGCGCATCTCGATACGTTATTTCGCCAAGGCGACTACACCTCGGCCCATTTCCGGATTTGGAAAGTTGCGCCGCGCGACGTGCAAGCGCGCAATCTGGTGTTGCGGGATCGGTACGAGGCGGTATGGGTTAGCTTGCTGGAAAAACTGCAAGTCCACGGTGTGTTACGCGCTGGTGTGGATCTACGTGTGTTGCGGCTGTTCATTTTCGGCGCGATGAACTGGACGCTGGACTGGTATGGCGAGGGCGATCTCACGCTTGAACAACTCGCCGAGATGTACGCCGATATTTTGTTGCACGGTGTCGAAGCGCGGTCGGCATGACCCATCGCACCCAACGATAGTGACGGAGAACAATCGATCATGGCTACAATGATGCCCCCGAAGTCCCTTTATTTCACCGAAGAACATCAGATGCTGCGCGACCAGGTGCGTAAGTTTGTGGAACGGGAAGTCGTTCCGTTTGGCGAGCAGTGGGAAGCGGACGGCAAAGTGCCGCGCGAAGTGCTGAAGAAGCTGGGCGAGATGGGCATCCTCGGCATTCGCATACCGGAGGAATACGGCGGCAGCGGGCTGGATGTTTTGGCGTCCGTTGCATTGGCGGAAGAATTGGCCCGAAGCACCTTCGGCGGATTCGCCATCTCCGTGTTGGTGCATACCGATATGGCGTCGCCGCATTTGGTCCGGTATGGCAATGAGTACCAGAAACAACGTTGGCTGCCGGACATCGTATCGGGCGAAAAGATGACGGCCATCGGTGTGACGGAGCCGGATGCGGGGTCCGATGTCGCGGGGATTCGGACCCATGCGGTGTTGGACGGCGATCACTACGTGTTGAACGGATCGAAGACGTTTATCACGAACGCATACTACGGCGATATCGTATTCGTGGCGGCAAAGACGGGCGCCGGTGCGGGTGGAGGCCGGAGTATTTCGATCTTTCTGGTCGAAAAGGACACGCCGGGGTTTAGTGTCTCGCGCAAACTGGACAAACACGGGTGGTTGTGTTCGGACACGGCGGAACTGACGTTCGAAGATTGCCGCGTGCCGAAAGAGAATTTGGTCGGCGAGAAGAACAAGGGCTTCTACTCGATCATGCACAACTTTCAGAATGAACGGCTGATCATCGCAGCGATGGCGGTGGGTGAAGCGGCGATGGCGCTGGAAATAACGGTAAACCATGTTCGGACGCGTCAGGCGTTCGGTGCACCGCTGTGGGACAAGCAGGCCATCCGGCAACGCTTGGCTCAACGGGCGGCGGAGACGGAAGCCGCGCGGCAATTGCTCTATCACGCGGCGTGGCTGGAGAGCCAGGGCGCGGAGTGCGTGAAGGAAGTGTCGATGGTGAAAGCATTCGCGGCTGAAAACGCGCAGCGCGTGATGTACGACTGCGTCCAATTCCACGGCGGCATGGGCTATATGCGCGAATCGGCGATTGAGCGCATGTCCCGCGACGCACGCATCCACACCATCGGCGGCGGCGCCACCGAAGTCATGCTGGAAGAAGTCGGCAAGCGGATCTAACACACGATCTCGCCGGGAAGGCCAAGTTCCACCTTGGCCGAGTCCCCCGCGCAATACCGGCCAGGGTGGAACCTGGCCCTCCCTTGTGGGATGACTCAATGCTCGTCGGGTCAATTTGGGTGGATAGGCATTCCGTGGAAGTGCGCTTAGTCGTTCAATTCCTTGATCGCGATGTTGCGGAACATGACGGGGTCATTGTGCCCGGCAAAACCGAAGTGACCCTTCTTCAGATCTTTTCCCGGATGTGCGCTATCCGCCATGAACTCCGTCACCTGACTGAGATCGGCATCCACAATGACCGTGCCGTTCAGTTCGACTTTGATGGTGGAGCCTTTGACGGTTACTTCCTGGTAGTTCCATTCACCAACGGGCCGGAGGTATCCGCGGTGCGCGGCGACCGCACCGTAAATTGAACCGTGGTACTGACGGGTGTCGAGGTCTTTGTATTCATCCGCGGTATCGTCCAACACCTGAAGTTCCGTCATGGCGTCATACGCCGGATTGCCGGTGCCCGGATAGCGAATCGCGAGTCCATTGTTTCCGCCGGGTGGTAGTTTGAATTCCAGGCGCACGGCGAAGTCGCTGTATTCCGCCTTGGTAAATAGGTTGCCACCGTGCCCGTCTTTACAAACGAAGTC
>BQJS01000267.1 GCA_021604825.1 Phycisphaerae bacterium | reverse complement strand
GCCATCGATGCTCGGACCCAGGCGGAGGATTTCAAAGAATTCCTGCGCGGGAACGTGCATATCGAGTTGACCCTTCGGCGGTAACGCGGCGGATTGAAATTGTTTGAGACCGGCCAAGCGGCTCATATCGAAAATCGATTCGAGCGAACGAATGCCGTGCTTATACCGCGATACATGTAGCAACGCGTACACCAAGTGTTCGTCAATGGCGGCTTTGTCGCCGTCGAGGATTTGGGGCGCGGTGCGTTCAATGAACGAACGGATCAGTCCCGCACGCCGCAACCGGGATTGCGTATCGGTGTCCGCCACGGGGTTTGGGCCGGCGATATTGACGTGGCCGCGTAAACGGCTCAAGAAGTCCGGGCCTTTCACATTCTGAAATTGGAGTTCGGGATTTTTGTTGAATACGCGCCCCGCCGAAAAGTCAGCGTACGAACTGCACGTGCCGCCCGCGAATACGAAGATCGCCTTTCCAATTGGGTGAATTGCGTCTCTGTCGCGAAACGTGCCGTCTTGCATCGGCATCAAAAAGTGTTGGAGCCACGCCAGTGGTTGTCCTTCAAGCGCACTATCGAACTCGTCGAAAAAGACCAACGGGATCTTGCCGGACAGCACAACGTCGCGTACCATGTGCAACGCTTTTGCAATATCGTCGGGGCGCTCAAATTGGGAAACGTTGAACGTCAGCCCCTTCTTTGTAATTGGGCTCTCGCCGCTTGCGCCGCCGAAACTTTCGGCCACTTCGCTCACGCCAAACGATTTCCCCGATCCCGGCGCGCCAAAGACCGCAATACAAAGTGGCCGCGGCGGGTTTTCCGTGTTGATGTATTCGTCCATGAGTGTACGCACGGCGCGGAAACTTTCGATCTCGGACCGATCGATCGTTTCGAGCTTTCCAAACTCCGCCCGCGGAACGGTATCAAGTTTCGCGACTTTCCCATCGATGACCAAGGCTTTGGCGAATTCACTCAATTGGCTGCCGCATTGGTCATCGCATATGCTCCACGCGTCCGTGCCGCCGACAAACGCAAATGTCGGCCGGTCCACGGATACCCGCGCGATATAGCTGGAATCACACGCCTCGCTGAACAAGGCGTTGATGGGGTATTGAGGTTGTTCTTCGCTCGGATCGCGCTCATTCGCATTGCCAAAGCCCAGTCGGCGCAAGAGATGAGATCGCTCAATTGCATCCGGTATCGCGCCGGCGATGCCGCGCGGCCCGCGCTTCGCGACGTCCCGTGCAATGGTCGCGGTAAACGCCGCGTTCAGGCCGACCATCGAACCTTCGAGTTTGTTCCAAAAATCACCTTCGATGCTGCTGGGATCATAAAACAGTTCGGATGTGAATCCGCCACGTTGCTTGTGGCGGTATAGTGCGCCGTCCAACCCGAAGCGGACAATTACATGGGGACATTTACCGATGCTGTTCGCCAGGAGTCCATGCTCCAATTCCCACACGCAATTTAACGCCGTTCGCTCCCACGACAATCCCTTGCTGATGTTTGCGCCTTCTTCACGAAGGTCATCCGCATCGATGATGACGATCAAGCGGCTCAAATGTTTTTTCGCGAGTTCATCCCAGAGCCCTCCCTGCGCTAGCGGACGGGCGGTCTTTAGGATTATCGTAGGTTTGTTCTTGCTCCGAGAGCGAAAGACGCCGGGCCACGCTTTCTCGTTGTCCGCATCCCGAAATCCGTTACCAGGATCATCGAGCACCACAAGATCGGCATCGTTATCCCTCGCCTCCCATGTCGGTATTCCACTGGTTTTCCCGTCAGGGGCTTGGAAACCGCCTACACGATTCACGCGGACTATCCGAATCCGGTCTTTCTTCTTCTTGCGCTTTTCCTCCGGCGACTTATCAAATGCCGCGACATGGATAACGGATCGGAGTGCTCGTTGCGGTTGTTTGGTCGGGAGATGAATGACGCGGGATTCAGGCGAGGCTGCGCCGATGAAATCAGCCAGCAAGTCTGTACCGCCCGGCAATTCGCATGACCGTTGACCGGGCTTAAGTTGCCAATTTCGAAGGTTGACGTCTTTGTTCGAGACTTTGCTCGATGCAGGAATTTCGCGAATGAGCTGATCCACGCATCGGTCGCCAGCGACCACAATCACGTTCTTCGGCAATCGACCATCCTCCGATTCTGTGCTCGGGAAGAATTCCACCCGAGAGCCCAATGGACGGTACGCCATTAAACGCTTGAGGGTCAATTGAGCCGTATTGAAACGCCAAACGTACTCTGGTTAAATCCATCGCCAATCCTTTGTGCAATAACGTAGGCTATAAAATGAAACTGATCTACTTGCTTTGCCCGTTGCTCGTGCTGTCCGTGTGTTTCTCCGCCCAGGCGGATATGTGCACCTTTCCCGGCGAGCCTGCGTCGTGGCACGGCTTTGCGCTGCACGAGTTCGAATTCGGCGGCCGCGACTGCAAGGTGGTATGCCCCGAGAATTCGGTGCCGGGAAGGCCCTGGATATGGCGGGCACGATTTTGGGGCCATGAACCGCAAACGGATTTGGCTTTGCTGGAGTGGGGTTTCCACGTCGCCTACGCGGATGTTGCAGCCCTGTTTGGAAATCCAGAAGCGGTGGGGTATTGGAACGATTTTTACGACCACATGACGACACAGTACGGATTTGGCGAGAAGCCTGTGCTCGAAGGCATGAGCCGGGGCGGACTGATTATTTACAACTGGGCCATCGCCAATCCCGATAAAGTTGCGTGTATCTATGCCGACGCGCCGGTGCTCGATTTTAAAAGTTGGCCCGGCGGTTTGGGCGCGGGAAAGGGTTCACCCAGTGATTGGATTCAATGCCGGAAAGTCTACGGACTTTCGGAAGACGCCGCGCTAACGTTCTCCGGCAACCCAATCGACAATCTCGAAGGGCTCGCGAAGGCGGGAATCGCGTTGTTGCATGTCGTGGGTGCGGATGACGATGTCGTCCCCGTTGCGGAGAACACGGCAATATTGGAAGAGCGCTATCGAAAACTCGGCGGCGAGATTACGGTGATTTCCAAACCCGGGGTTGGACATCACCCGCATAGTCTGGAAGATTCCACGCCAATCGTCGAATTTATTCTCGCCCATACGGACGCGTCTCCTAGAAACTAGACGAACACGATTCAGCATCCGCGCGCGCGGTTACGTCAGCGCTTTCAATGCGTCGTCAAATATTTCGAACGTCCGTTGCACGTCGTCATCGGTGTGCGCAGCCGACACGAAAAGGTTGTGATGCGACGTTAAAAACAGCCCGCGACGGGTGCATTCCCCGCACAATTCCTGATGGAAGTTAATTCCGTCGTCGTGCACGGTGCGAAGGTACGGCATCGAAGGCATGCCCGTGACTTTCAGTTCATGCCCATAGCCTTTAGCGATGTCCACCATCCCGTCGAACACTTTCTTTCCGGTGTTCATGATGAGCGCGGGCGCATCGATGCGGTTGAGTTCTTTGAGGCAGGCCAGTGCCGCGGCCATGGGGCCGGCGGAATACCAAAAACTCCC
Organism: Phycisphaerae bacterium; assembly: GCA_021604825.1. Next base: position 1,446 of record BQJS01000267.1, on the reverse strand, counting down.
GGTTTGGAAGATGGCGCCGGCCGCTTCTTTTAAGTGGTCTGTGCCCACGAGCGCGGAGATAGGGTAGCCATTCGCAATTGCCTTGCAATAGCAGATGAGGTCGGGCGTGTACCCGAAGTATTCGTTTGAGCCGCGCATATCGATCCGAAACCCGGCGCGCACGTCATCGCAGATGGACACCACGTCGTGACGTTTGAGTGCGGTGTGGACGCGATTCCAGTAACCCTCCGCAGGCATCGCATTATCCGCAAACGCCGGGTGATGATACGGGGAACTGATGAACGCGGCGACATCGCCGGAGTGTTCGTCGAGTGCCGCTTCGAGCGCTGGGACGTCGTTCCACGGAATTCGAATGACATTTGCGTGGTCGGATTCGAGGACGCCCGCCCGGCCTTTGGCCAGCATCCACGGCGTCGAGCCGTGGTACCCGTCCGCGATCGCGATTATCTTGCTGCGACCGGTCGCTGCGCGCGCGATCAGGACGGCTAGATTGGTTGCATCAGCGCCGTTCTTCGCGAAGTAGGCCCAATCCGCGGCGGGGATCATATCCACCAAGTACTCGGCGAGATCGATCATGACCGGAGAGGCGAGGGTGCACGTGTCGGAAAGCGCGATTTGTTTTTGGAACGCTTCATCGACCACGGCGTTGCCGTAGCCCAGGATCATTGGGCCGTAGGCGCACATATAATCGATGTACTCATTGCCGTCTACATCCCAAAAGCGCGCGCCGTCCGCACGTTCGCAATAGTGGGGATAGGTGCCGGCCGGTTTGTACGATACCGGATTGAAATGACCGTAGATGCCATTTGGAATGACGTTGTTGGCGCGATCAAACAGCGCCTGGCTCTTGGTGTATGCGAACGTGGCCGAACTCGCGAGCTTTTTGTTCATCGTGATGTTCCTCCCGCAGTGTCCACGTAGAATACCAGACACCTGATATTCCGGGCATTTGAATCGTGCTTGATTAATACGGTTTCGTGGAGAGCAAGAAGGCCTAGCTTAGGTCTCAGCTTCATCCTGGACGATATACTGTTCTTCGTAAAAATACGCATAGATGGCGAATAGCAACGCAGTGGCGCCCATGAATCCCGCGAAGAAGAGGTGATAGGCCGCGCCTTCTAGCTTCGTGGTGCCGTCCGCGTTTTGGATGAACTGATTGACTCCTGCGGTAAACAGGTTTCCTGCCGAGATCGAGAGATAAAACAGGGACATGACGAGCGACTTCATGCGTTTTGGGGCCTGGGTATATGAAAACTCCATGCAGGTGATGGCCACCATGACCTCGGCGATGGTTAGCAGCAGATAGGCCAGTAGTTGCCACGCGATATGTGGTGTGACGCCACTCTGAATACGGCTTTCACACCATGCCGTCACGAGAAACGGTGTGGCCGTAAAACACATGCCCACCGTCATCTTGCGCATCGACGTCAGGCGGACAAACCGTCC
>BQJS01000266.1 GCA_021604825.1 Phycisphaerae bacterium | reverse complement strand
TTGCCGATGCGTTGGAATCGTTTCGTGAGAACGCGTTTTCCCGGATGCCCGTGTTCGACGAAGACCTGGATCATATTTGTGGTGTGGTTGTGATGAAGGATTTGTTGCCCAACATTACACGCGGGGAAACGGACGCAAAATTGAGTGATCTGATGCGATCCGCATTCTTTGCGCCGGAGACCATGACCGTTCGGCAGTTCGTGACCGAAGCACGCCAACGGCGCGCTCACATCGCAATTGTCGTGGATGAGTATGGTGGCACGGAAGGCATTGCGACGCTGCACGACGCACTGGAAGAAGTGGTCGGTGACATCCATGAGGAAAACGAAGAGTCTACGTTGCCGTATCGAAAACTTGGTGGTGATGCGTTTCATGTTGAAGGGAATCTCCCGCTCGACGAATTGAGCGCGTTGCTGGAATTGCCATTCGAAGATACGGAGCACGAAACGGTCGCGGGTTATTTGATGGGGCATTTCGACAAGATTTTGGAGGTCGGCGATCGATTGGAGACGAACGGCGCGGAGTTTGTCGTCGAGGAATGTCAGGGCACGCGAGTATCCACGTTGCGCGTACGCGTCATAGACCGTCCGGATGAGGAGGGCGTATAGAAATGGATTTTTCATTTCTAGCCGATCCGTTTTTCTTGCTGGGCGTTTTTTTGATGTCCGTCGTTTCGCACGGAGTGTTTGCGGGTTTTGAAACCGGATTCGTATCGTGCAATCCGATTCGCATTCGGTATCTCGCGGAGAACGAAGGTTCGACTCGTGCGGTGCATCTGTTGTATTTCATGGATCGGCCCCATCAAATGTTGACGTTACTCTTGCTTGGCGATAACGTTTCGACGGTCATTGGGACAATCGCGATTACGCGCGGGTTGGAACAGTTGGTGGGGGCGGACGCGGACGCTATCGTAGCGGTGATGGCTATCATAATTGCGACTCCGGCGTTTCTCATCTTTTCGGAAATCCTGCCCAAGAGTGTTTTCCGTACCCATCCAAACCGGTTAACGCTTGCGTTGATCTCGCCGATGCGCGTGCTGTTCTACATGTTTTACCCCTTAGTCATTGCGGTCTCCTGGTTGACGGGTTGGGTGCTCCGCATTGTTGGGGGCAGCGAACGGCATCTGAGCCCGTTGATGTCGTCGCGCGAGGATGTGCGAACGCTGGTGGACGAGACGGCGGATCATGGCGCCATCGAACCGGAAGAGCAGCAAATGATTCATTCGGTGATCGGGTTGCAGGAGACGCATGCGAAGGAAATTATGCGCCCTCGAATCGAAGTGAATGCATTGCCGAGTTCCGCCAGCCGGGATGAGTTGCTTTCTTTGTCCGCGGAGACGGGGCATACGAGAATCCCGATCTTCGAGGAAAGCATCGATAACATCGTGGGTATCGTCAATACGTACGATATTTTGGCGGACACGGAACCCGAGAACCCGGAATGGGATAGATTCATGAGGCCTGCGCATCAAGTGCCGGATTCCATGAAGTTGGACGACTTGCTGGAACACTTGAAACGGGAAAAACAGCATTTGGCCGTGGTGATCGACGAGTACGGCGGTACGGACGGCATCGTGACGATGGAAGACATTCTGGAAGAGATTTTTGGGGAAATTGAGGATGAGCACGATCCTGAGGAGCGGCTCATTCGTAAAATCGGTGGAAACACCTACATCATTGATGCGCGAATGCCCTTGGTGGAAGCCGCGGCCTACATGGAAATTGATTTGCAAGACGACACGATCGAAACGGTCGGCGGTTGGGTGATGCGTCACGCCGGCCGTATTCCCGAGACAGGGGATGTTATTACGTACAATGGTTTTCGCATGACGATACTTGAAGGCGGGGGCAATGTCGTGGCGCGCATTCGTTTGGATATTCAACCGAAGGAAGAGTCATCCAGTGCTCAAAGTTCGATCACGTAAAAGCGGTCTTGCCGGCGTAATTCAACACGTTCGACGCACTGTGTTTGGCTACTTCATCACAGGGTTGCTGGCGTGGATTCCCCTCATCGTCACGGTGTGGGTGGTGCGGCTGCTCATCAACAACCCGGTCTTGGGCATTGAACGGCTCGCAAGGGACGTGCTGGGGTATCTCCGCAGTCTAGGCGGGCGTATCTCGTGGCTAGGATTTCTGACGGAATTCAATTACCAGCCCGGTATCGGCATTGTGATGGTGGTTATCATTTTCTTGCTGACGGGAATCTTGACTCAATACTTATTGGGGCGCCGGCTAATCGGATCGGGCGAACGGATCCTCGCGCGCATACCCCTCATCAGCCGAATCTACCGTGCCGTCAAGCAAATTCGCGATGTGTTCTTCGATCGGGGTGGCGCGGTCTTCCAGCGGGTGTGTCTCGTTGAGTATCCGCGGCCGGGATTGATGGCGGTTGCATTCGTCACGTCCGCTGAACAAGGTCTCGTACAGCGTGCCGTGGACAAGGAATTGATTGCCGTATTTGTACCGACCACACCGAACCCGACGTCTGGCTATCTGGTGTACTTGCCGCCGGACGAAGTAACGTTCCTCAACATTTCGGTTGAGGAAGCGATGAAATTGGTCGTTTCTGGTGGCGCGTATATTCCGGGATCCGATCCAGACGATCCAGAAGACGAATCCGACGAAGATGAACGGGATTCCGACACCGCAATGCGTCGGCCGGCGTGATCGCGATTACGCGCCGGGTAAGAGCACCCAGGTCGTATCGTAGAGAATCACGCCCATCAGTAGGAGGCGCGGCCGGCGTGTCGTGAAGAACAGGCTGTGGCCTTTGAACATGGTGAGAAATAGCATTTCGATCCGAGACTTTGTCGCGATGGTGCCGCTCATTTCACTTCCCTTTCCGCTGCATCCGCCTTCCGCAAGGCATTTGCTGTAACCCGTTATGTCCCCGATAGGAGCGTTTGCTCCTGTGAACGTTGGGCATGTATAGAGCACGCGGCGTGCCAAGGCTTCGTTGTTCATATAACATGTTGGTATGACACATCTTATGGTTTTTAGGATTGGTGGGGTTTCTGTTCGATTTTGTACACGGCATGTTATGTCCCGGTTACGTGCACAATTTTGTACAGCGTTGCGCAACGCTTGATCCTCGTTTACCATGCGCCGAACTGTCTGAATTAGAAGGTATACCGATTTGGTCTCCTATCGAATCCTCTCCCGGCGTGTAGGCAATGCCGTACGGTTGGCGGAAGTCGTTCAAATCCTTGTTAAGCATGGGTTTGCGGACGCGATTCAACGCCTTGGGATCTCGGGAAGTCTTCCCACTCGAATGGCGCGTCGGTTGCTGGGCCAGGAGGAACCGAAATCGGCGCCGGAAACCATCGGCGCGCGGTTGCGGGCGGCGTTGACGGAGTTGGGGCCAACCTTCGTAAAGTTTGGTCAGATTCTCAGTACGCGGCCGGAAATCGTCGGCAACGCGATTGCGATGGAACTAAGTGTGCTCCAGGACCGTGTGCCGCCGGTATCGTTCAAGGAAATTGAGGCCGCGTTGGAGCGCGCGGTCGGGGGTCCGCTGGAAGAGGTCTATGCTGAGTTTGATCAAACGCCAATTGCGTCGGCGTCGCTGAGCCAGGTGTACCGTGCGCGGCTCCACGATGGGGCCTCGGTGGCGGTGAAAGTGCAGCGGCCGCAAGTCTACGGGGTTGTGCGGTCGGACTTGAATCTGCTTCGGTCGATCGCGGAATGGGTGGTGGAACACGTCGAGGATTTCGACTGGATGGACCCGGTGGGTACCGTGGACGAATTTGAACGATCGATTCTCCGCGAATTGGACTTCACCATCGAGGCGTCAATTATCGAGCGATTTGCGGCGGATTTCGCCGATACCGAGATGGTGTTCGTGCCGGAAGTGTATCGGGACATTAGCAACGACGAAATTCTTGTGATGGATTGGGTCGATGGCATCCGCGTGGACAGTGTCGACCGGTTCCCGGAGCGCAATTGCGATCCGAAACAGGTCGCGGCAATTGGGTGCGAGATGATCAACCGGCAGGTCTTCGAGCACCGGCTGTTTCATGCGGACCCGCACCCGGGCAACATCTTCGTGATGCGGGACAATGTGATCGCGTTCCTCGACTTCGGGATGGTGGGCCATCTCGAACGGGGCGACGCGGCATCGATGGTGGACCTGCTTCGCTCGGTATTCGAAGAAGACGCGAGTGCCTGTGTCCGGTCGTTGCTAATGCTGACGACGACGCGGGACGCTCAAGATCCGGTTGGTTTGGAGCATGAGGTCTCGGACTTTATCGCATTTCGCGCGCGCACGGTCATCGGCGGCGGCCGTCTGGGCGAGACCATTGAGACGCTCACGGAAATCCTGCACCGGCACCAACTTCAACTTTCGCCCCGTTTTTCGCTGCTTTTGAAGTCCTTGGCGACCATTGAGTCGACGGCCCGTACGCTTGATCCGGACCTGGATATCATTCCCATCATGCAGCCGTACGTGGAGCGCATCATTGCGGAACGGTATGACCCCAAGGCAATCGCGTTGGACATGCAACGGCAAGGACTGGCGTTTGTCCGGTTGGCGCGGAACCTCCCGCAGGACGTTCACGACCTCGTGGGGCTGGCACGGCGCGGCAAACTGAAGGTTCAGCTCGAACATGAGGAACTTGGGAAGATTGCGCGGGTAACCGATCGCGCGGGCAGCCGCATCGCGATTGGGATCGTCATCGCGGCGCTGATTCTTGGTTCGAGTGTCGTCTTGGCCTCAGGTATCGGGTATTCGACGTTGGCGTTTGCGGGATTCGCGGCCGCCGGGGCGGTGGTGACGTTGTTGTTGGCGTCGATGCTTCGGTCGCCGGGTGGTTGAGCGCCAAATGATCCGGCGTGCTAAAAAAATGTTGTTGCAAAAAAATAGCAATGTGGTAAGATTTTGTTGTAAGGATTCCCATAGTGGGTGTCCTAGAAGAAGCGAGAACGAAAAATGGCAGGTAAGTCGCCCAAATCACCGCAAAAGCCTTCGAAGCAAAGCGGCGGCAAAAAAAAGTAACTCAACAAAACCGTTTGCCCGCTGTGCGCCGCAC
>BQJS01000265.1 GCA_021604825.1 Phycisphaerae bacterium | reverse complement strand
GGTCAGAAACAGCGCTTCTTCCATAGCCGTGTCGCCGCCGCCGACCACCACAAGCGGTTGATTCCGAAACCGTGGCAACGCGCCGTCGCAGGTCGCGCATGCGGACACGCCGTTGTTCATGTATTTCTCCTCGGACGGCAGACCGAGGTATTTGGCGTCAGCGCCGGTCGAGATGATTACCGTTTTGGCTTCGAACACTTCGTCGTTGCTATACAGCTTTAACGGACGCCCGGAGAAATCCACTTTGGTGATGGTCTTGGAGATAATGCGCGTCCCGAACCGTTCGGCTTGTTTTTTGAACAACGCCATTAAGTCGGGTCCGGTTACGCCTTCGGGGAAGCCGGGATAATTTTCCACTTCCGTCGTCGTCATGAGTTGACCGCCGGGCAGGATGTCTTTGCTGAATTCCCCTTCGAACAATGCGGGGGATAGATTGCCGCGTGCGGCGTACAGTGCGGCGGTGTATCCGGCTGGACCACTACCAATAATGGCGACGTTTTCCACCATGATGATTACTCCGGGTGTATGGGTGATGACGACACGACCGGACGAATGGCGTACGGGAATGCCGAATTTGAATGGGGGAAAGTATACCCCCGTGCATGGGGGTCAACAAGACGGGGACCGGACTAGCGGAACGAGTCCATGATTTCGTCAAACACTTTCTGATCCGGACAGATCATCGATTCGGGCAACGTGGCGAGGGGTTCGTTCACCAAATTGAGGTTGTCTTGGATGGTTGAACTCTTCTCGTTGTAGTACAACAATCCGGTGTAGAACAACCCTTCGTAGCGCGCGGCTTCGAGCAGTTTTCGTGCACTCGAACGGTTCGTTGCGTCGTAATCGAGTTCCAGCTTTCGGAGCGTAATCGCCGATCCGTCGTGCAGGGTTACCACTTGCATGGCGCCGGCTTCATAGTCGACTTCGATTTGTTCGTAGCTCGGAATGAAATCGATGTCGTGCAACGGATCTTCGTGCGCTTTCGCATAGGAATACGACTTCGTCGATCCCTCGTGATTGTTGAAGGTCACACAGGGTGAAAGTATGTCGACCAAGGCTGTGCCGCCATGCGCAATGGCCGCCTTGAGTAAGGTCCGCACCTGTTTGGGATCGCCGGAAAACGACCGGGCGACGAATCCGCACCCCATTTCGATCGCCAACGCACAACAATCGATGGGCATGTTGGGATTGACGTCGCCGCCTTTTTTGTGGGACCCCTTGTCGGCGGTCGCGGAAAACTGGCCTTTGGTCAATCCGTAGCAGCCGTTGTTCTCCAAGATGTAGACCATCGGAATTTCACGGCGAATCATGTGACAGAAATTGCCGAGACCGATCGACGCTGTATCGCCGTCGCCGCTGATGCCGATGTTGATGAGGTTGCGGTTGGCGATGGCCGTACCGGTCGCGATGGTGGCCATGCGTCCGTGGACGGAATTGAATCCGTGTGACGTGTTGAAGAAATAATTGGTGGTCTTGCTCGAACAGCCGATGCCGCTCAGTTTAGCGACTTGATGCGGCGGGACGTCCATCTCGAAGAACGCTTTTACAATTGAGCTTGTAATGGCGTCATGGCCGCAACCGGCGCAGAGGGTGGACGCAGCCCCTTTGTAGTCCTGCATCGTAAGGCCGATGCGGTTTTTCTTTGGCCCGGTCTCTTGGGCGGTCTTTTGGGCGGAAACGGTAGTTGGGGTCATCCGTGGTCCCTATCCTCGATCGGCTGAAGCAATGATGCCATTGATTATGGTTTCAGCGTCGATGGCAATGCCGTCGTAATGAACGACACTGACCAATCGCGCTGCAAGTTCCGGGTATTCCGCGCAAAGGATGGCGGTCATTTGGCCATCGCGGTTTTGTTCGACGACATACACGGTTTCGTGTTGTTCGATGAACGAACGCACGTGACCATTGACCGGCAATGCACGGATGCGGCAGTACGAAAGATCCATTTCATGGCTCTTTGCCAGGTGATGGCGGGCTTCCTGAACCGCGGCGTCGCTCGATCCGTAGGCCATGACCCCGGCGCTGGCGTTGTCGGACAACTCGGTAATGGGTTGCGGTACGGAATCCCGAATCGTATCGAATTTCCGAGTCAACCGGTCCATGTTGCGTTCCCAGTTGTCCGCTTTTTCCGAATAGCCGGCGGTCTCGGTATGCCCGGTGCCGCGGGTGAAGTACGCCGCTTTGTCGTGATTGGTGCCGGGCAATGTCCGGTAACAAACGCCATCGCCGTCTACGTCGCGATACCGCGCAAATTCACCGACCCGGTCCAAATCTTCCGCCGTCAACACCTTGCCGCGCCGAATGGGCTCTTCGGGATATTCGAACGGTTCGGAAAGGGCTTTGTTCATTCCGAGGTCGAGATCGGTCATGAGAAAGACCGGTGTTTGAAATTCTTCGGCGACGTTGAGGGACTCGTACGCAAACTCAAAACATTCTTTGACACTGCCGGGAATCAACAGCACGTGTTTACAGTCGCCGTGTGACAATTGATACGCTTTGGCGATGTCGCCTTGCGATGTACGCGTCGGCAGTCCGGTGCTGGGGCCCATGCGTTGAACGTCGACGACGACCAGCGGAACTTCGGCGAAGTAGGCCAGCCCCACCATTTCCGCCATCAGCGATATGCCCGGCCCGGACGTGGAGGTGAACGAACGTGCACCCGTCCACCCGGCGCCAACGACCATACCAATGGAGGCGAGTTCGTCTTCGGCTTGCACGATGGCGTACGACGCTTTACCCGTTTCGGGATCGTGTCGATGTTTTTTCATGTGGTCGGCGAGGTATTCGCATAAGCTGCTGCTCGGCGTAATGGGATACCAGGCCGCGAACGTGACGCCGCCGAACAACAAACCCAACGCGGCCGACTCATTGCCTTCGATTAAAATTTGACCGTTTGCGGCGGTCGATGGCCGCAGGGCGAAGTGTTCTTTCGCGGGCAAGTTCGCCCGGGCCCATTCATAGCCGTGTTGCAATGCTTTTTTGTTGAGTTCGGCCGCTTTCGCTTTGCCGGCGAATTGCCAGTCCACGCCTTGTTCCAGCGCTTCCATGTCGATGCCCAATACCCACGCGACAACACCAACATACAAAATGTTTACGACCAACTTGCCGAGTTTCGCATCCTTCACGATGTCTTTGACCAGCGTATTAAACGGTACAAGATGTACGTTCAAATCGTCGCGCGTGACGAAATGCGAAAGGTTCTCGTTCAGAATGATGGTTGAGCCCGGCGCCAATTCGGCTAGGTCGTCGACCACGGTCGCGGCGTTCATCGCCACCATCATGTCAACGCGGTTGCGTTGCGCCAACCATCCGTCTTCGTTTACGCGAATGGTGTACCACGTGGGCAATCCTTGAATATTCGAAGGAAATAAATTCTTGCCGCTGACGGGAATGCCCATATTGAAGATCGCGCGAAGGAGAATAAGATTGGAGGATTGACTTCCCGATCCATTTTCCGTGGCGACCTTGATCACAATGTCATTGATGATCGGGCCCGCAGTGGTGGTTTCGGATCGGGTTAGCTCAGTCGTTGCAGTCGGCATGGTCAGCGTTCGTACGCACCGTGTGAACGGTGGCTCTTCTGGGTTGAGTCGGAGGATGAAAACAGAATGCGCGCGCTCGCAAGGCTGTGAAATCCTATGCGGGCACCCACGAGAGGAATGAGGCGATCGATCGCAGGAGGAAGCGGTGTATCGTCCTCGCTAGCAACTGTAGATTGCATTCACCAACTTCATTCTATGAGTGCTTTGCCAGGTGAAGAAATATCCGCCCACTCATCATTCCACGGACACTCTATATGCTCTATCGGCCAACTTGGCCGAACAATAAATTCGGCTAACGTACGCCTCTAGGAATGCGAAGTCAAGTACGGTTCCATCAACCGAGTGCTTTGGTCTTGGGGAGGGAGGTAGATGGGTGCTAAACGATTTTGCCACATACGCTTAAGCCGACCGTGCTCCAAATTGGAACAGAACGCGCTCCTTCCCCGAACGACTGCTCTATTCGTCACTAATCACTCTACAAGTATATCCGCAAATTATTTCACTGTAAAGGCTTAAAGCGAGAATCGAATATCTATAATAATCATAAAAACAATAATAAGAGGTGACAGATGTGACATGACTTCAATTCTGGGGTGGGCGTCCCAAAGGCCGAATTTCGACTTCGCTGATCACGGTTCCGGCGGGCGTACGCAGCACCGCCGCACAGGCCTGGCCGACTTCTTCGGGCGAGACTTTCCAGTCGTGGCTGGCCGCGGGATCGTGGCGGTGCGACGCGGAATCGACGGACCCCGGAAAAATGGTGGTGACTTTCACACCGAAGTCGCGTACTTCTTGAAAGAGCGATTGTGAGAATCCGGTCACGGCGAATTTCGTTGCGGCGTACGCGCTGCCGCCGGGCAGCGGGACTTTTCCGGAGATGGACGAGACGTTAATGATGTGACCGTGCCCTTGATCGTGGAAGCGTGGAAGCACGGCACGTGCGGCAAAGAACACGCCGCTGATGTTGGTGTCGACCATGGCCCGCCATTCTTCCACGGAAAGATCGATTGCGGATTTACGCGTGACAATACCCGCGTTGTTGATGATCGCGTCCACACCACCGAGGCCTTCGGCCGCGGCGGCGACCGCATATGCGGTTTCGTCCGGATCGCGGATGTCACAGGCGGTGGCGAAACAGGTTCCACCTTGCGCTTCAATACTTTGACGGACGTCTTCGAGCATGTCCTTAGACCGCGCGAGCACGGCGACTTCGAAACCGTCCATCGCGAGATACGTGGCGATGCCACGGCCAATGCCTTTACTCGCCCCGGTGACAATGACACGCATGCGTATTACTCCAATTCGACCCAGTACCGCGAAACGAGTTTTCGCGATCGCGGCGATTCGTCTTCGCCGGCGAACACGCCGCCGTTTTTCCGAATGATGCGCGCTGAAGCTAAGTTATCCGCGTCGCAGGTAATCAATGCGCGACGAATGTCGATGAGACGGGCCCGCGCCAGGGTAAGTGCGCAAATCCGGGTACCATACCCTTGCCGCCGAAATTGCGG
>BQJS01000264.1 GCA_021604825.1 Phycisphaerae bacterium | reverse complement strand
GGTCCGCCCGATCCTGGGACCAATGGCCTACCCGAAGTTCCACCCCCACCACCCCCGGGCGGCGGAGGTGGAGGCGGCGGAGGAACGGTCGATCCGCCGGAGACCACCGACTGCAACAACAACGAAGTCGATGACGACGTCGAGTTGGCGGCTGGTTCTGCGGCAGACTGCAATGGCAACGACATCCCCGATGAATGCGACATCGAATCGGGCGAAGACAACGATTGCGACGAAAACGGTGTGCCGGATCGTTGCGACGTGGCGCAGAACATCGGCATCGATTGCAACGTCAACGGTGTGCCCGACGAATGCGACATCAATGGCAGCACCAGCACCGACTGCGATGAAAGCGGAACGCCGGACGAGTGCGAGATCGACCCCGAAGTTGGCGACTGCAACGGCAATGGTGTGTATGACGAATGCGACATCGTCTTTGGCACCAGCAGCGATTGCAACGACAACGGTTACCTCGACGTGTGTGACCTGTTCTCTGAGATTTCGTTCGATTGCAACAACAACCAGACGCCCGATGAATGCGACATAGCGGCTGGCACGAGCGAAGACTGCAACGAGAACAATCGCCCGGACGAGTGCGATTTCTTCGGCAATCCCGACTGCAACGAGAATGGTATTCCCGATGATTGCGACGTTGCGGCTGGTACCAGCAATGACTGCAACAACAACAATGAACCGGACGAGTGCGATCTGAACGGCGAGACAGGTTTCGATTGCAACGACAATGGTGTTCCGGATGAATGCGACGCAGCCGACCCGGAGATTGGCGACTGCAACACCAACGGTATTCCGGACGATTGCGACTTGGAGTTTGGTGACTTCACCGACTGCAACGAAAACGGCGTCATCGACAGTTGCGATGTCGAGTCCGGTGAATACCCCGATTGCAACAACAATGGTAAGCCCGACGAGTGCGACATCGACGGTGAAATCTACACCGACTGCAACGAAAACGGATACATCGATCGTTGCGAAATCGAAGAAGGCCTCGCGATAGACTGCGACGGCAACAGCATCATCGACGAGTGCGAGATTCCGATCGATTCGGCGTACGACTGCAACCTCAACGATCAGATTGATGCGTGCGAGTTTGATTGCAACGACAGCGGTATGCCTGACGACTGCGACGTCTTGTTCGGCGAGAGCATCGACAAGAACGGCAACAACGTCCCGGACGAATGCGAGTGCCCGATCGAAGGCAACGCATCACCCGGCACCTATCCGATATTCGCCAACTGCTTTACCGGCCCGGCCAGCGATGGTCAGATTCCAAGCGGCTGCGGTTGCTACGACTTCGACTTCGATCAAGACATAGACCTAATCGACTACGGCCTCTACAGCCGAGCGTTGTTCGGAGATTAGGGCTCGATAACAAGTTTGAGCGGGACGAGTGATGAGCGATCTCATTTGGATTCTCGTAGTCTCGTTCTTCTGCGCTCTACCGATCGGCTGCCTTTATCTCAATACTTACGGGAAGAAGCGCTACGCCCACTATCTGAGTTGTTCGCAGTGTGGTTGTGATAACGAGATACTAGACAACGTTCAATGCTCGCTATTGACTATCAAGTGCAAGAGTCCGTTGTGTTGTGAACAGATCCGCCACCCGGTACAGCCTCGCGCCTTTAGCGTCTTTGGTTTCAGCCAGTATTACATTTCTTTCGCGTGCGGAATGGTTGGGTTTGTATTCGGGTCCAATCGACAATGCAATTTCACAAACACGTTATTGATTGCTTTCGCTGCGATGCTGGTAGGCGGCTTGATCATTCGCAAAGTTATACGAATCATCGCATGTGGCACACTTATGTGTGACGTGTCCTTTGCTTGGAAAGAGGAGGCGTTGTCTCACTTGGCACCGATCATTCCCAGGAAACTCAAGGACGAATCAAGTAACGAGTCGCCGGAGCCACGAGTGACGCCCAGAAATTCCTGAGCATTCACACGCTGGCGCTGGGTGATATTCGTCGCCGTCAGCAATATGGAAGATCAATATTCCGTCAGAGGGGCATTGCAGCATGCGCAAAAAAGAAAGCACCGTAAGCACTAGGCTTAACGGTGCTTTCCGGAGGGGAAAGAAGCCGGGTACGCCAATGTTGGGCGGCAATTCTTGGCGATGCTTTGCTTTGGCCTGCCGCTCAAACCCTCCGTCGATTATGATGACTTCTGCTACTTGCGACCGATTTTCCAATCCACCGGCCAGCGGGCTCGCTGATGAGCATCGTGAGAACTAAACGAGCCGTAACTCTTTATCGACAGATACTTAACTTCCTGCCACCTTTACTACGCCTAAAAATCGCGAAGGGCGCGGAAAAAACGGTAAATTCGTGTCTAAATTAGCGGATTTCGGCCCTGACAGGGTCAATTTGGGTGGTACAGATAACCGGGGATGACAGCCACCGGGACTTTTCCCCATGCTCTGATAACCACGTAGCTATGGGCTCAGGGCTCCGGCAGAAGCCGCCCAGCACGATCAGCCAACCGTTGCGTCGGCCTCGCTGAGAGCGTATCCGCGCGGGCTGTCATGAAAGAAGCTTGCCACCTGCAACCGTGAATCGATGGCAAGTGGCAAGCTTTGATTCGGTATGGCATGTCCACCTCAATTGAAAGCTGAGGTGGAACTTTTTAGCACTGGGCGTATCCGCAACCGTGGCACATGCAGCAGCCCTCAGTGTAGTGCAATTGGCCTTGGCATTCCGGGCAGAGGACTTTGAACTGCTCCTGCTGCGTCCGGGCGGCGGCGACTGGCTTGGCCATCGTTTGTGCCTTGGGGGCTGTCATCACGACTGCTGTGGCTGATGCGTTGGCCCCCATGCCCGTTAGCGAGTCATCGTCCGCAACGTCATGCGTTCGCGGTGAATCAACCGACAGGTCCATCCGACCCGCGACCTTTGTACCGCTCGAAGGTGCCGCGGTCTTCGACGCACCGCCATTTTTTGCAGCCGGCGTGGTGGCCAATCCGCGACGAACGCGATCCAACTCTTCCAAATCAAACTGGCCAAGCAGCAACCGCTGCAAACCGAAGTGGGTCTTGGCCCGTTGATACTTCGTCAGCGCCCGAGCCAGCCCATCGCCAAGGCTCATGATCTTGCCTTCCTTGGTGCTGACCTGGAGGCTCGAACCAATGCCCTTGAGTTGCTGCACGACATGACGAAGATTACCGCCCGCACGCAACCAGAGGCTGACCATACGGCAGATCGCTTCAAGGTCGCTGTTGGCAAGATCGCCGCCCTTCCCCAGCTGGGCGAAGACTTCCATTTCATGTTCGGTCTTCGGATCGACCGTGATCTGCACATGCATGTTGCCGAACGGCGTCATCTGACGGATGCGGACGCTGCTGAGGATTTCCGGAAGCGTACGCGGCTCCATGCGCGGATGCTCGACGGGCTTTTGATAAGGCACCTTCAAAGCCTGCTCAACGGTTTCGTCGACCTTACCGGCCGAGAGGCTGCTATCGACAACAGGCGTCGATGTGCCGTTGGTTGATTTTTCCTGAGCCTTGGGCGCCTCGGCTTTCGCGTCTTCCTTTTCTTTACCGCTGTCTTTCAACGCCATCGGCTGCGCGTTGCGACAACCATCACGATAGACGGTGACGCCCTTGCAGTCGAGGTCGTAGCTCATGCGGTAGATGGTTTCGACGTCTTCGACAGATGCCGATTCCGGGAAGTTGATTGTTTTGGAGATGCTGGCATCGCAATGACGTTGGAAGGCGGCTTGCATTTTCACATGCCATTCCGGTTTGATATCGTGGGCACAGACGAACACGTGCTTGAGATCTTCGGGCATATCCGGAATGTGAGCGAGGGTGCCTTCCGTGGCGATCTTGTCCAACACGTCCGTGTTGAATAACCCTCGCTCTTGAATCACGTTCTTGAAAATCTTGCTGACTTCGATCATCGGCACGCGGCCTTCTTCTTGCCCCTTGAGGACATTGCGATAGAAGACCAGACTGAACAGCGGCTCGATCCCGCAGGAGCAGTCGGCGATGATGCTAATGGTTCCGGTCGGTGCGACGGTTGTGCAACACGCATTGCGCATCGCGCGGCCGTGCTTCGTCTCCCACGTGCTGCCCTTCCAGTTCGGGAAGCAGCCGCGTTCGCGGGCGAGTTTTTCGCTGTATGCGTGGGCTTCGTCGTTGAGGAACTTCATGAAGCGCTCGCCCCACTCGACACCCTCTTCGCTGTCGTATCGCACGCCAAGGTTGAAGAGCGCGTCGGCAAAACCCATCACGCCCAAACCGATCTTGCGATTGCCTTTGCAAATTTCGTCGATCTCGGGCAGTGGATAATTGTTGGCGTCGATGACGTTGTCGAGGAAGCGCGTCGACTCATGAATCGTCGTGCGCAGGGCGCTCCAGTTGACTTTGGCCTGCGGGGTGCAGGGGTTGTCGATGAAGCGGGCGACGTTGACGCTGCCGAGGTTGCAGGCTTCGTACGGAAGAAGCGGCTGCTCACCACACGGGTTGGTCGCTTCCATCCGACCAACGTTGGGTGTGGGGTTGTCGTTGTTGATTCGGTCGATGTAGATGACGCCCGGCTCGCCAGTCTTCCAAGCGTTCTTGACGATGATGTCCCAAATGTCGCGACGGGTGTAATACGCACCACCACATTCAGCATCGGCACCTTCAGCATCGATATTGACGCTTTCCGCCAGCGGCAAGCTCGTCAGGTCGTATTCCCAAACTTTCAAGTTCTTGGGCATGTAGTAGGTCTTGCTCGTCCGTGGGTTGCGAACGACGTGCGGCGCGTCCGGTGCGGCGCGATACGCCTCCATCCACTCATCGGTGACCTTGACCGAGATATTGTAATTCGTGAACTGCGAGAGATCTTCCTTGGCGTG
The DNA here is from genome assembly GCA_021604825.1 of Phycisphaerae bacterium. The sequence goes on along the minus strand of BQJS01000264.1, from coordinate 214 downwards.
GAGGAACTTGAGAATATCGGGGTGATCGATGTACATCATCCCCATGTTGGCCCCCCGCCGGAACGCACCTTGCTGGATCGCGTTGGTGGCTTCGCTGAAGGCCCGCCAGAAGCTAATCGGACCGCTGGTTCGACCGCCGGAACTCTTGATAAAGTCGCCGGTGGGACGCAGTTCGTCAAAGGCGAAACCGGTGCCTCCACCGGCTTTTTGGATC
>BQJS01000263.1 GCA_021604825.1 Phycisphaerae bacterium | reverse complement strand
GTCAGACTGGGTCCGCCGATACCAAACTCGCGGGCGATGCGACTCGCAACCATGCCACCCAGCGAGCCAACCACGCGGCCCGATGTCAATGGCGGACTGGCTTCGTCTTGCAAGTCGCGAACCCAAGCGTCAAACTCTTCGTCAGACAACTGCAAACCCAACGCAGCTGCCCACCCTCGGGCGAGTTCAGGAATCGCCCAACGCAAGTGATAGTTCGACGCATTCGCATCGAGCGACATCCCGATGATGCAACCGAATCGTGGTCCCAGCGCATTTCGCGAAATACCCGCGTCGTCGAGCGCTTCGGCAACGACCTTCAGCATCAGCATCTGCTGCGGCAATGATTCGCGAATCTCCGCCGGTGGCACTTTGAATTCGCCGATGGGCACGCTCACCTCATCAATAAACGCGCCGCTAATCTTGTCCAGACCAGTCGTCGGATCGACACCGCGCCAGCGTTCATCCGATCGCTTGGCGACGGCAGACGTGCCAGAAAAAATCGCATTCTCGAATTCTTCTAGTCCTGCAATCGCACCGAAATGTGCGGACATGCCGACGATGCACGCGTTCGACTTTGCAGGCATCTGCTTCGGCACCTTCGACTTGCGTACGGGCTGTTCTTGCAGTTCGCTGAACTCCTCGAGCAGCAAATGGGCGTTGATGCCACCAAATCCAAACGCGCTGATCGCGGCCCGCCGCGGTGTGTTCGCGTCCCGCGTTTCCCACGGCGTTGGCTTTGAAATAACCTGAAAGGGACTTTCTTCAATATTGAGTTTCGGCGACGGTTGCGCGAAGTTCGCCGACGGCGGAAGCGTCTTGGCGTTCATCGCGAGCACGGTTTTGAGCAATCCCGCGATGCCCGCCCCCGTCAGTAAGTGGCCAACATTGGACTTGACCGAACCCAGCACGCATTGACCAGCCGACCATTTGCCACCCGACCAAAGATCACAGAGGCTTCCAAACTCGACGGCATCGCCAAGTGGTGTGCCAGTTCCGTGACACTCGATCACGTCTACATCCGAAGGCGACCATCCGCTTTGCTCATACGCCTGGCGCATCGCTCGCAGTTGACCTTCAGAATCGGCCGCAAGCAAACTACCAGCCACATCGTTCGACAAACCGATGCCTCGAATCACGCTGTAGATTTTGTCGCCGTCGCGAATCGCATCGTCGAGACGTTTGAGCAAAACCGCCCCCGCACCCTCGCCGACCATCAAGCCATCGGCGGCTGCGTCGAAAGGTCGACATTTTCCGCTGCGGGATAGCGCTCGAAGCTGCGTGAATCCCGTCTGCGTATAAAGACAATCGGGACGATTCACCCCGCCGGCCAGCATGGCATCGGCGCGATGGGCTTGAAGTTCGTCGCATGCAAATTTGATCGCGTAGAGGCTCGATGCACACGCCGCATCCAAGGTGAAGGAACCTCCGCCCAATCCCAAGCCCGCACACACGACCCCAGCCGGCAAACCCACGGCGCGATGGTTGATCGGATTGGTATGCCCTTCGATTTGCGACGTACCAGCCAACCATTCGCCGAGCAAACCGCGCTCAAACGCACGCCCCAATGTTTCGCGGGTCAGTGCTGACGTCGAATCGGTCGGTAACGCAATCGCCGCAAGCACCGCGCCGATCCGACTTCGATCGACCGTTTCAAGCTTGCCGCCGTTGAGCGCTGCTCGACTGGCGTGCAACATGAATTGAAAGGTCGGGTCCAGCGTGTTTAGCAAATCCGATGGAAGGTCAAGCCCTGTTGGATCAAATATGAAATCATCGATGTAACATCCGCGCGAATGAAACGGACGGTCTTCCTCTAATTCCTTGGAACAAAATCGAGAAGGGTCGGCTGCCCACCGCTGCGCCAAGACCTCTCGCGAGGTATCGGTGCCACTCAAGATGAGTTTCAAGAAGACGTCGAGCGAGGGAGCTTGCGGAAACAGTCCGCCCAGACCCACGATGGCAATGGGCTGATCCTTGAACGCTGATTGTTTGGGTGCTGCGGACATTCGTAACGCCTAAGCTGAGCGGCTCGACACCTTTCCGAAAGCGTCGGCCAACTGGGCGTTGGTCGTCCAGGTGCAACCTTCTAGCTTGGCGATCAACTTGCCAGACTCATCACGCAAGATGGCGTCGGCAACGATGCGGCTGGCTGACGAATCACGAACGTGCAAGGCGCATCGAACTTTCCCCTGCGGGAAGCGATCCGCGAATTGCTGATAGCTGGCGATGTAACCTGGCAGCGAGAGATTTCCGGTCTTGGCATGTTGCCACACGATGCCGAGTTGAAGCACGCCATCGATCACCAACGGATCGGCAAGCCATGTTCCGCGAAGTGGTGAATCGATCCACTCAGCCGGTCGGGGTGCCGTCTTGACGCTCGCGACCATTCCATCAGATCCGGTTCCTTCAAACGCATCGATCGCGCGGAAGTCGGGGCCATGGAATAGGACTTCGTCGTAGATTTCTTGAGCCGATCGGGAAAACGTCTCACCCGTCAGTTCGCTGGGCTCATCAATTGAGGGCGCCGCCTCGCGACGATCGCCCAGTTGTGCTGTCGCTCTGGCATGCAGCACCGATTCACCGTTGGCCAAGCGACTGCGTAACTCTGTCGTCACCAAGAGATTCGACTGATCAGATTCTGGCTGCGACACCAAAACCTCGATGTCGACCGCCCCTTCACCGATGATCACGCCCTTGAAGACGCGAAGGTCGCTCAGACCCTTGAGTTGCAATCCAGGATTGGCGTGCAGCGCTCCGTGTCCGAGCCACTCAACGATCATCGCCATCGGAAGAACCGACTTGCCCGAAAGAATGTGCGATTTGAGAAATGGGTGATCCGACACCTGAACACGACGCTCAAACGCGACCATCGTCGCCTGTCGCTGCTTACTTGCGGATGTTGATTGATTCGCCGGCGCTTGGGCGTGATCGAACCCGCCGCCGATGAGTACTTCCGTCGCTGACGAATCATCGCAACAGATTTCATCGACGAGGCAATCGGCTCCGGCTTGGAGCGGAATCAGGAATACGCCTTCACGTTCAAACTGTCGTCGAAGCGTGGGCGTGACCATGCCGCCATCCCACGGTCCCCAGTTCATCGCGACAACTTTGCAATCTTTGCGACGACGCGACTCGACCGAAGCGATCTTGTTGAGCACCTCGTTGGCCATCGCGTAATCGACCTGGCCTTGACGACCGAACCGCCCGCTGACCGATGAGAACAACACGATGGCGCGGGGATCATCACCCGCTGCACTTAACAGCGCATTCAACCCTTGCACCTTCGTATCGAACACCCGATCGAATGCCGTCGGATCCTTGTCGGCAATAAACGCATCCTCGATCACACCCGCTCCATGGATCAAGCCGCGAATCGGACCGTGCTTCTTGCGGACATCGTTCAAGACGCTGGCGACTTGTTCGTTGTCGCAAACGTTGAGCGAACGATACTCGACGGTCCCGCCGGCAATTTGGATGCGCTCTAACGTTGTATTAATTTCACGGTTGGCTGCGTAACGTCGATAGGCTGCTTCCAACTCGGACGGACTGGGCTTCTTGGACTCGGCGAACTCGTTCTGCAGCACAGCCCGCTTGAGTTGACCTTCGTCTGCCAACCCCTGGGCCCATGCGGGTTCAACGAACGGAGCGCCGGATCGACCAAGCAGCACAAAGTGCGCCTTTGATGCCGCTGCGAGCGCGATTGCGGTCTCACCAGTCACACCTCTCGCCCCACCGCTGACCACGACAACGTCGCCTTTGGAAAGCGGCATCTTATTGCGGGCGACTTTGCGGTCTTCGAGCGCCAAACCGAAGCGACCTTCAGACCGCACGCCGACTTCAATTGGACCTGCAGCCCCCAATTCTAAAATGATACGTTCGGCTAACTCGGTAGATTGATCCATCGCTGCATCAACATCGAGGGCCCGACAATGCACTTCCGGCCACTCGATGGCGCACGTCTTCGCGAGGCCAGCCAACGCCCCCTGATTCGGATCGAATTGTGAATCGCTCAACCCGAATTGGCCATCCATCCGCGACACGGTCGCCAGCAGCGCCCCGCCTTCCTTCGCAGCCGCTTGAATGTCCGCCGCCAACTCCTTGGTCATTCGAAACGCGTCTTTGACTTGTTCGGTCACCGCCGTAATCAAACCGGACTGGCTGTATTTCGCTGGCCCGAGCAAATGAATCACACCACCAACCGGTGCACACGCTTCACCGTCAATCGGATCGGACGACCCGACGACCCGCGCTGCGATGCCTTGAGCGGTAAGCTTTTCGGCGATGGCTTTGGCAAGCGGTGTGCCGTCATCGACGATCCACATTTCGTAACCGGGTGCGATGCAAATCGGTTCTTCGACGGCGGACTCCAATGCCTTCGTCACCAGGACCTGCCGCGCGACATCAACCGACGCACTGCCGGGTTTGTCTTTCGTGGTTTCGCTTTCAACGACGGCTGGCGCCGCAACCGCTGCTGGCGCAGGTTCACCGCCATCCAACTGTGCGATGATGTCACGCAAGGTTCGCATCGAACCGAGTTCGGATGAATCGATGCTCTTGAGCGACGGTTCGCGTTCCTGCACACCGGCAAGGATTTCGACGCGCTTGATCGAGTCGATGCCAAGATCCGCTTCAAGATCCATGTCCATGTCGAGCATTTCGACTGGATAACCGGTCAACTCGCTGACCACATCGAGCAACACGCCATGAACGGCACTGCTTGTTTTGCCCGTAGGTTGGGCTGGCGTTGTGTCGGCCTGCGGTGCGGCAACGGCCGACGCGTCAGCACCGAACTGCTGGAGTATATCTTCAAGTGTTCGCAGGCTGCCAAGCTCGGATGAGTCGATGGCGGCTAGGTCGGGTTCGCGTTCCTGGACTGCGGCGAGAATCTCAACGCGTTTGATCGAATCGATGCCGAGGTCGGCTTCGAGGTCCATGGTGACGTCGAGCATCTCGACGGGATATCCGGTGAGTTCCGCGACCACATCCAAGAGCACGCCGCGAAGCTTCGACGAAGCACCTGACCCGCTTGTGCTAGATTCCTGTATTGGCACCGCCGCAACTGGCTGACCCGCATCACTCGTTTCAG
>BQJS01000262.1 GCA_021604825.1 Phycisphaerae bacterium | reverse complement strand
GTTGGAATTTATTGCTTCGGCGGGACGAGTTCGTCGGCGTTGGGTAGATCGTCGAGCGAACCCAAGCCGAAGACTTCGAGGAAGGTCTTGGTGGTTCCGTAGAGCATGGGACGGCCCAGTTCTTCAGCCCGGCCTACGATTTTCACGAGGTTCATTTCACGCAAGCGGTTGATCATCTCGCCGCACGCCACCCCGCGAATCGACTCGACATCGACACGCAACGTCGGTTGCTTGTACGCGACGATCGCCAGCGTCTCCATCGCAGCCGGGGTCAGCTTCGTTTCAGCCCGCAGCTTCAACACTTTAGATAGCCACGTATTGTACACCGGCATGGTGAGCATCTGATAGCCCTTGGCGATGTGCTCGATCCGGAACGCTCGGCTGGTCTTTTCGTAATGGGCGTTCAGCTTCTCGATGTGCTGCTTGACGTCAGTCGCATTCCCCGAGCCGACGATTTGGGCGATTTTGTTGGCTGGCACGGGCGAATCGGTGGTGAACAGAATCGCCTCGACCACGGATTCGGCTGACACGTCTTCGGCTGCGACTTCCTTCGCGGCGATTGATTCGGCCGTCGCGGTTTCGTCGTGTATATGTTGGTCTGGCGATTCGACAGCCTCTTCCGTGACCGCCACCTCCGCGTCAACCGTCTCAATCTCGCTGACGGGTGGCTCATCGGGGGCGCTGGACACGCCGTTTGACTGAGCCTTCGCGGATGCCTTCTTCGACGATTTCTTGTTCTTGTTCGATTTGGCCATAGGCACCCATGATAATCGCACCGTCAAAAAAATCGAATCCCCTTCGGCATCAATTCCGCAAAGTCCTTTTGGCCGACAAACATGGAAGCTACAATTCACAGAGGTGCCGGATCGAACGCGCCCGTGCCCAGAAGGAATTGAAATGAACCCAGATTTTGCAGCGTCCGTGCAATCCCGCTTGTCCGAGTTGATCGCCTTTCGACACGATCTTCATGCCCATCCCGAAACATCGTTCGAAGAGACACGCACGTCGTCGAAGGTGTTGGAACGCCTCCGCGACATGCCCGGACTGACGATCCGCGACGGGCTGGCTGGCGGGACCGGAATTTGTGCGACCATCAATGCCGAAAAGCCGGGACCATGCGTGCTGCTGCGGGCCGACATGGATGCCCTACCGATCGACGAGATGTCCGAACTGCCCTACAAGTCCGAGCATCCGGGCAAGATGCACGCATGTGGACATGATGGGCACACGACGGCGCTGCTCGGTGCGGCGTATGCGTTGACCGATCATGCCGACGCGTTGGCCGGACCGGTCAAGCTATGTTTTCAGCCAGCCGAGGAGCAGGGTTGCGGTGGGCAGCGGATGATTGACGACGGTGTGCTGGAAGATCCGCATGTTGATGCGGCGTTCGCGTTGCACGGTTGGCCCGACTTGGAAGTGGGGCACATTTTAAGCGTGCCCGGTGCAATCCTGGCGGCGACGTCCCCGTTTGAGATTGAATTCACCGGCCGAGGCGGGCACGCAGCATATCCGCACAAAGGGACCGACTTACTCGTCGCCGTCGCGCAGCTCGTCACCAATGCCCAGGCCATCCGCACGCGGCTCATCGATCCGATCAACCCAATCGTGATTTCGTTCACGCAGATCCACGGTGGGTTCACGCACAACGTCCTGCCGGAAACGTGCCATGTGAAGGGAACGATCCGCGCCCTCGATTCCAAAGCCCACGCGACGGCCAAGCAGCAACTCCAGCATTTTGTGCAGTCGACCGCAGCAACATTCTCAATCCAAGCCGACCTGCGATTCATCGAAGACTACCCGGTGCTGATCAACGACGCAGGTTGTGCAGCACTAGTCGCCGAGGTGGCGGCTGATACGTTTGGAGCGGAAAAGGTCACGACGCGATCGAATCCAAGTATGGGGGGTGAAGACTTCGCTTTCTACGCACAACACGTCCCGTCGGCCATGTTTCGATTGGGCCTGCGTCCGAAAGGCGCACTGGAGTATCCAAACCTCCACAACCCACACTTCAATTTCAACGACGACGCGATTGCCACAGGCGCAATCATGCACAGCACGATCGCCCATCGTTATCAAAGAACCCGCGCCGACTAGCTTTTGCAGCCTGTCGGAGTTGTGCCACTGCTCTGTGAGCGGTGCCGTATTTCGACAACGTTTGGAATCTTTGAATCTGAAGGGCATCGACCCAGATTGCACCTTCATGGTAGCGTAGTGAAACGCGCAAACGCACTGCTCACAGAGCAGTGGCACATCGGTTCGAACATTGGTTGTTAATCGAATCTCGGGCGTGATGCGATCAGCCGTCGCGAAGCCCTAGCGCGCTGGCCGTCGCGACGGTGTCAGTGTGACTGATCGAGAGCATGATTCGTTCGATCTCCAAATCCTTGGCGACCTGGGCGCACATTCCGCTCAGTTCTGCCAGCGGGGCACCCATCTCGTCGTTGGTGATCTCGATATCCGTCCATGCGATGCCGCCCCGCCAGCCGGTGCCCAGCACTTTTAGGATTGCTTCTTTGGCGGCGAATCGACCGGCGATGTGGGGGATGGGGCTGTGCAGGCGGTCAGCACGCTCGCGTTCCTTCGGAGTCAGGATGCGGTTGAGGAACCGGTCGGGGTGTTTGCTGAGCAAATCCGCAATCCGGGGACACTCCACAATGTCGATGCCATGGCTGACGATGTTCATCGCCAAAGCGTATGCGTCTGGATGTTTCACAGCAAGGGGATTGAAAGACGCCGCCTCGCTTTTCAGTCACCCCTCTGTGCGGTATACACGTTGTTATGGTTCACGCTTCAAACGCATTCGAATTGGAAACGCTGCTCACGGATTTGACCGATCCGCAGAGGGACGCGGTCTGCCACACCGATGGCCCGCTTCTGGTCCTCGCTGGGGCGGGGTGCGGAAAGACCCGCGTCATCACCCGTCGGGCGGCATACTTGGCTCGGACCGTGACCAAACCGCGAAATGTCCTGGCGATCACCTTCACCAACAAAGCCGCCTCGGAAATGTACGAAAGGATCTCGGCGCTGGGCGTTGGGGCGGAGATGACCATCTGCACGTTCCACTCGCTGTGCTACCGATTGCTGCGGATTCATCACGAGCGGGCGGGGCTGCCCGATGACTTCACTGTGTTCGATTCTGGCGATCAGCGGAAGGTCATCCAATTGGCTGTCGCTCGGGCGCAACTGTCGGCTGACAACTGGTCGCCAGCCCGTTTGCAAAGCGTGATCAGCAATGCCAAGAACGCGATGGTCACCGCGACCATGTTTGCCAACGACGCCAACGATTGGTCGGAAAGAACGGTCGCCAAGGTCTACGAAGCCTACGAGATGGTGTTAGCCGAGCAGCACGGACTCGACTTCGACGATTTGCTTCTGAAGCTGGCGTTTCTGCTGCGGGACGATGAAGAGTTTCGACGGCAGTTGGAACGGCGCTACACGCACGTGTTGATCGACGAATATCAAGATACGAACAGTGCACAGTATTTAATCGCCCACTTGATCACCGAGCAGAACAAAAACATCTGCGCGACGGGCGATCCCGATCAATCGATCTACGGATGGCGCGGGGCTGACATCGGCAACATCCTTCGCTTCGAAGAGGACCACGAACAAGCCGAAGTCGTGCGCTTGGAACGCAATTACCGTTCAACCAAGCGTATCCTAGCAGCCGCCAGCTCGGTCATCGAGCACAACGTGCAGCGTAAGGAAAAAACGCTCTGGACCGAGAATGATGAGGGTTCAAAGGTCCGCGTGATGATCACCGGCGACGGCGACGAAGAGTCCGACTTCATCGCCAAGGAACTGGTTGAACACCACGATCGCGGTGAAGACCTGTCCGAAGTCGCGATCTTCTATCGGTTGAATTCGTTGAGTCGCTCGGTCGAAGAAGCGCTGCTGCAAAACGGCGTCGCGTATCAGGTCGCCCGAGGCGTCGAGTTCTACAACCGCAAGGAAATCAAAGATGTTCTTGCGTACGTGCGATTGCTGATCAACGTCCACGACGAAGTGTCGCTGACCCGCATCATCAACACGCCGACGCGCGGGATCGGCAAGACAACCATCGACAGAATCATCGCCCACGCACGCGCGACCGGTCGCGAAATGTTCGAGTTCGTGTTTCAACCGGAAGAGGTCCCCACGCTTAAGAATGCAGCCGTCGGCAAGGTAAAGGCCTTCGCAGAAATGCTCAGCGCCCTGCGAAAGGTGACCGAGGAATCTCCGTCGATCGCGTTGGAGCGGATCATCCGTGAATCTGGATTGCAGGCCAGCCTGAAGGGCGACGGATCCGGACTTGATGCAGACCCGCTGGAGAACATCAACGAATTGATCAACGCAGCCGCGATCTTTGAAAAGGATCGCCCTGAAGCGACGCTGCTGGAATGGATGGAGCACACCAGCCTGCTCAGTGATATCGATGCGGTCGAAGATGGCTCCGGTCGGGCGACGCTGATGACCCTACATGCGGCGAAGGGCTTGGAGTTTCCGGTCGTCTACATGATCGGGTTGGAAGATGGCCTGCTGCCGTTTCAGCGCGAACCGGGCGATCCGACGTACAATGAAGAGGAAGAGCGCCGCTTGTGTTTCGTGGGCATGACCCGTGCCAAGCGCGAATTGACGTTGTCGCACACCAAGTATCGGATGGTCCGCGGCATCTCCGAACGCAAGTCGAAATCGCCCTTTATCGACGAATTGCCGGGTGATGAGATCGAAGTGGTTGACCATACTGCAAACGGCGCAGATAGTTCACGTCGCGGTTGGCTCGACGACCTGCCGCACGATATTGCCCAGTGGGGCCCCGGAACGCTCGTGCGAAATGAGGATTGGGGCTTGGGGCGGATCGAATGGATTCGGCGGAATGGTGCTCAGGTTCACTTGGAAGTGACGTTCGCCAAGGGGCCGACCAAGACTTTGATCCTACCGTTTGCCGATCTTGAACGGGTGGACTTTGATGAAGTCGGAGACGGCGCGTTCGATTTTTAGCGATGACCTGTACGCAGTCGAATCGCATGTTGACGTGCCACTGCTCTGTGAGCAGTGCGTTGAAATTGGAATCGGGTTAGAAAGCACTGCTCACAGAGCAGTGGCACA
>BQJS01000261.1 GCA_021604825.1 Phycisphaerae bacterium | reverse complement strand
GTGCCACTGCTCTGTGAGCAGTGCTTGAACTGCAATCTCCAATTCCAATAGATCACTGCTCACAGAGCAGTGGCACGTGTGGATTCAAACGCATCCGATCTAGATCCCACCAGCCGTCAGCAGCTTCTTGAAACCAAACCGCGCGCGTATTTGATCCACCGTCTCCACCACTTGATTGCTCTCCCACTCGCTGGGCGTATCACCCAGCATCAACTGGCGATTGCTAGCTGCATCAAGGTTGCTTAACCGCACACCGATCAGCCGCACGCCTTTGAACATCGCATTCGTCCGTTGCGTCAGTTGCTCACGACAGAGCTGCTGAGCACAGGCGTATACCTCCTGATGCTGATCGGTTCGGTATCCGATCGAGCGCGAGCGTTCCATTGTTTTGAAGTCAGCCGTCCGCAATTTGACACTGATCGTGCCGGCTTTGAGTCCGGCTTTTCTCAATCGCCATGACGCCTTTTCGACCATGCGATACAGCGCCGATTGCACGGTCTGCAGGTCGTGACAGTCTTGCGCGAACGTCGTTTCGTTGGAAACGGACTTGGGCGGGCCAGAAAGCGAGATCGTCCGACTGCCCTCACCGTTGGCCAACCGCGTCAACCGCCCCGCCCACTTCGCACCGACGCGCGATTCGAGTTCGCCTTCCGACAAACGCTGCACGTCATCAAACGTGTGCAGATCGGTCGCTTCCAACATCGCCTTGGCGTGCTTGCCGATACCCGGAACAACCGAGAGTGCCAACGGACGAAGAAACGCCCGTTCCGAGCCAGCCGCAACGTGACAAATCCCGCGCGGCTTGCAGTACTTGCTCGCAATCTTGGCGACCAGACGGTTCTTGGCCAGTCCGACCGACACGCTGAGCCCGACGCGACGCAAGACCTCATCGCGTAAACGGGTGGCCATGTCGATCGGCCAGTGCCTGGGAATCTCCAGATGGGGATGGAGCGCCGACCACTGTTCCTTCTTCCAATCGAGGTAACCCTCATCAATGCTGGCCGGCTGAAATGTCGGACTCTCGTTTTCACAAATCTCGAAAACGCGCTTGCTGAATTTCGAGTACTCTTCATGTCGCCCGCGCAGAAAGTGCGCTGCAGGACAAACCCGATAAGCCCGCGTTAATGGCATGGGCACATAAACGCCACGGGCACGGGCTTCATAAGAAGCAGAAGCCACCACCCCGCGTTCATTCGCCGCCCCACCAACCACCACCGGCTTACCTGCCAACCGAGGATTCAACAATTGCTCGACGCTCGTAAAGAACGCATCCAGATCTATGTGTGCGATCACGCTCCCAGCGACAGTCGACTGGGCTTCATCGCACATTGAGATTCCCGTTGTAAAAGTGCCTCTTCGCCCGTCGCCCATGACTCTCCTCCACGTCGAATTCAACAACCACGCAACGCAGTATACACCACAGATCGCCCGAATGTAAGGAAAATGTTAGGTATTTCTGAACCGCTGAAATGGTCGGGGTTTTGAAGGCCGCGCGCGTGCGTCCGAACGGCTTGGCTTCGAGGAGAATCGCGGCTGATTCCATCGATTGACGGGCGGCATGAACCGCTATACCGTCGCTTGGGTGTGGACCATGAATGCCCGTTCGGCTCGTATGGGTCGGGTGTATGTTCGTGCGTCGGCGTGTGGGCCCTTTGGATTCTTAAACAAGTGACCAATGCCTTGGCGATCAAATGCGCTCAAATTGACAAAGTTAAGATCGGTGCGGGGCAACCGCTCGCGATCATTGCCGGACCGTGTGTGATCGAATCTCGCGACCATACGCTCAAGATGGCCGACGCCATCGCTCCGATCTGCCGGCGGCTTAACGTGCCGCTGGTGTTCAAAGCCAGTTTCGATAAAGCCAATCGAACCAGTGCCAACGCGTATCGCGGACCGGGGCTCGAAAAGGCCCTCGACATTTTTGCGGCGATTGGCCGAGAGATGGGCCTGCCGGTGACGACTGACGTTCACTTGCCGGAACAGGTCGGCCCCCTTGCGCCGGTGATCGACTGTTTGCAAATTCCGGCGTTCCTCTGTCGGCAGACGGATCTGCTCGTCGCGGCTGCGAATACCGGTCGATGCGTCAACGTCAAGAAGGGGCAGTTCATGGCCCCGGATCAGATGGCTCCAGCGATCAAGAAGATCATCGCAACCGGTAATGACAATGCACTACTGACAGAACGTGGCACTTTTTTCGGGTACGGCCGCCTGGTTAACGACATGACGGCGATTCCGCAACTCAAGGAGATCGCTCCGATCGTCTTCGACGCAACGCACAGTTGCCAACATCCTGGGGCGGGCGGTGACAAAACCGGTGGCAATCGGCAATACATCAAGACGCTGGCACTCTCAGCCATCGCTGCCGGTGCAGATGCGCTGTTCCTGGAAGTCCACGACGACCCAGATTCGGCGATGAGCGACGCAGCCACCCAACTACCGCTCGACCTATTCGAGTCGCTAGTCCAAGACTGCGTAAGGCTGCGCGAAGCACTGCCTTAAGGCGTAGCTGATAAGCTTAGAGAGCGGCTTGCTACGCGCTACTGGGTTTAGCCAAAGAGAAATCATTCGGAGAAGCACAATGCAAATCAAGCATAGGGGGGCACTTGCTTGGCTGATTCTCGCTGGCACAGCGTTTATCGGGATGGCAATCTCTATCCTAAAAATGGGCTGATCCCAATCGATCAACGTATGACTCACAAACCGCAGTCTGGCAGGGTGTAGCTCGCCGTACCTGCTAAGCACAACAGATAACAGGTGCGGCAAGCCGCACCCCACAAGAGCTTCTTACGGTTGGCGGCCGAAGACTCTTAGTTCGGCGAAGCCGCCGCAGGATTGGTCTTGGTGGACGTTTAGGATCAACTGTACTGAGCGGCCCCTGGTGCCTTCGGGGATGGCTTGGTCGATTTCCACGCGGCTGGCGGCGAATCCGTAATCTTGCGAGAAGGCCACGCCTCCGCTTGCGTCTAGGATTCTTAACGTCCCGCCGGCGAATCCGAACTTGCCACCGCCTTCAAATTGCTCCGGATCGACTTCGACGCGTGAGATGATGTATTCGGTGTCTTGTACCAGTTGCCACGTGTAGACTTCGGAGTTGTCTTCATCGGTTCCACCATCTGAGAACCAGCTGCTGAAGCTGTCGGCATCGAGGGCGGCTGCCACCGGGAAGTCGGCTGAGAAGCGCGACGATGCGCTGCCCCCACCCAAACCGGTAATGTTGGTGTTGACGTTTTGCACGAAGTCATCGAGCACGATTTCGCAGAATTGAATGTCTTCAGCATCGATGCGGACGCGCTGATTTGGATCATCGTCTCCGCACTTCGCCGCCTCCAAAGCGCTGGCCAAGTCTTTCGCGCCAAGCGCCAACGATGCCGGTGCGTTGACAATGTTTGCGCCAAAGCGGGTGAGTTGGCTGATTACCTCGCGCGATGCGCTAAAGCCCTCGCCGTCGTTCTGGCCAAACGTGTCTGTATTCTGATTGGCTGCGTAGGCTGTGAATAATCCGGTGGTGACTCCAACGGTAGTGACAACGACTCCGAGAAGAATCACGCCTTCGGACAACAGGAAGATACCGCCAATCGTGATCACGCCTGCGGCGACCGTCGGTATGATGCCAGCCGTCTGCGCCGCCCGCACTGCATCGTCCTTGACGTCCTGGATGCATTGCTGCAGACACGCTTCGACGTCAATATCAGATTGACCAATGCAGTTGCCACCGATTATTCGACTCGTCTCCGCACCGTTGCGCCTTTGGATTTCGTTGTGTGCCCCGACGATGACGTTGGCAAGATACCGCTCGGCTTCGCGGACTTGGTCGGCTTGTACGATGACCGTTTCCGAGTCGGTGGTTTCGAATGTCAGGGTCTGGCTGGTTTCCCACTCATTGAGAAGCGCCTGATAGTAATCGCGATTCTCAAGAAGGGCTGCGCGGAGGGCTTCGTCTTCGACATCGGTGTCAAACCCGTCGTCGGCATCGAGTCGTGCGAGGTTGGCATCAATGTCATTTAGAGTCGAATTGATAAACATTGTGATGACGGCACCAGTTTCGACGCCGTTTAGTTCGTACAGATCATCAGCAAATAATTCACCGGCGACATTAACCCCATCGATAGAAATGCCAAACCTGCCTGCCGTAATCGCATCGCCTTCCGCGTCAAAATACGGCGGAACAAGGACCGACAGCGCCCCGTCCATGTGCGCGATGGCCTCATGCTCTTGAACGATTCCATCATCCTGTCGAAATGACACAATTCGAATCTCACCATCCACGATGCTGTCGTGCCGAATCGTCAGAATTTCACCGATCTTGAGATTCTCGGAAGAGAGCACCAACTCTTCGCCACCATTGTCGCCGCCATCTCCCCCACCATTGTCAACCGGCGGCGGTGTACATGACGGTACATGCATCGAAGTAAAGAGCATCAGTCCGATGCATCCGACAGTCTTGACGAAGTGGCGTTCGTGGCGACGCAGCATATTGGTATGTCCTCGGGCGGGCAGAGTCGGTTTGTACGTGTGCATTTTCAAAACAGTTTTAAATTGATCAACCGTTGATGTCTTCCAAGTTAACCGTCGAGCGGTGTTCGTCAAAAAGTTCCACGACGCACGTCTTACCAGAACCGCTGCAGTCGCCCGACCATGACTCGAACACAAAACAGGGCCCTTCGATCTGGCCAGCACAGGTAGCCACCCCGTTATCGATATAGTCATTGACTTCCAGCGTTATTTTTGCGGTTTCCCGATGGTAACCCCACACGACGTGCTGTTCGACGTTATCCGACGTGCCGACCCCGGTCACTGCAATCTCTTCATCCCCGATGATGTAGCGATCGACATCCACTTCGATCAAGACGCTGCTCTGCGGACCGCCACCGTTGGATTCAATGAACATCGCATGCATCGGCTTGTATTCTGCGGTGATGGTACGGTCGCCATTGAGCACGAAATACAAAGCCGCAGGGCTATTGCCCGCATCAGCAGTGACATCGCCCGACCACGTCGCGAACTGGTTGGGAAAGGTCTCGATGACATCGGGCGGCGGAGTCGCAGTCAGGAAACCATCACTTTCGACTGCCACCAGGGCGACCTGCGTGCCATTGGGA
>BQJS01000260.1 GCA_021604825.1 Phycisphaerae bacterium | reverse complement strand
CTTCAACGTTGTCGTGACGGACAATGCGGTGGTCGATTGCACTCCGCCGGTTATTAGCAATGTGCAAGTCGGAGCGGTGAATCCGCGCGATGCGGCGCTCTCGTTTGATTCCGATGAACTCGCCAATGGTACGGTGGACTACGGGTTGTCGTGCGGTGCGTTGACTGACTCTGCCAGTGGCGGGCTCGTGACGTCGCATGCGTTTGGGTTGACCGGTTTGGTTGATGATACGACGTACTTCTTCACTGTGTCAGCCACCGACGAAGCTGGGAATAGCGTGGCCGACAACAATGGCGGTTCGTGCTACAGCTTCACGACGCCAGAGGTTCCGGATTACTTCAGCGAGCAGTTCTCGGCTGGCATGGATATCCAGAACAGCAAGATTACGTTCACGCCCAACGCTTCCGTTGATTTCTACGAAGCGTGCATCGAGACGATCGTTGCGCTGCCGACTGATCCTGCTGGGGGAACGAGCGTGTCACTGTCGGATGATGGCAACGATTCGTTCACGCCTGCTCAGCCAGTCATGCTGTACGGCGCTGCGCATCCGACGGTGTACATCAACGCCAACGGAAACCTGACATTCGACGCTTCGGATGGCGATTACACCGAGACGTTTGGCGAACATTTCGGCGAGCCGCGCATTGCGGCCGTCTGGGACGACATCAACCCGACGATCGGTGGGACGATCAGCTACAAGTCGTTGGCCGACCGTGCGGTGGTGACGTACGACGACGTTTCAGAGATTTCGTCGACCAACTCCAACACATTCCAAATCGAAATGTTCTACGACGGACGCATCACGATCAGCTACCTACAGATAGACATCGCCGACGCGATTGCCGGCTTGTCGGCTGGCACTGGTCTCGATCCGGATTTCCTCGAAACGGATCTGTCGGGCGTCGGGGCGTGTGGGCCGCGTCCGCCGTTTGTTTCCAGCGAGTCGCTGCAGACCGAACAGAACACGCCGCTAACGATCGATCTTCAGATCAACGATGACGATTTGCCTGATCCGCCAGCCGCCGTGACTTGCATCATTGAGTCGCTACCGCAAGGTGGCTTGCGCGACAACGGTGACAGTCATGTGATCGCGTCGGGTGAACTGCCGTACACGCTCGTGGGTGGTGGCAGTCAGGTGGAGTACACGCCCGGTCCCGGTTATTCTGGGTCGGATTCATTCACCTTCAAAGCCAACGACGGCGGCATTGCACCCGATGGTGGTGATTCGGCGACGGCGACGGTTAGCGTTCTTGTTGGCGGACCGGCTGCGATTCACTCTTGGACATTTGAAACGGATCCGGGTTGGACGACCGAGGACATGTGGGCATATGGCAAACCGCAGGCGCTCGATGGCGATCCGCCGGGCGGTTTCACCGGTCTCAATGTGTACGGGTTTAATCTCCTCGGCGAGTACGACAACAACATGTCGCAGCAGCGTTTGACCACCACGGTGATCGATTGCTCGAACGTTGCCAATGCAGAGTTGCGTTTCCAACGATGGCTCGGTGTTGAATCTTCCACATACGATCATGCCGAGGTCGAGATTTCCAACAATGGTTCCACTTGGGTTTCGGTATGGGATCACAGCGGACCGTCGCTCAATGAAAGCGCCTGGTCGCTGCAAACGTACGACATATCAGCCGTCGCCGACGGTGAGGCCAACGTGCAGATTCGCTGGACGATGGGCACGACCGATGGTTCGGTGACGTACCACGGCTGGAACATCGACGACGTGGAGATCTGGGGCATCGATACCAACGCATGCATCACGCCGGGCGACTACGATGCCGACGGCGACTGGGACTTGGTCGATATGTCCACGTTCATGGCATGCTTCGGAACCGGCAGAGGTCAGGAAACCGGATGTAGTTGCGGCAACCTAGCCCTGCCAAACGAAGACATCGACGTCGCCGACTGGGCGGTGCTGTCAACGTTCCTCGGCGGGCCGTAGTCCGCGATCGGTTGATGAATTGAAACCGAGTGCCGAATGCGCGCTCGCGACAGCGAAGGGCGCTTCGCATGACCTACATCAATGCAAAGGTCGTGCGAAGGGTCCTTGTTGTTTGTTTGCAAGGCGCGCAGCGAGCTGTTAATGAAAGTCCGATCCGATGGCTTTCAGCATTGTTGAACAGGATAATCGGCACCGCGATTTGGGCCGTTTAAGATCGTTTGATAGGACAGGACGGATTCCGGAGCGACCGGATGAGTCTGACCAATCAAATCAGCCATCGTCATCAGAGGAATGTAGCGTGAGAGAGCAATCTGATACCGACGACCTGCGGCCTGCTGAATCAACTCGACCGGTATTGTCGACAAGACGCAAAATTCTGTACGGCTTTGCCGTGGCTGTCGCCGCTTTTGTTTTGCTCGAATGCGCTGCCCGTCTAACACTTCTCATTGTTTTTCCAAAGAGCGCCCCGATCGAGGTTGCCTGGAAGGACGCGCCCGAAGATACGTCGAGTCAACGAAACCGTATTTATTCCCCGGACCGTGAGTTGCTATTTCGGTTGCGTCCCAATATTCAAATTCCTGAAAAGATCAACGACCGTATCTTTGATGTTCATACGAACGACCTGGGATTGCGAAACGGTAAAGTAACCGTCGACAAGCCAGCGGGTGTCTATCGGGTTCTTTGCATCGGCGATTCAACCACGTTCGGATCAGGGGCAGGAGACAAGGAAACCTATCCCGCGCGTCTACAGTATTGGCTTGAGAAGCGTTACCCGGACCAGAAATTCGAAGTGCTTAATGCCGGGGTACCGGGCTATTCTTCTTATCAGGCTCGCAAGTATCTTGAGCATGCGGGTTTCGGGTTGTCACCCGATGCTGTCGTGTTTATTGCGGGTTTCAATGACACGGCACCTGCTAGGCCCGGAACGAAGCGACTCTTTCGTGAAGGCGTTGAACTTTCGGACCGTCAATACGCTGAATCTCAGCATCGCAAAATGGGGTTGGGGATCGTTCTTCTCGCACACAGGTTGCTGAGTTCACGGGCCGAATCCAAATCGACGGGTGATACCGCGGGCGATCGCATCAAACGGCGCGTGTCGTTGGGTGAGTATCAGGAAAACCTTGTGTGGGTGATCGAGACATGCCGGGCCAGGCGCGTCCTGGGTATGACGGTCAGTTGGCCGATCATCCAGGATAAGAACGCTGACATACGGGTGAAGTCAGTCTATGCTTACCAACGAGCCGCGAATCAGCTTGCTCGGGAGCAGGAGTCAGTCCATTTGGATTTGTCCCATTTGGGTACATCAGACCCTAAGCTCTTCATCGATATGGTTCACCTTAATCCGAAAGGCTACGATATCGTAGCCAAAGGAATTGCAACTGAGCTGGTCAAGCAAATGGAAAGCACCATGTTGGGAAAGTAAACCGCGTTGCCCTTATCTCTTCTTGCTGATTTCGACGAGGATGTCGCGGCCTTTTTGGGTGTCGGGGGCGATTTCGGCTAGGGACTGCCAGGCGGCGTTGGCTCGGTCCAGCAGGCCCATGTCTTGTAGGGCTAGGGCTAGGTTGGCGCGGAACTCTACGTTGTTGGGTTCGCTGCGGACGGCTTGCTCGAAGTACTCCACGGCCAGCGAAAAATTCTGGCAGTCGGCGAAGATCAGTCCCAGTTCGTAATACACTTCGATGGCCCGAGCGTCTAGCTTCAGTGCGCGCTTGAACGTATCGACGGCCATGTCGTCCTTGCCGGCTTCTCGGTAGGCGAGTCCCAGTTTGATGTAGGCCTTCACGTAATTCGGATTCAGTTGCAGGGCGCGGTGGAAGGCGTCGATGGCTTCGTCGCGGCGGCCTTGATGGCGCAGGAGCAAACCGAGTCGATAGTGCAGGTCGGCGTACGTGGGGTGTTGTTCGATCGCCTTTTCGTATCGTTGCAACTGATGGTTGACGAGGTCGATTGAGGCTTCGTTTTCTTGCGATTCGTTTTCGAGTTGGGCGGCTTGCTCGGGACCGAGGTGCTTCTTGATCTGGTTGCCGATTGACGCCTTGAGTTGCAGGCGGGCAATTTCACCGAAGAGCATCGTGCTGTTGGGTTCGACGCCGGAGGCCATCTCTAATGTGGCTTGGGCTTCTTCCGGTTCACCGTTGTTGAGTTGGGCGATGCCGAGTCCGACGTACGCGGTCAGGAGCCGATCATTCAACTCAACAGCGCTGTTAAACGCCTTGGCCGACTCCAGATGGTTGCCATCGCGCAGGTGCAGCGTGCCAATTTTGACGTGGGCTTCGAGGTAATCGGGATTTAGCCGGCAGGCTTGGCGATATTGAACCATCGCCCGCGCCGAGTCGCCCTTCTTGGCGTAGACGTCGGCGAGTTGAACGTGGTGGTCGGCGAAACCTGGCTGCTCTGCGATAAGCTTTTGCAGGTGGGTGATCGCTTCATCGAACTGTCCGGACTGCTCGAGCGCCTGGACGATTTCGTCGGCTGCCTCCCAGTTGTCGGGGTCGATTGTCAGGGCATACTGATAGCGCTGGATGGCCTCGGGATAGTTGCCCGCGCTCATGTGCAGGTTGGCCAATGCTAGCGACAGAGCAATGTCGCCCGGATCGGCAAAGCAAAGCTGCTCGTAGTGATCGATGGCCTCGTCGAGATTGCCCAGGCGCAGATAAATTGCTCCCAAGCGCTCGTGGGCGTTGCGCAGTTCCGGTGCAAGTTCTGCCGCATCGAGATAGAGTTCCCGCGCTTCTTCGATGTCGCCCGTTTTTTCGACACAGAACCCCAAAGCAAAAATGATCGATGCTTCGTTGGGTAGGGTGGACGCGGCGTCCCGCAGAGTTTCGACGGCATCGGGCAGGCGGTTGACTTCGTCGTAAGCGCATGCCAAACCCAGAAGGGCGGTAATGTCTTCGTGATTTTGATCGAGTGATTGCTCGAACGCGACACACGCTTCGACTGCGAGATTCTCGCGCAGCAACCGGATGCCAAACCGGTTCAAATGGTGGATGTCGGTGGGGTGAAGCTTGGTCAGTTGCTTGAGCGTGGCTGTCTCGATGACGCCATCATCGACGAACGTACCGCGAAACGCTGCGGCCAACTCAGCCAACAGTCCGCGACCTACGATTTCGAGCAAGTAAGACATCCGTGTACACCCAGTCGAAGTTCGCGGGGTTATG
>BQJS01000259.1 GCA_021604825.1 Phycisphaerae bacterium | reverse complement strand
GCCCGAGACCTTTCAACGGTGGATCCGTCAGAAGGAAGCCGGCACAAAACCAAAACCGGTGGGGCGGCCCCGGATCAGCACAGTGCGACTCCGTATCATCGTTCGATTCGCCAAGGAGAACCTCGGTTGGGGCTATCGCCGGATCGTCGGAGAATTGCATAAGCTCCATCTTCCTGTCGGGCGCTCGAGCATTCGGCACATCTTACAAGAAGAAGGACTGATGCCGCCGCCCGGCCGGCCGGGATTGGATCCGATCCGCTGCGAGCGATTCCTCGGTGGATTGCTGCGACATTATTATCCTGCGGCTGCGTGAAGTCCGGTTGCCCATCCCCGTCATCCTGCCGCAGACTGTCAGTCTCGCTACTCAACGGCGGACCTGCTATTATGCGCACAATTGCCTGCGACCCGCGCCATCGACTCATCCGTCGCGCGAATCCTCTCCATCGAACGAATCTCGAATCACGTCCGAAGCTAAATCGGAGCGACGTCTACAATTTGGACCCTCGCTGACTGGACCTGCGCGCGCGCGATTACGTTCTATCCATCAGTTTTCTAGCACTCCCGAAGTTGAATCGGAGGGCAACCCTGCTCAAGAACACGAATTCGTACCGTCCGATCACGCAATTGTTGGCTCCAATTTAGGAATCTCGCTATTTGTGTCGCCCACCATTGCGGTGATAGCGTTCTGCTTGTCGTGTTGCCTCAGCTGCGGCGGTGTCATTTCCTAGTAGCCTCTGTGCGTCAGCTAGGGCTCTGTAGGTTGCGGCGCGCACGTGACGTACATACGGGGGATGCTCCCAGTCTTCCGGAAGCTGGTTCAGGATGTCTACGGCTTTCTCAATATGAGATAGCTCCTCGTTCATGTTGCCACTCCTGCGCATGAGACGAGCTTGCATGCCCTCGATAGCGGCGAGGGATACTTGATGATTGGGCGTGTCGGGGAAGCGCTGAGCGAGCGCGAACTGGAGAGCTCGGGCCTCACGTAGGTGCTCTCGTGCTTCCTCGAGTTGGTCCATGCGTCGCATGAAGCCTGCAAACCTTAGCCTTATATGTACCTGCGCTACGATGTATTCAGCTATGTTGGCGTGCTCTGCGGCAAGCTGCTTTGAGATTTTCAACGCGTCACGCAGTCGCTGCTCCTCTATTTTGTGCGGATCCGGTCCTGGGCAAAGCTCAGGGTCCGCCGCCATTGAATAGGTCTCGCTCAGGTCAAACCGATATTTGGGAACGTCGGGGAAGTCTTCCAACAACTGTCGCAGAATCGCGATGGCCTCGGTCATCGCATCGAGGCGCGAGGGTTGACCATCCTCGGACCACGGCAGAGGCGGGGGCAGGTCGCGATAACAGAGAGCCAGCAGGTGGCGATAGTCTGGAACGTCCGGATACTCAGCACTCAACGCAGTCAGGATTTCGACCGCCGTCCGCCAAGGATCATCGCCTTCGTCAGGACGCGTACGCCTTTCGTGACGGCGGTTCCGTGGTCCGTCCGAGGGACTATCTAATGGACGGCGATCGCGCATCGGTGGGCCGTGGCCTCGTCCGGGTGGTCTTTGGTTTCGAGCCGTCGAACCGCGTTCACCACGTGGCGGTGGCCGCCTAGGATGCTCGCGCCCAGACGACGGCGCGATGGGCCGACGCGGTGCCTTGGCGAGCAAATAGCAAGAGCGGGCCAACTCGAAGCGAACAGTTGGAGATTCCGGCGATCTCAACTGCAAGTCCTCTAGATTCTTTCGCGCCTCTCGAAAAAACGTACGACCATCTTCAGCACGATCCTGTGCGACAAAGGTGATACCCAATTGGTTGTTTATTCGGGCAAGTTCGATGTGCGTGGTCGGCGAAACTCCGTTCTCGGCCTCAATCTGCTCGAATAGCCGAATGGATTGTGTGTACGCTGCTTCTGCATTGTCGAATTGCCCGAGGCGGGAATGGATGTTGCCCACCCGGCGGTTCGCCTCCGCGATCTTGAGGCGAATGACGGGGTCGGCGTCATCTTGTGCCGCGAGCCGACGATAGAAATCCAGCATGTGTTCCAGCGCCGCCGCACTTTCCCGTGACAGGACGGGTTGTATCGGCACATCGATCGTCGTTCCCTCGACGCCGTCGATAGTCAACGAAGAAGCTGCAGAGGTTCGAATCGGTGCGAACATATCGAAGATCGTATCGAGCGCCTCAACGGCCAAAGTGGAAGTTGCCTCCGCTTTCGATCGCTGTATTTGCTCGCTCGCCAACGCACTGCGCACGCGCACGTTTGCCCGGTTCGAATGGATGTAGGCTGCGGTCGCGATCACGGCGGTGGCAAACAGCAATCCCATAGCAGTACCGCTCATGGTTGCAAGCGCCGGGTTGCGGCGCGACCATCGCCAGAAGCGTTCGGGCAACGTTGCGCGTCGAGCCAGAATCGGTCGATCCTCCATGAACCGGCGAAGATCGGTGGCCAGCGCATGCGCCGATGGATAGCGTGCTTCCGGATCTCGGGCGATGCATTTGAGAATAATCGTCTCCAGGTCACGGGGCATGTCCGGGCACAGTTGGCGGGGCGCTTTCGGGCTCCCGTGTGTGATGGCTTTGATGAGTGCCGTCGTAGTGTCTTCCATAAACGCCGGTTGCAACGTAGCTAGTTCGTAAAGGGTCAGGCCCAAGCTATAAACGTCGCTGCGCGTATCGGCATTTCCGGAGAATTGTTCGGGAGCCATGTACTGTAGCGTGCCCACCACGCCGCCCGTTTGCGTCACATCCTTCTGGTCGAGCGCCTTGGCCACCCCGAAGTCGGCGACCCAAACCGTCCCGTCGCCGTCGATTAGCAGATTGGCCGGCTTGACGTCGCGGTGCAGTGTGCCCTGTCCGTGGGCGTAGTCCAGCGCCTCGGCGGCCTGTAATACGTTGTGCGCAACGCTCCGCCAATTGGAAGATCCGCCCGGCGCCCTGATCGTAGCATCGCTACCAGACTTGGTCCCGATTGGCGATCGACTGTGCGGCACGACGGTACTGAAAGATTCGCCATCACCGCGCGGTGATGATGTTACGGTAAGAGACGGGACCGCCAATGTCGGGGATTCGGCATAGTGTGAGGCTTTTTCCGCGAGCGACCGGGCGATGCTCATCACGTCGATTGCGGTGAGACTCGGTCCCGACGCCGATCCCGATTGCGTATCGTCCGTCCTGTTGCCCTTGAGCACGAAGCGCAGCTCGCGCAACACAACGTCCAGCCCAACGCCACGGATGTATTGCATCGCGAAGTAGTGGTAACCGTCATGCGTGCCGACGCCGAAGATAGGCACGATGTTCGTGTGATGGAGACGGGCTGCGGTGCGGGCCTCGCGCTCGAAGCGTCTTACTTGGCTAGAATTAAGCAGCAATTGCTGCGGGAGCACTTTGAGCGCCACGCGCCGCCCTAGCGATTCCTGCTCGGCTTCGTAGACAATTCCCATGCCGCCGCGGCCCAACTCGCGAATAATTCGGAAATCCCCAAGCTGTTCAATGTCCAAGCCACCGCGCACTGGTCCACCGCCGGGCGGTTGCGATTCCGGATTCTTGGCCTTTTCAATGTTGGCAATCCACGGGAACAGCTCGCGGATTTTTTCGGCAAGTTCGGGATGTTGGCGCGCATATTCTTCGATCGACGGAGACTCCCCACGGCGACAACGGTCGGTAAACTCGGCCGCCAGGAGTTCGAAGGGGTCGCGATTCGTATCTGTCTCGATCATATTCACATTCCTGTCAGCAGTACTCAACGAGTCTGGCGAGTGTTCTGGGTGAACCCAGGAACGCTTTCGAGAAGATCCTTAAATCGGCCCAAAGCGCGAACGTAGCGAATGCTCGCAGCTTTCTGCTGGATTCCGAGCTCGGCAGCCACTTCGGTGTTAGACATTTCCTCGAAGTGCCTAAGCGCCAACACCTCGCGATCAATTGGGTCCATGTTCTCGAGCGCCGACCTGAGTTGTTCTGACATTTCCGATTTGCGGGCTGCCAATGTTGGCGAAGTGAATCGACCGAGCAAGCTGGCAGCAAGTGAAAACGTCGTTGCCTGCGAATACGGGGAAGACCGAATCACCTTCTCTCTGTCGGCGTTGCGCTTCTCTGAACCCAAGTGCATGCGGTGAGCGTCGGTTAGCGTTTGAAGGACAATCAATCGCAACCAAACAAACAAACTCGTCTCGTCATCGCCGCGCAAATGCTCATGACGCTTCTGTGCTGATAGGTACGCGTCTTGAAGCACATCGTCAGCGTCGATCCGACCGCGCAGTTTTTCTGGCATCCGGAAGTGGACGGTGCGTCGCAACCTTGCTCGATGTAGATCGAATGCTTCCGCCAGCGCGCTTGAATCGCCGCAGCGGACACGTTCAGCGCAACTATCTGCCTTCGTCATGCTGTTCTCCTTCGTCCGCTGGATTATACCCACGCCATCGACCAGAGGCACCGCCACAACGCAGAACGTCGAAAAACCAGTCCGATTGTCGCGCAGTCAAAAAAATATTGCACCTGTAGAAACGCGACATGCGGTCACGTTTAACAATTGTAGACGACATTGCGTCGCCCAAATGGATACGACACAACCAAAAAGGAGAATCTGAAATGATACGGACGATTATCGTAGGAATTGGGCTGGCTTGCGCCATGGGACTCAATTCGGCAGTTGCCCAACCGGGAGGGCACGGTCCGCGTGGTCACGGGCCGCACGGCCCGGGTCAGGGCCCTAAAACTCTTGATGTTGACAGTAACGGGCTTGTATCGCTCGACGAGTTTCTCGCGCCGGCGCAGGATCACTTCGCAAATCTCGACTCAGACAGCGACGGCTCAGTCGCGCTGTCCGAATTCGTCGAGCGGCCGCAAGAACAATTCGGAGAACTCGACGCTGACGGTGACGGTTCGTTGACGTCAGACGAGCTTCGACCTCCGAGGCCCAATGGCATGGATGGGAGAGGCAGAGGTGGTGAACGCCATCCGCCGCGCAAGGGAATGGGACGCAGTGGCCACCGGAAACCAACGCTCGATACGGACTCAAACGGCCTCGTGTCGATCGAGGAGTTCATCGCACCCGCGGAGACGCACTTCGCCAGTCTCGACTCGGATAGCGATGGTCTGGTCTCGCTGGCGGAATTTGTCCTAAAAGCCGAGACGCGGTTTGGCGATCTCGACGCGAACGAAGACGGGCAAAT
>BQJS01000258.1 GCA_021604825.1 Phycisphaerae bacterium | reverse complement strand
CATGGATAATCGAAATTTTGCACTAGCACGCGACACCCTTTGGGGTACGCAACTTGATCGCCGGGACTGGGCGTGGGGGTTCTTGATGAATCGCCTCGACCAAGATTTGTATACCATTCCCAATTTCGTTGCGGGCGCCATGAGTCCTGATGGTCAACGGATTGCAGCAATTTCGATATCGCATCCGATCACGATTTTCGATTCTAACGACGGATCAATGATCCTCGAATTCGATCCACTTACCCGTCGGCTGACGAATGAAGTCGAATTCAGTCCGGATGGGCGGCACCTCGTGGGGGCGTGCCTCGATCGGCGTGTGCGGGTTTGGGACACTTCAAATGGTGCGTTGTTGCTGACCCTGCGTGGCCACCTTGGCACGTTGAACTCCACGACGTACGATGCAAGCGGTCAACGAATCGTGTCGGCGGGCGGGATGAGCGCTCGCGTATGGGACGCAACGACCGGCGACGCGATTAGCGCCTTCCGAGGACATTGCAACGGTCAGCCGGATTGCCGCGTGTGGCGTGCCGGTTTCGTTCCGGACAGCGCACTTGCCTACTCATACGGCAACGACGGTTTCGTGCGCCTTTGGGACGCGAAGAGCGGCGAAGAACGCTTGGCTTTTGAAGGCGGCAATGTTGTGGTGGATGCTTCCGGTTCGTTGATTGGCGTAACGTCAGGTGTGACGGTCCATGTTTGGAACATTGAGACTGGGGCGCAACAGTGCGAGCTCACCGGTCATCGGGCTCAGGTCGGTAGACTGGCGTTCTCGCCATCGGGCGAGGAGATTTACTCTACATCTGAGGACGGGACCATCCGGTGTTGGGACACGGACAGTGGCGTAGAACGTCGTGTGTTTTTACATCCGGGCAGGTCGCATCGACTAGCGTTCAGCAGCGATGGCACATTGCTTGCCGCCGTGAATAGCGATGGCCTCATCAAGATATGGGATCTTGATGGGAACGAGGAGATCAACTCTTTTCGAAGCCAGAATCGGCTAGCGTACTCACTCGCGTTTTTCGCGAATGACACCAAATTGATGACAGGCGCGCGCGAGTCTCAAGTGATGGCATGGGGCGTGGGCCAGGGAATCGGACAGGCTCCCATTGCTACGCTCGACGACGGAGTACAGAATTTTGATCTGTCGGAAGACAATAGCCATATCGCGGTTGTGGGGCGGGATAATGTTGTTTCACTGCTACGGAGCGACAACGGGGCCACTGAAGCTGCTCTTACGTCGTTTGACTACCGAGCGCGTAGTGCTGTGGCCGTCTCTCACACGGGGCGATACGTGGTCGCCGCAACCGATCAATTCGTCCCTCTCTTCATCGACGCGGAAAACCTTGAGGTCATTCGACCCCTCGAGGGACATGACGGGCCGGTTAAGAGCTTAACGTTTAGTCCTAGCAGCCAGTTCATTCTGTCCACGTCTTGGGATCGTACCGCGCGATTGTGGGACGGTATATCAGGGGCGCCCGTGCGGAGCTTTGTTGGACATACGGCGACGGTGACGCAGGGCCGCTTTCGTCCAAACTCCGACCAAATTTTGACGACATCCAAAGATGGAACCGCCCGTCTTTGGGATGCGGCGACGGGTGCAGTAATTCATGTGTACGAAGGTCACGACGGAACGGTGCTGGATGCGGATTGGGCGTCTAACGGATCGTCTTTTGTCACGTCTTCCGAAGATCAGCGTCTCCGCATTTGGGATGCACGGACACATCAGTTGATACGGACAATCGAACTTGGGCGCGCCAGCGGTTTTGTGCGGTTTAGCGCGGACGGTGACCTACTGTTTACACAAGCGAATGATAGAGGAACGAATGTATGGCGCGTCGCAACAGGCGAGCCTTTGGTCGACAGGCTTGCGTTCGAACCGCTCTCGCCGACGCTGATCGCGCCGATGAACGACGCTCAAACGCTCATCGTTGCGGGTTCGGAACAATCGAGTATATGGAAAATCGAAGCTGCACCGTGGACTGATATGGGCGAGCGTGAAAACGATTGGCGGGACCGCCACGAACAATACCGGATAGCGCAGAGAGCACTGGGTCCATCGCAATCGACCGAGCAAGACCGTAGCGGCATACCCATGGTGATCGCGACAAACACGGAGACCTTACGAGAACGCGTGGGCCGGTTTCTACGCGTGCTGGATGGTGAGGTGGATGGCCCACTGAACCAAGGCAATGCGGGAGCTTTGCGCCTCACGGGAGCGCGAAAGAATGCGCTTGCGCGACTGTGCTTTTTGGAAGGCGATCGTATAACAGCGATTGGCGGTTCTCCGGTTCAAGATCGAACGACAGCCATGGCCGCCGTGGAGGCATGGACGGATTCTGGAGGCAATGAATTGCGGTTAACACTGTCCAGAGGAAACAAACAATTTGATGTGCGCATTTTCGCATTACCTCTCCGGCAAGAAGAGCGCGCGTTAACGCTCGAACGCTCGGACGCAATTACGATTATCGGTGCTCTCGTGAATGCCCGGGGAGGCAGTCTGGATGTGGCTGGCCAACTCAGTCAGGAATTCGTGGACGATTCTGGCGAGGAAATCGATTCCCCTCAATCGCTATTCGGGTTTCCGTATACTCTTGCCGACACTCCGCCGCTAAACGAGTATTCACTACGGCTCGGACTGGCCATGGGGGATTGGATCCGTTCGATAAACGGCGTCCCTGTTCGCAATATGGAAGCGTTGTTGGATCAGCTGGAGGGCATTGTAGATCTCCTCGAAGACGGTGAGAATCTAAACTTAACGATCGATATTGAGCGGGGCGAGTTTATCCGTTTGAGCAATACCATCGAGATCCGATAGGCGATCATGGAAGCCGTCACCTTTTTCCTGTCCAATGCGATGATTCGTCCTGCGGACCGTGCCGCCGGTTGATATGGAATCGGCAGTGCTGAAGCACAGCGCCGGCAATATCCTGCAACAGTTCCCGCCGTAATTTTCAGGTAGTAATCCGGCTGGAATGGCGTTACTCTTTCCTTTCCGATAGCGAAGGCGTAAGTTTGTGCGCCTAGTTTCGACGTGTTTCAATTGGTGATGGGACAGGTCTGTGAGTGCGATTTAGGGCAACGGACTGCGTAAATCGGCCATATTCGCGATCGTATGATACGGATCAATCAGCGAAGGAGCGCTTGTGATGCGTCATTTTTGTGTGGGAATCCTGGCAATTGTTGGGGCCTTGGTTGTGGGTGTGCAGCCTGCGCTAGGCCAATCGGCCGATGACGTATTTGAATTCGTAAAGGCGACAACAGTACCGCTGTATTCACCGGATGCGGCATTCGAGCGGGTGCTCGTCGATGCGGCGGTTGCCGATGAGTTGATGACGCTCAATGATGCGAGGTCGCATCCCTACGTGCTTGGTGTCTACGAAATTGCCGGTCAAGTGATGAACGGCCAGCAGCTCACGGCAACCAAGGCGATCGTTTCGCCCGATGGATTTATCGTTCCTGAGAATGTCGCGACGATTGCGGGGGCGTATCGCGCGGAACCCGGCGCCATTTTGGCCGGTTTCACGCGGAACGTTTTGGCCACAACCGCGGACGGAATCCTTACCTACACGATTGAGGGCAACAACGCGGCGCCAACGTACACGCTTCTCGTGGACGCCGCTGGCGGCAGGATTATCGGCGCGCGCATTGGATACGGAGGGATTCCGTCGTTAGACGTCCGGTATGACTATGACGCCTTCGGCGCGATCGCGCGCGTCGTTGTGGAATTTTCCACGAATGACGCACCAACGATGCGCTGGGCGCTGGTTGATTTCCCCATCGCAGTCGAGGAGCGTGTGCGCGTACCGTTGTCTTCGGCGATCCAATCCATTGCTCCGCGAAAGTTGGCGCAAACACCCGCGACGAAAGAGACGATTCCGAAAGACGGTATTGAAACCGCACCCGTCGAATTCGTTTCATCGGACGACCTTATCGATCCCATCAACCTTGGCAGCACATCGTGCACGGCCTCGAACGGGGTGTGCTTTGACTTTATCGGCCTCGAAATTTGTTTCAATATTGGTTTGGGCGTTGCACTGAATACGAATACGGCACTCGCGATGTACGGGGAAGCCAACGTCGAGTTTCCCGTCGAGGGACGTGAGGGTGAAGCGCGCGTGACCTTCAACGGTACGACAGGTTCGAGTTCGATCGACTATTCCTTTGCGTACGACGCGGAAATTTGCGCATCGGTTACCGTACCGGTTCTCGGCACCTGCAACTCGTCGATTCAACTCGCCCAGGGTTCGGTTACCGCGGCGTCGGGCGAAGCGTTTTTTACGCCGTTCTTGTTGCTCAACAGCGCAGAGCGTCCGGTGTGTACCGGCGATGCGATCGATCCGCTTCTCGTTGGCGTCAATCCCAGCATCACGCTTTGCGATCTCGAATTGGGCTTTACCGGCGGAATCGGAATCGATCCCAGCTTGGACTATTGTGTTAGTGGCGACTCAATGCTCGTCGCGAACCATACCGTCTTTGACGATGCTGACGGTGCGCGAGGCACGTTGAAGTCTGAGATAATCTCCGACAACGATGCGGCGTTTGTTCCCGCGTTCGAGGGGCCCAACACGTTCCAATTGGATTGGAACGGAGAGGCTTCGCTCACAGGAACGTTGACGCTCACGCCAACGCTTAGTGTCACGATCCCCGGATTTGGCGACGTCTCGCTCCCGCTTGGATCGATTCCGCTCCATCTTGGAAGCCTTGGAATTACGCCCATCGGAATGTGGGATACCCTTGACGTCGCGTTGTGCTCAACGGCGCCGCCCAGTCCGTTCCGTCTCACGGCCACCAAAGGCGCGGCAGTCGGCGCCGTGCATCTCGCGTGGGAGGGCCGTCGCAGCGCGACCGGTTACCGCGTATTCCGAGCGCGCGAAGCAAACTTGTCCGACGCGGAAGATATCAGCGGTGTGATCACGCAACTGCAGTTTGTTGATTCTACGGCTACGACGGGCATGGGTGGTTGTATTGAAGGCACTGGCCCTATCACGTACTACTATTACGTCGTCGCGGAGAACGCATGTGGGGATAGTGTGCCAAGCCCCGTCGCGACAGGGTACGTTGCGGAGTCAAACGCTCTCGCAATGCTCAGTCCTGCGGGCCTTGGCAACGGCGCCGTGTTCGTACTCATGCTTTCTTTAGTGCACCTCATGCGGCGGCGTCGCGGCAAAAACCTGTCGAAAATCGCGGGCTAAGGATGGTAGCGCGTTGGCTTGGCACCCAACGAGAAACTCGGATCAGTTTTCCGATAGCACTTTCTCGCCGGTGGCCCGATTGATCAGCACGCCCAGTCGCGCCTTGTCCGACACGCATTGGCCGGCGATGAC
>BQJS01000257.1 GCA_021604825.1 Phycisphaerae bacterium | reverse complement strand
GAGCAATATGGCATCACGATCGAAAGCGCCGCGTTGCGTGAACTTCGCCCATCGTTCGTTGCACCCGCGCGGGTCGCGTTCAATGCCGAAGCCGTCGCCCACGTCGGCTCGACTCTGTCCGGGCGCATCGTCGAGTTGGCTGTCCGCCTGGGCGACAAGGTCAATGCGGGTGATGTTCTGTGCGTGATCGAAAGCCCCCAACTGGGCCAAGCCCAAAGCGAATTCCTCCAGAAAATCATCTTGGCCGATGCAGCAAAAGCCACCGTTGATCTCGCCCAAAACGGGCTAAATCGAGCGACACGACTGTACGAGCAGAATCGCGGCATCGCACTTGATGAAGTGCAAAAGCGCGAAGTCGAATACAAAGTCGCCCAAGCCCAGATCCTCTCCGCCGAAGCGACAGCCGTCGCGGCTGAAAACACCTTGCACGTCTATGGCATGACGCAAGATGCGGTCGATGCGCTGCGTGAGTCTGGCGAAGTCACACCGCGTATTGCAATCACCGCCCCGATTGCCGGTGAGATCGTCGAGCGGGAAGTCACGCTTGGCGAGTTGGTCAGTCCGCAGCGCGAAAAACTGATGGTGATCGCAAACATTGAATCGCTTTGGGTACTTGCCGACGTCACTGGCGTGCATCTTCCTTCTGCTTCGCTGGGTGCCAAGGCCTGGATCAATGCCGGCGGACTCGACGCGCACGAGCATGAGGGAAAGGTTTCATATATCTCGCCAATGATTGACCCACACACGAGATCGGTCTCGGTCCGGGTGGTTGTCGAGTGCGAAGATCGCTCGCTGAAACCTGGCATGTTTGTGCAGGTTCGGATTGAGGCGTCCAAGCGCGACGGTTCGCAAGCCAGCGAAGTTGTCGCAGTCCCGGAAACGGCGATCCAGATGATCGATGGCAATCCTGTCGTGTTCGTTCCTGCGGCAGACTCGGTCAATGCGTTCATGCCGCGGCGAGTCACGGTGGGCAAAACAGTGGGAGGATTCGTACCGGTGCTGGCCGGCTTGCATGAAGACGAACCGTTCGTTGCGACAGGGAGCTTTCTGCTCAAAGCCGATCTCGGTAAGAGCACCGCTGAGCACCAACACTAAAACCAAGGGTATTGAGGCCAGAGAACTAGAACGTGTTAGAGACGATCCTAAAATTTTCAATTCACAATCGCTGGTTGGTCGTGCTCTTTACGATCATCGTCGCGGCGATCGGTATCAACGCATTGACCGAATTGCCGATCGATGCCGTGCCCGATATCACCAACAACCAAGTGCAAGTCAACGTTGAGTACGCGGCGCTCTCGCCGCTGGAGATTGAGAAACGCATCACCTTTCCCGTCGAAGTGTCGCTCGCGGGCATTCCGGGTTTGCAGTCCACCCGGTCACTTTCGCGCAATGGGTTTTCGCAAGTCACCGCGATTTTCGATGACGACGTCGATATTTACTTCGCCCGCCAGCAGATTTTTGAACGGTTGGCCAGCGCCAAAAAGAACCTACCCAACGGCGCTGAACCCAAGATGGGACCGATCTCGACCGGACTCGGTGAGATCTACATGTACACTGTCGAGTTTGAGCATCCTGGCGGTGTTGGTGCGAAAATTCACGATGGCGAATTCGGGTGGCAAAGCGACGGGGCGTATCTGACTCCGGAAGGCCACAGGCTTCAGAGCGAGTTTGAACAGGTTGCATACCTTCGCGAAATTCAGGATTGGCTCATTCGCCCGCAGCTTCAAACGGAAGAAGGACTTGCCGGCGTTGATGCGATTGGTGGGTACGTCAAACAATACCACGTCCAACCCGATCCCATGAAGCTGATGAGTTACGGGCTGACGTTTCATGAGATCATCGAAGCGCTTGAAAAGAACAATATCAATACCGGCGCCGGGTACATTGAACACAAGGGCGAGATGTACATCATTCGCACGACGGGGCGGGTCAGCACGTTGCCTGAGATCGCGGATATCGTCGTCGGTTCACGGCATGGCATTCCGATTCATGTCCACGACATCGCCGTGCCGGACGGCGTACGAATTGGGCGCGAGCTTCGGACCGGGTCGGCCAGCGAAAACGGGCGAGAGATTGTCGTCGGAACCGCAATTATGCGGATCGGCGAAAACAGTCGGACGGTGGCAGCTGCCGTCGATGCCAAGCTCGAACAAATTCGCAGGACCCTGCCGCCAGGTATCCGTGCGAAAACGGTCTTGGATCGCACGAAGCTTGTGGACGCAACGATTCGCACCGTCCAAAGCAATCTGATCGAAGGCGCGATCCTGGTGATCGCCGTATTGTTTCTCTTACTCGGTAACTTTCGCGCCGCGTTGATTTGCGCCTTGGCAATCCCCCTATCGATGCTCATCGCAACCATCGGCATGGTGCGATACGAAGTCAGTGGAAACCTGATGTCGTTGGGTGCGATTGACTTTGGGCTCATTGTCGATGGGGCTGTCATCATTGTCGAAAACTGCATCCGTCGGTTGGGCGAGGCCCAGAAAACCAAGGGCGGTTTGCTGACGTTGCGTGAACGTCTGGATGTGGTCTTCGATGCCAGCAAGCAGGTCCGCACGGCAACGGCATACGGCGAAGCGATCATCACCGTTGTCTACATTCCCATTCTCACGCTGACGGGAATCGAAGGGAAAATGTTTCACCCGATGGCGCTGACGGTCATCTTCGCGCTGGCCGGCGCGTTTATATTGTCATTGACTTTTGTACCAGCCATGGTCGCCATCGTCGTTCGTGGGCGGATTAAAGAACGTGAGGTCGCGGTGATTCGGTGGGCGAAAGTGATTTACGCGCCGGTGATTCGATGGGCATTGAGCACTCGCTGGCTGCTCGCCGTGGCGACGGTGGCGGTCTTCGTCGCGTCGTTGGCCCTTTTCAATACGCTCGGACAGGAATTCATTCCGCGGTTGGACGAAAAAGATTTGGCGATGCACGCGCTACGCATCCCAAGCACGTCGCTCACACAATCGCAGAACATGCAGTTTGATGTTGAGCAAGCCATCAAACGATTTCCCGAAGTTGAATTCGTGTTTTCAAAGATTGGAACGGCCGAAATCGGGACAGATCCGATGCCTCAAAACGTTGCGGACACTTTCGTCATCTTCAAGCCGCAAGACCAATGGCGCAGCGAAAAAGAATTGCACGACCTGATCGAGGCGCAAACCGTTGAAAACGAGAAGGTCTTCGGTGGGCACGAAGACGAGCACGAAGAAGGTGGTCACGGACATCACGACATCGACACTGCGAACCACAAAGGCAAGCTCCTGAAGCTGATCGAGCTGACCGTCAGGACGCTGCCGGGCAATAACTATGAGTTTTCGCAACCGATCGAAATGCGCTTCAACGAACTGATCGCCGGCGTGCGTGGCGACATCGCCATCAAGGTGTTTGGTCAGGACTTTGGTGCGATGCGCAAGACCGCCGACCAAATCCTCGCGGTGCTTCAGACAGTTTCCGGGGCGGCTGACACTCGGGTCGAGCAAACCACGGGAATGCCCGTACTCACCGTGGATATCGACCGAACCGCAATCGCTCGATACGGACTCAATGTCGCTGACGTGCAGGAAGTGGTCGCGGTGGCAATCGGTGGACAAGAGGCGGGCGTGGTCTTTGAAGGTGACCGCCGCTTTGATATCGTCGTTCGCCTGTCAGACGCACTTCGGGAAAGGCCCGACTCGATCTCAAACCTTTGGATTCCTCTTCCTTCAAAAAACGAAGAATCCCGCGACGTCCAACTCGAAACAACGACGGAATCAGCTGGCATCATGCCTAAGCCGACCACCGCCAGGTTCATTCCTCTAAGCGACATTGCGGAAATCAATGTCGCCGAAGGCACCAATCAGATCAGTCGCGAAAACGGCAAGCGCCGCGTATACGTGCAGTGCAACGTGCGCGGCCGCGATCTGGGTTCGTTCGTCGCGGAAGCTCAGGAGAAAGTTGCGGACATTGCTTTGCCGCAAGGCCAATGGCTGGACTGGAGTGGTCAGTTTGAAAATTTAATCGCCGCGCGCCGCCGATTGTCAGTCGTCGTGCCCGTCTGCTTTCTGCTGATTTTTGTGCTCCTGTTCAGCACGTTTAAGAGCATTCGGTATTCGCTGCTCGTGTTTAGCGCCGTGCCCCTTGGACTATCTGGTGGGATTGCCGCGCTCTGGCTTAGGGACATGCCGTTTTCGATATCAGCAGCCGTCGGATTCATCGCCCTATCCGGAGTCGCCGTGCTAAACGGATTGGTGATGGTGACATTCATCAACCAGTTGCGAGGCGAAGGTCTTGCAATCAATGAAGCGATCATTCAAGGATCGTTGACGAGATTCCGCCCCGTACTAACAACAGCTCTGGTCGCTTCGCTGGGCTTTGTTCCGATGGCGATGTCAACGGGAACCGGCGCAGAAGTTCAACGGCCGCTGGCAACTGTTGTGATCGGTGGGTTGATCACCAGCACGATGCTTACGCTGATAGTGTTGCCAGCATTGTATCGCATCTTTGTGGGTAAGGACAAAAGTGTCTAAACGGATGCGCTTTAACGGCGATCAATGGTGCATACGAAAAAGTATGAACGTCAGGTCGTCAGGCTTGCTGGCTTGTCCTTCGCTGGGACTCTGCATTCTTTGATCGCATTCAGCCGCGAGCAACTTCGCCACCTTTGTGAGCGGGCCCGTGCGAATGAGTTCAGTGACTTCCTGTACTGGAATATTGTCGAACACGCCGTCGCTTGCTATCAGGACGGTGTCCCATGGTCGCAATTGAACGTGCGTACCAATCTCAATGCGCATCTCGGGTGACCCCAGCATGTTCGATACGATGTGCAGGTCCTCATGGTGAAGGGCGTCGTCTTCGTGGAGCATGCCGGACTCAACGGCGTACCCAACCGGTGAGTGCGAAACGGTTTGTAGTTTCATCTTACCGCGCTGCCCGACGACCAGAGCCATCGAATCGCCAACGTGGTACGATCGCACCCGCCCTTCGTCGATCTCAACCGCCACCATCGTCGTCGCGGCACCGATTGCCATGGCGTTGATGGCCTCGTTTGCACGTTCAAAACCGTCGAGGATTCCTGTGCGAAGTGTTCCCTCATTGTTCAGCGATTCCTTGACAGAATCCGTCAGCGACTCGAGAGCGATTCTGGCGGCTTGCTCGCCTGCGGGTTGGCCTCCGAATCCATCGGCAACCGCGAGCACACCACTGCCCAATTCACCGGCGAACAATGCGGCGGCATCTTCGTTGGGAGTTTCCTTTTCAGGACAGCGGCGCGAGAAAACGACTGCCGCCCCATCGGCAACGGAATGCGACACGCCTTCCGAGTGATCGGCGTTGAGGAACAACTTGATGCTCTCAG
>BQJS01000256.1 GCA_021604825.1 Phycisphaerae bacterium | reverse complement strand
TTGCGATTGACCACGTCAAACGTCGCCACCTTGCCCAATCCGACGGTGGACTTCAGTCGACCGGTCAGACTGCGAGTCCGTTTGGATAGTGGGTCAGTGCGGGTTTGTATCGGTTTGCGTGAGACTTCGGCAAGTGGCCCCATTGGTTCGGACGGTGGGACTTTGGGAACCATTGAATGGGTGGGAGCGGGCAGCACCGTTTCGGGCTCGCCGCAAGGTGTTTTGGTCAATGCATCACCCGGCGAATGGCAGACGCTTACCTTTGAGCCGCAACTGCATCCAGTGTCGGCGATGACTGGAGACGGTGTGCTGAGCAGTGCGACGGGGCTTGGAACGCTTGAGCACGTTGCCATAGCGTCGGTGGGAGATGCTGGCCCGCATACGCTGTACATCGATTATATCGAACAACTCTGCGTTCCGGGCGATTACGATGGCGACAACGTTGCCGACTTGACCGACTTTCAGGAGTTTGGTGATTGCATGACCGGCCCTGATGCTGGCCCGGTTGATCCGTCATGCGTTGCATTTGACGTTGACGAAGACGACGATGTCGACTCTGAAGACTTCGCTCAGATGCAGTGGCGTTTGGGTCAGTAGGGATGCGGTGGTCGGTGCGCTCGGTTGAGTCTGGCGTTAGTCGATCGCCACGACCAAATTGGGCGTCATGTTCGCGTGTTTGAACATATTCTGAAACTGCACCGATACGTTGTGCGTGCCACTTTCGACATGATCCGGCACGACGACTTTCAACTCGTACGTATCCGGTGTGAATTCGTGGGGCACGCGTTCGCCGTTGATTCGGACGGCGATTGAGTCTTGAAGGATCATCGATCGATCGCTTCCCCACGCCTTCCGCGGTCGGAGGCCATCATCCAATTGAAATACAACCGCGTGCGAATCTGCAACACCTGAAGCATCCTCACTCTCAGGTTTGATGCTAGCGGTTGGCAGTCCGCCAGCCGCATATCGCGCAAGCCCTCTGAACATGCCATACGCTTCGCGAAGGTTGTACTCGGGATCGCGCAACCGTTGCTCTTCCTCGGGGTTTGTATAGAACGAAGTCTCGCAAAGAGCCGACGTTTTGTTGGCTGCACGAAGTACGCCGAAGCCCGTCTCATACATCAATTGATCGGTCTTGAGTGGGATGCCCGTCAACTGCTGCAGTTGCAATTCGTCGAAAAGCCCTTCACACAAGTGGCGAGCGAGGTCGAGGTTGTCGGGACGCTCGTCCACCGTACCGTGATACCACACCGTCGTTCGGTTGGCTTCGGTGTTGTTGGTGGCGTTGTGATGGCAACTAATGAAAATGTCCGCGCCCCAGTCGTCAGCCACCTTGGCCCGGTCGGCAAGGCTTAGATCGACGTCTTCCTCTCGGGTCAGTTTGACCTCGGCCCCGACGTGTTCGAGCAAATCGCGCAAGTACTTTGCGACACGCAGATTCATTTCGGCTTCACGCACGCCGGTGGGCCCGCGTTTGTACCCTTCCTTGTGGGCATCGCCGCCATGACCGGGATCGAGGCAGATGCGTACACCGGCAAGGTATTTGGCGTGCGGCGGGATTGGAAACGCTTCCGAATCGATTCGCGTCTGGGCGAAGTCTTCGGGAGCGGGCAGAAGCGTATCGACCGAGAGCATAACATCAGCCGCATCTTCAGACTTGGATTGATCGGTCGTGCTGATCGGATCGGAAACATGACTGCAGGCGCCAACGATGCACGCGATCAACAGCGCGGACACACCGAAGTTGATCCACGCACGTTTGGAATCGGTCGGAGTGAGTTCAGTGGGTTTTGATTCTTGTTCCACGATCGGTCTCCCAAGTCAGCGCCGCCACGACGTGCGTCGGAATTGCTAAGAATAACCGCAAGGGTCGCAGAATCAAAACGGGCGATCGTTGGGTCTATACGTCGCGTTCGCAGGCCATGAGGTCGTCGAATGTTTCGCGACGGCGGATAAGGCGTGGGCCGTCTTCTTCGACCAGCACTTCCGCCGCCCGATTTCGCGAGTTGTATTGGCTGCTCATCACGGCGCCGTACGCACCGGCTGAAAAAACTGCCAGCAAATCGCCCTGCTTAACCGGCGGGATGAACCGATTGCGACCCAAGTAGTCGCTGCTTTCGCAGACCGGTCCCACGATGTCCACCGGCATGGCCTCCTCGATGCGAAAACTCGGCGAGCGATCGGTCGGGCCGCATCCGTCGGCTGGTGCCACGGGCCAAATGAAATGGTATGCGTCATAAAGTGCGGGGCGGACGAGGTCGGTCATCGAGCCGTCAACGATGACGAATTGCTTGGTCCGCGATTGCTTAAGGTAGACCACGCGTGTGATCAGAATCGCGGCATTGGCTGAGATGGATCGTCCGGGTTCGAGCGAAACCTTCAAGCCGCTGTCCTTCAACAAGGGGACGATGGCATCGGCGTATTCACTGGGCGTTGCAGACGACTGGTGGCCGTACTCGGCGCCGTACCCGCCGCCAATATTGATCGAGTCAATCTCGACGCCGTCGGACTTGAGTTGGACGACGAGTTCAAGGGCTTTGGTCACCATCTCGACGTAAGGCTCAACCGTGTTGACGGGCGATCCAATGTGCAGGTGAATTCCGACGAGTGATAGAAACGGGTCGTCCTTATGCTTCTGAAAGAGCGACCGCGAACTGCCGATCTCGATGCCGAATTTGTTTTCGTCCTTGCCGGTGGTCGTGTGAGGATGTGTCTTGGCGTCAACGTCCGGATTGATGCGAAGAGCTGCCCGCACTTTCTTGCCGGAACGATTGGCCACCGATGCGATGACGTCCAGTTCCATCGCCGATTCGGCGTTGAACGTGCCGACGCCCAACTCAACCGCCGATTCGATTTCTGCAGGCGTTTTTCCGACGCCTGCAAATACGATGTCGGAAGCGTTCGCGCCCGCTTCCAACGCCCGCCGAACTTCGCCGATGCTCACCGCGTCAAACGATGAGCCGCATCCCAAAAGCGTTCGCAGAATATGGACGTTGTGGCAACTCTTGATCGAATAGCAGAGTCGCGGATTCAAAGCGGCAAAAGCATCACTCAGGGCCGCGTAATGTTCGCGAAACGCCCGCGCGGAATAGACATATGTCGGCGTACCGAACTGATCGGCGATGTCAGCGACGCCATGCCCGTCGCAACTCAGCCGACCGTTGGTGTATTTAAATGCTTCCATCGGTTGATTACCCAATGATTACCCAAACTGTTTTATAGCGACCGTGACCAACTCGGGGCACGGGTATCGAGCGTCGCATGATCCAAGGATAGGGCGATGATTGCAAGGGCTGCATAATCCTTTTGGCTGTCCGTTCGCCGCTAAAAATGGATTGGGATTGAGCGCTACCTAGGATGTGTTACGCTGAAACGTCGAGCGTGGCTCCAATTGTTCGCCGCGTCATTGATTTCTTCAAGATGATCTCCAGGAGGACTGTTCCTTGAAACGCGCAACGTTAACGGTGGTGGGTTTGTTGTTTGCTGGAGTGGTCGGCTGCGCGCCGTCGAAGGACTTCGATGTCGTGATTCGCAACGCGACGATCATGGACGGTTCTGGCGAAGACGGTTACGTCGGTGACGTGGCGATTCGCGGGGAGCGGATTGTGTCTGTCGGGGCGGAGGTACCTGGCGAGGGCAAAGTTGACATCGACGCGACGGGCATGGTGGTCGCGCCTGGATTTATCAACATGCTCAGTTGGGCTGGCGAGTCACTCTTTGAAGATGGCCGGGCGATGAGCGACGTGCTGCAAGGCGTGACGCTTGAAGTGATGGGCGAAGGGCGCTCGATGGGGCCGCTCAACGATGCCATGAAAGCAGATATGGTTGCCGAACAAGGTGACATCAAGTTCGACGTCGACTGGACCACATTGGGCGAGTACCTGTCGCATCTGGAAGAACGCGGCGTCTCGGTGAATGTTGCATCGTTCATGGGCGCGACGACCGCGAGGATTCACGAGATAGGTTATGACGATCGCGAACCAACCGCAGAAGAATTGGAGCGGATGAAAGCGCTCGTTGATCAGGCGATGAAAGAAGGCGCGGTGGGATTGTCCACGGCGTTGATCTACGCTCCGGCGTTCTATGCGAAGTCCGATGAGATCATTGCTCTGGCCAAGGTGGCTGCGAAGCACGGTGGCATTTATACCTCGCACATGCGCAACGAAGCTGACAGCCTCCTCGAAGCGTTTGACGAATTCCTGCACATCGCCAAGAGCGCGAACATTCCGGCTGAGGTGTATCACATCAAGGCGTCCGGACGAGCGAACTGGCACAAACTCGAAGCGTTGTTGAAGCGAATCGAAGAGGCTCGGGCGCAAGGGCTAAAGATCACAGCCGACATGTACACCTATCGCGCCAGTTCGACGGGCCTTGATGCAGTGATGCCACCATGGGTGCAAGAGGGCGGGCGCGAGGCTTGGGAGAATCGTCTCAAAGACCCAGCGATCCGCGCGAAAGTTAAGAAGGAAATGAATACGCCCACCACCGAGTGGGACAACGGGTACCTGTCCGCCGGTTCGCCAGACAACATCTTGTTGGTCGGATTCCGCAATGACGATCTGAAGAAGTACACCGGCAAGACGCTCGCCGAAGTTTCAAAGCTGCGGGGTACGCCGCCGGAAGACACGGCGATGGATCTCGTGATCGAAGACCACAGCGATGTCGGAGCGATCTTCTTCACAATGTCGGAAGACAACATCCGCACCAAGATTCAGCAGCCATACATCAGCATTTGTTCTGATGCAGGCTCATACGCTACCGAAGGCGTGTTCCTC
The DNA here is from genome assembly GCA_021604825.1 of Phycisphaerae bacterium. Next base: position 581 of record BQJS01000256.1, on the reverse strand, counting down.
AAACGCAACCCGCACCCGCGGGCGTACGGCTCATTCGCCCGTTTCATCGGCAAGTACGCCCGTGACGAAGGGTTGGTCCGTGTTGAAGATGCTGTGCGGCGATTGACTTCGCTGCCGGCTGAAAATCTGAGCCTCAAGAATCGGGGCCGCCTCGCCGAGGGATTTCATGCCGACGTCGTCGTGTTTGATCCCGAGACATTTGGCGACAATGCCACATTCAGCAAGCCACACCAATACGCCACCGGGATGAAGCACGTTTTTGTCAACGGGGGCCATGTGGTTAAGGACGGCAAACACACCGCCGCGACGCCCGGACAATTTGTTCGCGGACCGGGTTGGAAAAACTGAGCGACGTTACTTTAATCCCTGCGGTTCGACGTTGAGAGTGATCTGCCGCGTGGCGCGGGTTTCGTGCAAGTTCCTTTCATGGATGTCCTGACTCTATCCCGTTTGCAGTTTGCTGGAACGATCATGTTCCACTATTTGTTTCCGCCGCTCACCATTGGGCTCGGGTTGGTGATGGTGGTGCTGGAGGGGATCTGGCTTAAGACAGGCGATCAGACGTGGAAGGATGCGGCTCG
>BQJS01000255.1 GCA_021604825.1 Phycisphaerae bacterium | reverse complement strand
CGGGAATCAAGTCGCGTAACGGACCAGCGACAAAGAGATCTTCCTGCCAACGCGATTGAGAACCCAGCATGCCACGCCTCCTTGCTGGTACCATTCAAATTAATGAACAACGTGCATGCAAGGGTTTTTCAACAGCCCCACTGTCCCCCTTTTGGATAGTACATATCCCGAATCTATTGAGTTATGGGAATCACCGCATTGACGCAATTGGCGTTTGGGCGAAGGTTCCCGTTCTGCTATCATGGCCTCTGTCGAACTTCCGGGGTGATCACCGCCCCACCTGAAGTTGGTTTGACTCATTGACGCTATGCGGCGATGCAGGCAACTCACGATTAAGCCCATGGAATATTGAGTAAATGAAAACGCACTCGTATACACGACTCCCCTCAAATGTCCGCAGGCCATTCACAATGCCAATTGCTGGAATCGCTTGGTGCCTTCTTCAAATCACAGTTGTCAGCTCCGTACTTGCCGAAGATTGCAACAGCAACGGGATCGAAGACGCCACCGATATTGCCGTTGGCACAAGCTTCGATTGCAATGGCAACGGTGTACCCGATGAGTGTGATCACCAGCTGAACCTCGCCGAGCCAAGCCTTGTCGGTTTCATAGACGAACCGTACGCCACAATTGCCATGGATGTTGACGGAGATGGAGACGCTGATGTTATCGCAGGGGCTTATGGCACCCCCAAGTTGGCATGGTTTGAGAATCTCGATGGTGTAGGGAGTTTCGGGTCCGCTCGCGAAATATTGGCACCCTCGCCTGGCGGGGGCCAAATTTCGTCGGCCGATCTAAACAGCGACGGCCACAACGACCTGCTTGTTTCATCACGGTTTACGCTTACCTCCGGCATTCATATCGTCACTTGGTATAGAAACACAAACGGATTCGGCGAGTTCGTCCGAATGCCAATCATTGACACAAATAATTTTGGAAGCATTCCCATATTTGCATCAGACATTGACAATGATGGTGATACCGATGTTTTGGCGGGATTGTTATTCACCGGCGACGTGGTTTGGTACGAGAATGTTGATGGAATAGGAGAGTTCGGTCCGAAACGATCGGTCTCGTCCAACACTATTGCTCCAGAAAGCATCTACGCCGCAGATCTTGACGGCGACAACGACCAAGACGTAATCGTTGCAGATGAATTCTATAACAGACTCGTTTGGTATGAAAACCTGAATGGCCTTGGGACGTTCAGCACTCGGAAATACATTAATAAAGCAGCGTACGACGTAAGTTATGTGGTATCGGCTGACATCGATGGTGATGCAGATGCGGATATCGTCTCTATCGGCGAAGACGGAAACACGATCGACTGGTACGAAAACACAGACGGCATGGGTACTTTCGGACCCCAGCAGGTGATCACCGCGTCTGCCAATGGCGTATCAAGAGTATCTGCGACGGACATCGACGGTGACGGCGATATCGACTTGCTCTGGGCGTCAAAGGGCGACGACAACATCGTGTTCTATGAAAACACAGATGGCAACGGATCGTTCGTCAAGAAGAAAGTCTTCAGCGCCTTCGCAACGAACTCATCCAACATCTTTGCGACAGACATCGACCGCGATGGCGACCTCGATGTGCTTGAGGCATCTTCCCCCGATGATACGATTGCGTGGCACGAAAACTTGTCGTCTGATTGCAATCAGAATTTCATTCTAGACGATTGCGACATTGCGGGTAGCACAAGCCTCGACTGCAATGGCAATGGTACGCCTGATGAGTGCGAACCGGATTGTAACGGCTCCGGAATTCCCGATGACTGCGATGTTACAAACGAAACGAGCGATGATTGCAACCTGAATAACTATCCGGATGAATGCGAGCCGGATTGCAATGGTTCCGGCTTTCCCGACGCTTGTGACGTGGCCAATCAAACAGGCCTGGACTGCAATTCCAACAGTTATCCAGATGAATGCGAATTATTGAGAAATGACTGCGATAGTAACGGCGTGCCGGATGAGTGCACGCTGACAGCCTTCGTCAATTCTCTTTCCGGGCCCATAGACACATTCGCATGTCCTCAAAAACCAACTCAACTGACGGTCACGAGTTCATTCGACGGGCTGGAATACCGTTGGTTAAAGGATAATGTGCCCATGACCGATAGCGTCGATGCCGTTGGGACGAACACAGCCACCTTGTCCTTTCCAAATGCCAACTCAAACAATATTGGCACATATTCTTGCGAAGTTTCCATGGGATGTATTGAAACGGTGTCAGAACGCGTATCGTTTCTGCTGCTTGAAGAATTCAGCATCATACAACAGCCGGCAGCACAGACCTATTTCTGCAATGGGAACACCGTAACGTTTGCCGTCAATGCAAGCGGTGTGGACGTTACCTATGAGTGGTTTCAGAACGGAGCGGCACTCCAAGAGCAACCGGGCAAGTATGAAGATGTTGACTCCGCCGTTCTGAAGATCATCGATGCAGGTCAAGGCGATATTGCCGAATACACTTGCGTTGTAAAGGATGGCTGCGATAACGAGGAAACCACAACGCCTTCGGCCCTCGAAATGGGCAACGCCGCTTTCGCGCAGCAGCCGGCAAACCAATGCGTCACGGAAAACGATACAGTGTCCTACACTGCTATCGCCGATACGGGCACACTTCCCTCATTCAGTCAATGGCACAAGAACGGGGTTCCCCTTAGCGATGGCGGCAACATCTCAGGGAGTTTCACCGACACACTCGTGATTCAGAGCGCATCTGGTGCAAACGAGGGTTCGTACGCCCAACGTGTCTTGTCGCTCGGACCAAACTGCGCCGCATGGAGTAACAGCGTCGAACTTGAAATCGACGCATGTATTTGCGAAACGCCAGGCGATATCGATGCCGATGGAGACGTGGACCTCGTGGACCTTCAGTTATTCACGGATTGCTTTGGGGCGAACGTCGCGGACCAATCGGAATGTGCATGCACCAATGTCAACGACATTGACACGGGTATCGATCTTGAAGACTGGGCTGCCCTGGAGGCTCTATTAACTGGCCCATAAGAAGTCGCCTTCATTGATAATACCAATGTTGAACAGTCACTAAATTTCCTCCCGCCTATCCCCCATCATTTCCGCAAACGGGGGAATGACGGCGGGCACGTCGGCAAGGTGTGGCAGGCGATGTGGATCGATTTTTGCTTTATGATTCGCGGAGGATCTTTTCCATTTTTTTGCCCTTGGCGAGTTCATCCACGAGTTTGTCGAGATACCGCGTCTGTTGCGTGAGCGGGTTCTCAATATCCTCGACCCGGTAGCCGCAGATGACGCCCTTGATCAGGTGCGCATTCGGATTGAGTTTGGCCTTCTGAAAGAATTGCTTGAAGGTCACCTTGTCATCAATGTGCTTCTGTAGCTGCTTGTCAGTGAAACCGGTCAGCCAACTGATCACCTGGTGCAGCTCTTTGGTGGTCCGGCCCTTCTTTTCGACCTTGGTCACATAGTGCGGATAGACAGACGCGAAGGTCATCTTTGCAATACGTTCATCGTGTTCGGGTGTGGTTGTCGGCATCGGTTAAGCTCCGCTTGTGTGTATCGCCGCGTGTGAGACGCGGGCTTGCGGTTATGTTATGCCGAGGGTTGCACGGTGCAAGGGACATGGAGGTGAATGTAAGGGAGCGGGCCTGTCGCTTGTTTCGCTGCCACATTTCCCGTCATTCCCGCGCACGCGGGAATCCAGAATCGGACGAGATGACTCCACTGGATATTTCACCACACGCAGTTGCGATGGATCTTCCGCGTGTGTTGGCTAGGGCTTTGGTTTCGCATACTTCTGGATTCCCGCTCTCGCGGCAATGAGGGTGGCTATCAATCAAATTCAATTGTTGGTCCGGATTTTTTCAGAAACGGGGGCGCGGCGCACAATCTTTAGGTGGTTGTAAGGATAGACAGGTGCGTCCGGGACGCACCCTACATTGTGATCATGATCCAACTTGGAGAATATTCTTATGAAACGCGTGCTACCCCTCACTATCGCCCTTTCGTTTGCATTGCATGCCGGCTGCCAAACCGAGCCGGTTGATACCGGCGACAATCCTATGATTCGTACGCTTAGTGCTGCTATTGACAATTCACCACTTGATATTTGTGTGAACGGATTTCGGTCTATCGAAGATATCGACACCGGCGGGCGGACCGGTCATGGGGAGGCTGATCGGCAGTCGTTTGAGATGGCCACCGGACCGACGGGTACATCATGCGACGACGCCACGCCAGTCAGCGGGCTAGAGAACATCAACCTGAATCCGAACCGCTTCAGTACGGTTGTGATTCTGCCGGACGGCGTTTCGGCGATTCAACTCACCGATGACAACACGCTGCTGTCTGCCGGCCAGGCGGAGATCCGCGTGATCAATATGTGCGAAGACTGCGGAGCCGTCAGCGTGACCAATCAGAACGACAACGAGATCTTTACCGACGTTGCGTTCAACACGCCAGCCGACTTCGCGTATCGCGGTATAGCGGCTGGCACGTACGACTTTATCGTCACATCGCCCGCCGACGAAAACAGAGGCCGGATTATCGAAAGCTTTGAAATCGAAGAAGGCACGACGTACACAATTTTTGTGACGGGCCGCGTTGATAGTGCAGGTGCAGAATTTCGGGCGAACGTTTTTGAAGACCTGCAAGTGGGCATTGTGATCACTGTCGGTTAGAATCGAGTGAAAGGCGCGGTGCATGGGCCGCCATCACACGACTCTTGACGGAGAAGCAGAAATGGCTAGCAGCAAGACGATTCTGGTTCCGACCGATTTTTCCGAATCCAGCGCGCGGGCGATGGAGTATGCGGCTGACTACGCGCGGTTGATGGATGCGAGCCTGCTGATCATTTACGTCAGCGCCGGTCCGCAAGCCGACGCAGGCGAGGGCATGCTGCACAGCGGGGTCGCATTTGAGGATCGCGAGTCCATCATACGGCGACTCGAAACAGTTCGGCCCGATGAAGACGATGTTGCGGTCAACCACCGTCTATTGAGCGGTGACGCAGGGAAGGAAATACTGCGCGTTGCGGCTGAGGACAATGTTGATCTCATCATAATGGCCACGCATGGACATACCGGCTTGAAGCGAACGCTGATGGGAAGCGTTGCCGAATACGTTCTGCGAAGATCAACGTGCCCGGTGATGACCATCAAGATCCCGAAAGCTGCGACATGAGACAAACGGGCGTGACCGGGACGCACCCTACCGTCGCCATGTCGCTTTGGCGCGTGGACGCGCACCGCTTGACGTCCGCGGCTAGGTTGCCTGACTTCGACGTTGTGAATCACCACACGGATCAGATACGCCAAATCACTCCGACCGGCAGGGCAGTCAATTCTGGCGTGGCGTCTTTATCACTTT
>BQJS01000254.1 GCA_021604825.1 Phycisphaerae bacterium | reverse complement strand
TTCAAAAGATTGCTAAATTGTGGGGCTCAGCGGGTGATCTCGATGTTCGCCCGGAGTCTTTGGCTCAGGTTGGAGTTGTTTGATGGCACATAAAAAGGGACAGGGTTCATCGCGAAACGGTCGTGACAGTAACCCTCAATACCGCGGTGTGAAGAAATACGGTGGCGAAGTCGTCCAGACGGGGTCGATCATCGTGCGTCAGTGCGGTACCAAGTTCATCCCCGGTCGCCATGTCGGCTGCGGTAGTGACTACACGCTATTCGCCCTGTGCGATGGCAACGTTGAGTTTAAAGGTCGCAAGGTTCGGGTGATTCCGTCGGCCAACTGACCTTCGCTGCAATTAAGGTCGCTTGGCCCGTCGAGATTTGCCAATTCGGATATTCCAAGAGGGCTAAGTGAAAGCCCTCTTTTTTTGCGCGCGGGTCGTGACGCGCAACCGCAACCAGAATTGAATCATGTTCATTGACGAAGCAGAAATCGTAGTGCAAGCCGGTAACGGTGGCGACGGATGCGTCAGCTTCCGCCGCGAAAAGTTCGTCGCGTTCGGTGGTCCCGATGGGGGCACCGGTGGCGACGGAGGAAGCGTGATCCTGCGAGGTGCCGAATCCGTCGAAACCCTCCTCGACTTCAAGGGCAAGCATCACTGGAATGCCAAGAACGGTGGACCCGGTGAAGGTCGCAACATGACCGGCGCTTGCGGTGAAGATCTGGTCATCGAATTGCCCGTAGGGACATTGGTTTACGATCGTGCAACCGATATTCTCGTCAAAGACCTGCACGACGACGGTGTGGAATGTTGCATCGCCCGAGGCGGTAAGGGCGGCAGGGGAAACGTCACCTTCGCAACAGCCACCCAACAAGCCCCGCGCGATCATGAACCCGGCGAACCCGGTGAATCGCGCGAACTGCGCCTCGAACTCAAACTCATCGCCGACGTCGGCTTGGTCGGTTTGCCCAATGCCGGAAAGAGCACATTGCTCTCCCGCATTTCGCAGGCCCGACCGAAGATCGGTGCGTATCCTTTTACCACGCTCAAACCACAACTCGGTATCGTGGAGCTTTCGGGCAACCGGCGATTCGTCGTGGCTGACATCCCCGGTTTGATCGAAGGAGCCCACGAGGGTGCGGGGTTGGGCGACGCGTTTCTTCGGCACATCGAGCGTACCCGCGTCTTGGTGCATATGGTCGACATCTGCCCGCTTGATGAACAATCGCCTGCCGATGCTTATCATGCCATACGCCGAGAATTGCGCGAGCACAGCGAATCTCTGGCCGGCAAGGAAGAAATCGTGGTGGCCAACAAGACTGACCTTACTGACTCAGACGAAGTGGTCCGCGAATTCGCGCAAGCCATTGGCAAAGATGTTCTGAGCATCAGTGCGGTGAGCGGGGCTGGGGTTTCCGAGTTGAAGGAACGATTGTGGTCCATGGTGGGGCGCCATAAACCCGTCGAACGAAAGCCGGTGGATCTGCCAGTGCCACCACATCTTAGGACGAACGGAACATGAATTATCAAGTGGGCGATCTCGGTCCCTTGTCGATGGTGGTTGTCGATGTGGGCAATAGCTCGATCAAGTTGGCCCGTTGGGTCGATGGCGATGTCAAAGATGTGGAGCGCGTTGACTCCACCGATCAGGCGGCCGCGTTTCGCGCGCTGGACGTTGTGCGCGACAAGTGCGAAAACGAATTGCGACAGGCCATCATCATCGGTTCCGTTGTCCCCGAGGTGACGGGATGGCTGGCTGATCATATCGAAAACGAATTGGAACTTCGTCCGTTTGTCGTGGGGCAGAATTCGCCTTTGCCCATCGAGGTGGATGTGCCCGATCCTTCGTCAGTGGGCGTCGATCGGGTATGTACCGCCGCGGCTGCCTTCGACCATACCGGACATGGATGTACGATCGTCGATGTCGGCAGTGCTATCACCATTGATCTGATCGATGACGATGGCGTATTCAAAGGCGGGACGATCTTGCCCGGTCCTGAACTTCAAGCCAAATCCCTCAAAACCCACACCGCTCAGCTTCCAATGGTTGAGAAACTGTCTTCCGATGATGTGATCGGGAAATCGACCGACGCGGCGATCCAGAGCGGGATACACTTCGGTATATGCGGTGCGATTCGCGGTATCGTCGAGCAGATCGCCACCAGCGAAAACCGATGGAACCAGGTTGTGCTGACCGGTGGAGGAGCGGAATCGCTGAAGGAACATCTGGATTTCGTGGACAGCTGGGTGCCTGATTTGTGCTTGATGGGCATTGGTATCTCCTATATCAAACGCGCGGCAGAAATGCGCGGATAGCATCAAGCATTCATGTTTGCCGAATAGCGCTGCAACGCGGTTGAAACCATGACGGCAACGGAACCTCAATCAAAACGCGATTCGATCACATGCTGCCCGTTGACGCCGCCGGGTGTCGGGGCGATCGCGGTCATCGCGCTGCGCGGCGCACGCTGCTGGTCGCTCATCCAGCCTTGTATACAAAGATCGACACAACCATTGCCAGAAGCGCCGACACCCGGACGACTTTACTTCGGGACATTCGGCGATGAACGCGAAACCATTGATGAAGTCATCTTAGCCCCACAGCACGATCGGTCGGGTGCGTTGGCTGGTGTGGACATTTCCGCGCACGGTGGGATCCGCGTTGTCGAACGCGTGCTAATGACATTGACGCGGCGTGGGGCGATGCTCGTTTCGTCCGATGACTGTTCCATTGATGAGTCGTTCGATTCGCAAGGTGATTGGACCGCGCAAATCAAAAACGATGCGATGCGCCTACTAACGCGCACGACGACGCGGCGGGCGGCGATGTTTTTGATGAAACAAGCCGACATCTTGCCTGCTGCATACACTCGAATGATCGATCTGTCCGACTTGGGGAAAGAAGCGGCTGCCAGAGCAGAGTTGACGTCTCTCATCGAGCGTTCCCAGCCGGCCAAGCATCTTGTTACGCCGCCAAAGATCTCGGTTCTCGGTCCGCCCAATGCCGGAAAGTCATCGCTGATTAACAGGCTCGCCGGCCGCAATCACGTGGTCGTATCCGACACGGAAGGGACCACACGCGACTGGGTGACCGTGCCGGCGGTCATTGATGGAATCGAGATCACCATGGTCGATACGGCGGGTCTGCGCGAAACCCCGGACTCGTTGGAGGAGACCGCAATTCTTCGGGGTCGATCCGCGTCGGCGTCAAGCAACCTTCAGATTTGGATATTCGATCGGTCGGCGAATATTACCGGTGATATGCAAGCGATGATGGCAAACATTGGCGAGCATGACATTCTGGTCGCCCACAAATCGGACCTGCCTGCCGGTAACGGAGTGGCGGCGATGCTCGACCAGATGCCCAAGGTCGCGCTCGCGGTATCGGCTGCAACGGGTGACGGCCTGGAGGACCTTCGCAATGGCATCGTGCGCGGCATCGGCTTGGGAGATTTCGACGATACGCTGCCTGTAGAGTTCGATGCCGATCGACTTGATAGAATCGAAGCCGAGTATCGGACGATGGACAACAGTGACACTTCATTGGCCGAAATCTTTAGACGAATGCTTGTGCGCAGTTGAGTGCAGGTGCGGCGGATCTTTATCCGACACCACTTTGTTAATTGGGCAGATAACATATTTTAGGAAGAGTGGAATCGGCGTGGGTATAATGGGTTAAGTTGCGGTGCGAGCGCCAAGACGTGAATCGGGCCCGGTGTGCAAGAATTTACTCACAGGCTGCGGCGATGCCGTGGTCCCGACTTTGCATTCCATGTTAATTATTGGTTGTACGGGTCACCAATGGCACTTATGATCGCCGTCGCTCGTCAGGGAAACTTTCAGATTTCAATCGAGTCCAGCCGAACCGCCTATTCGACATCCGGAACCGTGTGCATATGACCGTTGGCGACGACACCGATATCATCCGCAAGATCACCGAGCAGAAACTCTGCTCGTCCGAGGAGATCGCCCTTTGCAAGAACCGCAAGGAAGAGCTTGAAGGTGAAGGGAAAACGGTTTCATTGGCCGATGTCCTGGTTTCCTGCGGATATCTGACGAAGAGTCAAATCGAGCGCCTCTCCAAGGCGATGGACGAAGACTCGATGTATCGTCCGGCCCAGCAGATCCCCGGTTTTCAAATTCTCAAGAAGCTCGGGCAAGGGGCGATGGCCACCGTGTTCCAGGCCAAGCAGCTCAGCCTCGATCGCATCGTGGCGGTGAAGGTGCTGCCACGGCGGATGAGCGAGAATCAGGAATTCGTCGATCGGTTCTATCGCGAAGGACGGGCAGCCGCTCGTTTGAATCATCCGAATATCGTGCAGGCCATCGATGTCGGTGAAGCCGGTGGTTATCACTACTTCGTCATGGAGTATATCGACGGGTGTACGCTGTACGACAAGATCGTGGAAAACAAACCACTCGATGAGCATGAGGCGTTGGAGACGATTCTCGGTGTGGCTCGAGCACTCGAACATGCCCACGCCCGAGGTTTCATTCACCGCGATGTGAAACCCAAGAACATCATGATCACCGACAGCGGTGAAGTGAAACTCGCCGACATGGGTCTCGCCCGTGAAGTTAGCGATTACAAAGTGGCGGAGATGGAAGCGGGGCGGGCATACGGTACGCCGTACTACATCAGTCCCGAACAGATTCGCGGCGAGATCAACATCGACTTTCGTGCAGATATCTATTCGCTCGGGGCGACGTTTTATCATGTCGTGACTGGCCGCGTTCCGTTTGATGGTTCGACACCGTCGGCTGTCATGCACAAGCACTTGAAGGAACCGCTCATTCCGCCTGATCATTTGAACACGAAGCTGTCAGCCGGTGTGGCGGAAGTGATCGAATTCATGATGGCCAAGCGCCGCGAAGATCGCTATCCGTCGTCGCGCGAACTCATCATCGACTTTGAAGCGATTGCCAAAGGTGAAGCGCCGCTGCTGGCGCGCAAGAAATACGATGCCGGCGTACTCAAAGATCTCGCTGAATCGGGCGTCACGGTTTCATCGCCGACGGCGAAAGACCTCAATCCAAAAGAACCGCGCAGCGAAGCGTGGACCTGGTTGGTCGTCGTTTCGATTGCGCTAATGATATCCATCCTGATCAACATCATGCAAGCCGTAAATTGATGCCGTCATAGCACGTCCAGACCACATCCTGATATTGATTGCATCGTCAAATTCCATCTCCTAGAATTACGGTTCGGGCTTTCTGAACCGGTTTGGATTCGTTTCGGAATCAATATCATGAACAAACTACGGATGGGTTTTCTTTCGGTCGCCCTTTTGGGGGCGTTGTCGCTAACGGCATGCGAAATGTCTGCGCCGCCAAATAACGGTGGTGGGGATAATGGCGGCTCAGATAATGGTGGTTCTGATAACGGCGGAC
>BQJS01000253.1 GCA_021604825.1 Phycisphaerae bacterium | reverse complement strand
GATGCTGACTTTGTTCTTCGGACGTGATTCGGTCACCAATTTCGAAGAGGCGAAAGCTTGCGATGCAGCACGGTTCGCGAAGTTTTTTCACGCGATGCTCAAACGCGGCATTCACTTACCACCGAGTTCGATGGAAGCGTGGTTCGTTTCGACTGCCCATGATGATGACGCGATCGATGAGACCATCAAAGCCGTCGATGAATCGCTGCAAGAATGCGCAACGTAGGGTGGGCACGGCCCAACCTACGGGTTGCCAAGCTTAGCGTTTAACCGTGCTGCTAATCGCCGCAGACAGCATCCCGATCTGCTCACTACCCGACGAAAGCACCGCATCGAGCATGACGTCGAGCGTGTTGATGAAGTCGAGCATGTCTTGCAGCTTCTTGTCGCAGTCAGCCGCTTTTTGCTGGCGTTCCTTTTCGAGTTTCGGAGTATCGCCAGCGAGGTCCGATCGACATTGCTTGAGCGTGTCAATGATCGGCCCGACTTCGCGGCGACGACGTTCGCGGGTGATGGTTTCGAACATCTGCCAGGTATCGAGGTCGCTGATGAAGTACTCCTTGCGATCGCCACGCAGGTGCGTGCGGCGGATGAGCCCCCAGTTAACGAGTTGCCGCAGGTTCATGCTGGCATTGCCGCGCGAGATTTGCAGCATCTGCATGATGTCGTCGGTGCAAAGCGGATCACCGGTGATAAAGAGCAGGGCGTGGACTTCGGCCATCGTGCGACTGATGCCCCAGGTGGCTCCCATCTCACCCCAACGTCGAACAAAAGTCTGCTGAGCCCGCTCCAGCGCATCGGCACCCATGAGTAATCCTTTCAAAAATAACTGAAAAGACTATAGGGCGGCGAACGGTTGAAGGCAAGCGGGCGTAATTCACAGGCCGCCCCGATACTGGTTTCTAAAACTGGTTCGCTTGACACGTTTGATGTTTGTCATACAATTGTATAGTAAAGATCGGGAGAATGAACGAATGCCAAGTCAAACCGAGCTCTGCTTATTGCAAGTCCTATTTAACGCCGAACTCTTCGGCCGAGAAATCCTCGACAAATATGAGATGCTTGCCGGACGGAAGCTACCCATTGGTACGCTGTACACCACACTTGATCGTATGGAGCAGAAAGGGTTTGTGAAGTCTAGATTCGGGAAGACCACGGCTTCGCGAGGAACGAATCGTAGGAAGTTTTTCAAGATATCAGCCAAAGGACACTCTGCGCTGGAAGAAAGCGCCCAGCTTTGGTCACAGCTAGGAGGGCGAGTAAGTGGCGCATAATGAACTAAGCATTGAAATGAAGTCGTTCATTCGTCGTGTAGACGAGATGCTGGTTTACGCAGAAGACTCCTCGCTCAGGATGCTTAATGAGGAGGCGTTGACTAGAATTCAGGCAGCTCTATTGCGTTTTCCGGATTGCGAGCGTTTGGCATTGCAATATGTCTTGCTGGATCGTGGGCAAGTGGAAGAGGTGTTGGAGTGGGAAACGGTGTCACTCCAAGGTCTTGAGAAAGCACTTCGCAATTTACGAAACAACTTAGTGCATGGTCATGGACTTACGGTCTCAATCGAGCCAACCCTAGTTGATATGAGCACCGATAAGTTCATTCGTTCCGCTGAATCAAAAGACCGGGAAATCCATACGCAGAAGCTCTGGATCCAAGAAATCATCGAGTCGCTCGCGTTCTTGGTCCCGAGGAGAATTCGGGAACCATTTCTGGGCGACTTGCTCGAGGAGATCGAAGAGCAAAAGAGCAAGGGGGCTTCGAAATCAAAAATCTGGTTCCTTGCCATCTCGCAACTCACTATAGCATTTGTTCAGCGCCTCAAAATCTGGAACTTTGCTTGCAAGTGGTTTGTCCAGTAATGTTCTACTGCGCATTGCTGAATAGCAAGATGATCTAACTCACATCACATGCATGAAGGCGCGGGCTGGCGCATGCGAGTACAGTTAACCTGTTCGACATAGCGCGTATCTTTTCGCAATCTAAATTGATCTGCGACTACTCGCAGGTCCGCGCAAAAAAGTTCCCAGGCAGGGAATGCTCGTGAGAGCACCCCACGCCTGGGAGGGAGAGAGAGAGCGCTATTAGTCTCTGACTTGCCGGTCTGCTTTGGGAATGGCAAGCCAGCTACTGGTTTGTCGAAATGCTACGGTGCAAGCCTATTGCCCGCGAGCTTTCCTTGTCTTGATTGCGACAATGTTTTCTAAAATTCTCGTTACGCCGACTGCCTGCTTCTGGCTTCGGTTGATTCCGTTTCCGTTGCGGGCTGACGCGCCTTGGACGATTCCAATTGCAATCGATCAACCGGAACAATCAGTGGCGAGTGGATGCCCTCCACCTGGATGACGGCGAAGGCACTTTTCTCTGTGCCGTGATCGCTGAGCATCGTGATCTGACCGCGAATCGTCAGTTCCGGGCCAACCTGTTCGAGTGTCCTGGTGGCATCAGGGCACACGACGTCGCCGATTGCAAATGATGCAGTCGCGCCTTGTCGAATGTCTGGTGTCACCGGTCGTCTCCGAATTCGTTTCAATCGAAACCATCTACGGTCAACTCATATGCATGCGGTGTGCCACAACGTGACGCGATCTGCATTTCTCAAAAAACACTGTTTTCAAGCCCAAAATGGAAACTTGGTGCCCGAATCGATGTGTCTCGACGGCGATCGGTGGGAAACGATTTGCACACCTGTTGTGCAACTTTGGAATTCACAATGTGTGTTGCGGTGTGTTGCGAAGGTGATCGCCGATAATCTCGTTCATAATCGCCGGTATCAGTATTTCTTGCACTGGTTGTGCAGTCTTTGTTGGTGGGTACTGAAGGTGTGCATGAATCTGCACAGGGGTTGTTGATTCCTGTTGTCTTCTGGATTCCCGCGTTCGCGGGAGTCCAGGGCTGATGCTGATTGACTTGCGAAGCGCTTAATGAGTGGGGAACCGGCGTCACGCCGGCGGTTGCTTCAATCCGTACTTGCGGATCTTGTTGTAGAGCGTGCGGCGGCTTACACCGAGCTTGTCGGCGAGTTCGCTGCTGCTTTCGGTGGCGTTGGCCAATGATTTACGCAGTGCGTTTTCTTCGCACGCACTGACAAATTCTGGAAGGGTGAGCGATCCGGCATCGACCATCTTGCACGCCGCATCGACAAGTTCGGTGAGGACGGGGATGTCTTTCGGGCGATCACTCAATTGAATCGACGCACTTGAAGCGAGCCCTGCTCGCAGTCGCGGTGGAATGTCGTCCATGCCCAGAATGCGACCGCGACCTTTGAGTGCGAGCGTTTGCCGGATGGCATTTTCCAACTGGCGAATGTTGCCTTCAAGCGTGCAGTTCTCAAAGAATGCATAGACGGCTGGCTCGACGCTTTCGATCGGATGCTGATAGTAATCCGCGTATTTCTCGAGGAAAAAGTCAACGAGCAGCGGGATGTCCTCGCGACGCTGACGTAGCGGTGGAATTTCCAGGGCGATGACGTTGAGTCGTTGATAAAGGTCGAGTCGGAATCGGCCTTCTTGGATCAATGCCGGAAGCTGGCGGTTGGTGGCTGCGATGACGCGGACGTCGCAATGAAGATGCTGATCGCTGCCCAACGGCGTCAAGATGCGCTCCTGCAATACATGCAGTAGTTTCGGCTGCAACGTCAAGTCGAGTTCGCCGATTTCGTCGAGCAGAACCGTCCCGCCCTCAGCCGACCGGAATATCCCCTTGCGCGCTTCCGACGCGCCGGTAAAAGCACCGCGTTTGTGTCCGAACAGCATGCTTTCCGCGAGCGTCCCGGAAATCGTCGAGCAATTGACCGACTGCAACTTCCTGTGCCCGCGTTTCGGGTCGAGGCTATGAATGTATTGGGCGAGCAGTTGCTTGCCGGTGCCCGATTCGCCGAGGATCAACACCGGCACGTCAGAAATCTGCGCCGCCCGCGTGGCTTGTTCGATCAAACGGTGCATCGAAGCACTTTGCCAAACCATGCCACCGGGGTTGAATTCTTTGGTCCTGGATTGTGCCCTTGCTGAAGTACTGTCACCCTCGGATGAGAATCGGTTCAGCGACGCCTCGATGTGCTTGATGAGTAATTCATTGGATGGTTTGGGATCTTGATGTTGAACTTCGATCAACGCCGCCGCGCCGCTGGCGATCATCGCTTGGCAGTTGTCGACAGAAAGCGAACGCTCGGAAAGCACCACCACGTCTGGCGATGTCGCGATGGCGTCGAGATTTCGGATCCCCTTGGCCAGCGCCTCAATGGACATGGGTTCGTCAATAGAAACGACTACCAAACAGATGTCCGGATTCGCGGTGACCAATCGGTACGCCTCGTTCAATTCACGGGTTTCGATGATTGGCTGGTGGGTATCGCCAATGTGGGGGCGCAACAGTTGGGGGAGGGCGCGCTCGATCTTCGACCGCAGCACTCCGCGCGCAATGGCATCAGAATGGACCAGCAGCACCCTTCCGGATGCCGCCTGCGAAAAACTCAAACTCTTCTCTCTCCTTCGCCCATCGTCTGCTCGCCAAATCCAGCGGCGGCCCGACTCATCGACGAGCGTCTCCCATCCAATGCGGCGCAAGTTACAACTTGCCCGCTTGGTACAGCCACCAATGGCAAAACCTCTGCGCACAAATCGGCAGCGTCGTTGATTTCATCGCTGTCTCTAGTTAGACGGGGTCCGTCCTGATGTGACTCGTCTCTCTCCCCGTACATCCTGACAGCTCATGCCGCAAACCTGAGAATCGCTTGAAATTCAGGCAATTATGCCCGTCTTCTCAGCTTCATGGCACCTAAGACGTATGGATGTCTCCCGAACATCCTTCCACGCCCTAAGTTGCCACGTTAGTGAATTCTGCCGTCAAAGTCAATGGTAACTTTGGAAAGTACAGTAACATAGGCGTCGATCCGGTCCAGGAGGCGGCATTGTTAAGGCCAGATTAAGGCACAACATCTTGTCATAGCGCAGTTTGGCCGCCCCTAATTTCGTCCCCTTGATTTTGCCCCCTGCGATCCTATAAGGACGGCACGCGGTTGATTGGCCACGGTCGAACGCCTGGTGCGAATAGGCTCCAAACTCGCGAGGCCAAACCGCTTGGATGATAAGGGGAACCCATGACGGGGAAACTAGCCGCGATCGTTTTGCTTCTCGCTCAGGCAACCGCCTGGGGTCAACCCGCCACGCCGCCCGGCGACACACGACTCGTGGTGATGATCGTGATCGATCAATTCCGGGGTGACTATCCGAGTGCCTATCGGCGTCACTTTGTCGATGGCGGGTTCAATCGGCTGATGCGCGACGGGGCTTGGCTGACCCAGGCCCATCTACAATATGGCTGCACCGCCACCGGTCCGGGCCACGCGACCTTGGGGACTGGTGCCTATCCTTCCGAACACGGAATCGCAGGCAACAACTGGATTCTGCC
>BQJS01000252.1 GCA_021604825.1 Phycisphaerae bacterium | reverse complement strand
CTTCTTCCAGGTCGAGGTCTGGACGCCGGCCGGGCTCCGCACGGTATTCGTCCTGTTCGCGATCCGCGTCGCCACACGGCGCGTGGACATCCTCGGAGTGACCGACCGCGCCACCGAAGACTTCATGCGGCAGGTCGCGCGCAACGTCGTCGACCTCGAGCCACCGCCGGCGCTCGAGGGAGCGACGCACCTGATCCTCGACAACGACAGCCGGTTCGCCGAGCACTTCCGGGCGACGCTGCGCGACGGTGGCACCGAATGCGTGCAAATCCCGGCCCGGGCACCCGATTGCAACTCGTTCGCCGAGCGGTGGGTGAGGTCGGTCAAGAACGAGTGCGTGAGGAAGATGATCTTCTTCGGGATCGGCTCGCTGCGCCGCGCCGTCCTTGAGTACGTCGCGCATTACAACGGCGAGCGTTCGCACCAAGGGATCGGGAACGACATCCCCGTGCCCGGGCCGGAGGCCGACCGCGCGAACGACGGCGCCGAGGTCGTCAGCCGCGATCGTCTCGGCGGGCTGCTCCGGTTCTATCACCGCGCGGCCTGAGGGCCGTAGCTCTGGGCGTGGGAGCGCGGCCCGGGCAGGGTGGGATGCGGCCTCGCCCGACGCCGTCAGCCAGCGTCCGTCGTGAGGCCGGGCTGTCCGACCCGCCCCGCCTACCGCCCGCGCCAGCATCCTCTGCCATTGCAACAGTCCGACTCGACAACGCAGGCGGCCACGATGGGTGATTTCGGCTCGTGGTCGTTTTCGGACACTACGGCCGACTTCGGCAACGCAGGCGTCAGTCAATAACCGATTCGGGTTCGCGCAAGCATTCGGACCCTACGCTAAAGACAGCCTTCATTTTAGCTCAAAAACCACCTTCTTGATTACTCCACGTTCCGCCCGAACCGTTCTGCGAAGATCAGAGTGTTCAGCAAGCTCAGCCGCGATTTCTAATACGCTGATTTCATAGTTCCCTGGAGCCGACACCTCCACTATCCCATGCGTCGATAGCCGTGAGATGGTAATTGTGCCTGCGCGCGAGCCTCCGCCCGACCACCGAATCGAGCCGCGCAGTTGCTTGTGCAGCCTTCCTATTGGAATTACTGTACCCCGTCGCTTCAAGACAATCTCAAATCCGCAGACAGGCTTTATGCGCATTACCAGATTATTGTCACCTGCCGTTACTTTGAATTCTTGCCTAGAGAAGCCGTGCTCACGACTGAGCTCTGACGCAAAGACAGATACCCATATATCTCCAGGTGTTGTCCAGA
Source organism: Phycisphaerae bacterium (assembly GCA_021604825.1). Next base: position 4,174 of record BQJS01000252.1, on the reverse strand, counting down.
AATGGGCCGAGCCACTCGCGCCACTCGCCGTCATTCCGTAGAAGTTTCTCATAGCAAAATCCGTTCCGAGCCTTCCCCAGTGGACATTCGACACAGACACTCTGGTAGACCCCGACACAATGTCTACACGTACCCGGGCGAGGTCAGGCACGTCAATGACGTGACTAGAGTTTGCGTTCGCAGAATGAGTGATTACGTCGTTGTATACAAAAGGCTCGACTCTTACCTGGTAGGTTCCTACGGGAAGATGATCGACTGACCACGACCAACATAGGTTGTCTTCGCGCATCATCTGACCATAGACTATTCTCGCATCGGGCCCTGCCTGACTTCGACTTGCCAAGCTGTATAGCCGTATCTCCATCGAGTCCAGGCAGTCCTCCGGTGGCGTGCTTGAGAAACATAGCTTTCCGTTGAGCGCATATACCATAGGTCTGTGGGGCGGATCCTCAAGGACGATCGAGCAGACGTGCTCACCCTTAGAAAGGCTGATACTCTCCGAAGTCGCACCCAGAGTGATTCTACCCTCCGGATCGTGCCAGTCTCCTAGCTCAACCTCTATTACGTAGGGCCCGGCCACCAAGTCCCCGAGCCCCAAAGACGCGTCGCTGGATGGCACACTAATATCAAAGGTGGCGATATCCCCCACCCAACCCTTTCGACGCACGTAGACACGTGCAGGTAGGTTGAGCCGGGCATATGCCTGACACCGGATGTTCCTTAGCTCCAACACGACCGGCGTGGCCCGCTCCATATACACCCGATCAAATCCCGGAACGGAGAAGTCAATTTCACGCCGCTCCCAAGCATGATTATCGGCCTTCAGAAACACACGGTCCATCCGGGATCTCAGTGGGTGCCGGATTACCTCGCGCCGCGCGGACTTGAATCCTGGACCGACCTGAGGAGTGCCGTGCTCCCTCCTCCGTCCCGCCCCTCGTGCCCGCAACGCCCAACGCTTCGCTTCCGGGGGATGAGCGTTGCGGGCACGAGGGGCGGGACGGAGGAAGCGGGTTCGAAAGAAAATGATTGGGGGGCGTCGTCGAACTGAGTTGGGGTTGATGTCGAACGGGCTGCGTCGCGAGAATCCACGTGCTGGAGGATCGACCGATGCAAGACACCGATCTCTATCGACATCTGCTGGGGCTCGAGACGCCGTGGACGGTGGCGTCCGTGAAGCTCGACGTGAAGGAGCAGACGGTGGACGTCTTCGCCGAGCACGAACGCGGGCTCGCGTGGCCTTGTCCGGAGTGCGGCATCGAGAGCGGGCTGCATGACCACGCTGAGGAGAGGGTGTGGCGTCACCTGGACAGCTGCCAGTTCCGCACCTTGCTCCACGCCCGACCGCCGCGTGTCAAGTGCCCGGAGCACGGCGTCCGGCAGGTGCGATTGCCGTGGGCGGAGCCGCACTCTCGGTTCACCGCCCTGTTCGAGCGGCTCGCGATCGATGTCCTTCGCGAGACGAGCGTCCAAGGGGCGTGCCGAATCTTGCGGATCAGCTGGGACGAGGCCTGGCACATCCTCGAGCGTGCGGTGAATCGAGGGTTGGTCCGCAAGGAGGCGACCGTGATGCGGTACGTAGGGATCGACGAGAAGTCGTTTCGCAAGCGTCACCGGTACGCCTCGCTCGTTTGCGATCTGGACCGCGGGGTCGTCGAGTACGTCGGTGAAGGCCGGAACAAGGAGAGCGTGCGACCGTTCTTCGAGTCGCTGACGGACGAGCAGCGGACGGAGCTGCAAGCCGTCGCCATGGACATGAGCGGTCCATACATCTCGCTTGCGACGGAGGTGCTGGACGATGCCGAGTACCGAATCGTGTTCGACCGCTTCCACGTCATGAAGCAGATGACCGACTCGGTCGACAAGCAGCGACGGCAGGAGCACCGACAGCGGCTCAAGACGGGGGACGCTGCCTTGACCGGATCGAAGTACCTCTGGATCTCGAACAAAGAGAACCTCAGCGACGTGCAGCGATTCGCATTCCAGGAGCTCAAGGGCCTCGAGCTGAAGACCGCTCGGGCCTGGGCGATCAAGGAAGCTCTACGCGAGCTCTGGAATCACCACGATCCTGCGGAGGCCATTCTGTTCTGGAAGCGATGGTACTACTGGGCGACGCACTCGCGACTCGAGCACGTCATCGATGTCGCGCGCTCGATCAAGCGCCACCTCTGGGGCGTGATGAACTACTTCTCGTTCCGGATCACCAACGCCATGAGCGAAGGGATGAACTCCGTGATCCAGACGGTCAAGCAGCGCGCCTCCGGCTTCCGCAACTTCGCCAACTTCCGAACTGCGATCTACTTCCACTGCGGAGGGCTCGATCTCTACCCCGCTACCCACTGAGATCCCGGAAGGACGAAACACACTGAGACCGGCTTGATCACACAGCTCTGACAGTTGAATCAGACGCGCGCCAAGATCCCCACCACTTACAGACAGCTCTACCCCATGAATAAGGTCAACTGATGCACCGTCATATGCCCAATACCGTACTCGCGTATTTCCCGTGATAGATACCACAGCCACCGACTGGTTAGGCCGCGGCACCTCAATACTCGACTCCATACGCGAACGCGCGGCGAGCACCATGGTCGCCTTGTCTAAGACACTTCCGTCAAGCTTGCCTACAAGCTCAATGCTGCGCCAAGGCCCATAGCGCAGACGGCTGTTGGCGGAAGCGCGCATTCTTGCTTTACTGCGTACATCGCTCGCTTTACCCAGGGTCACTTCCCGCGTGGGCTCGGTCAACTGAGTCCATTTGGTTGCAGGAGTATTTGCGTCACTCTTTGAAGAGAGTTCGTGCCTATCGTAGGCATCGTATATGTTCTCTCCCGGCGGTTCACCACTACGCCACAGCAAAGTGATACTCACCAGTAGCAAACACAGTGAAATACACGCCGCCACCACGCGCCGTTTCATGATGCGCCTTCTGTTAGCTCTCGTCTTTCTCGAGTCCATGGCAACGCCACATCGCCACGCGGGACTCTTCTGCTATCCGCTAGCCCTGGGGAGGGCCGCCTCCATACTTGGGCGGAACCCCCTCTGGAAACTCCGGTGGCGGCGTAGGATCGCCTGGCTTTCCGCCTTCGATCATCTCGGTTTCCCACCAGTACACTCCACCAACACACCTGAAGATCCACTTGTTGATAAGGCTACCATCTCTGAGCGTCACGCCTGGCTCCCGAAGACCACCTCCCCCTGTATTATCATCACCCCCACCTTCATCGTCATCAGGCGGTATGCACGGTGCCGTGTCAAGCCCATCATGAATCGACTTGCAGACACTTTTCAGTATAGCGCTGTTTGGCGGAGATAGAGCCACCCTCAAGAGCAGCTTGTCTGTTGCAGTCAAGCTCTCGATCAGCTTCTCTAGATTGTGGTACTTGGCCCCACTGCCACCGCCCGGAGTCTCATACGAACATGGGCAACTGTCCGGGCAAGATATTTGCACGGTGACGACAACATTGCATATGAGATTGACTCCGTCGGTTGACCCACTCTGAGTAGCCGACTCAACAACACAACTCCCGGCCACAGTGCCCATAGGGTCCACATTCTTGGCGGGAGAACTTCTTGCGTACTGATACACGTTGGCGCCATCTGTGTAGCCCAGAGAATCTCGGCTCATCCATCGACCGGCCGATGTGGCAATCGCCCTGTTTCTTGCGATCGCGGCCCTATTCGTACCCTGTGCGTAGCCAGAGAACCCCCTGCTGGACATGCATTGAGTCAACGCCCCTCGACCCAAGCTGCTATTAGACTGTCCTGCTCACGAAACTACTTCCGCTATGACGCGCCGCGGTCTCTCCCTGCCTCTGGTTCTCGCGATCAATCCGAATGACTCCATCGTGCCGAGGATCGCCTCGCGTTCGGCGCGTCTCTTGGCGCGCTTCCCGACAGGGGCCTCCACGGCGCTGCGCACGGCCTCGCGGCACGCCTCGTAGAAGAGGCCGCGAGGCACGACATGGTATCCCACCGGCGCGTGGGCGTCCATCCAGGCGGACGTCCGGCCCCCGAGACACGCTCTCGGCCGTGCGGCGAGGGTCGTGCACGCGTTTCCGAGGTCGCGCCGGACCGCGTCCAGCGAGCCGATCTCGACGCCCTTGCCGAGGCCGGTGCGCTGCTTCAGCTCCCCGTTCGCACGCTCGCCCCACGCGTTGTGCTGCGGCGTCCG
>BQJS01000251.1 GCA_021604825.1 Phycisphaerae bacterium | reverse complement strand
CGTCTTTCCGTTCGAGTTGGCCGCCGAAAGCTGGTCACCGCAAGCCGCGTTTGTCGGTTCGGAGACAGCGGCTGGCGATCGATTCGGAAACGCGGTGTCGATGGGTTCGACCTACGCCATCGTCGGCGCGCCGCGCAATGCCGACAACGGATCGTTTTCCGGGTCTGCATACTTTTATACGTGGCAGGGAAGTTCTTGGGGGCAGGAAGTCATCGTGACCGCGTCGGACGCGAACGCCTTTGATGTTTTCGGAATCAGCGCCTCGATCGATGGCGACCATGCAGTCGTTGGAGCGCTCGGTAACGATGATGGCAGTAACCTCACCGGATCGGCATATATCTTCGCACGCAACGGGAGCCTTTGGCCACAACAGGCAAAACTACTCGCATCGGATCGACAAGTGCGCGACGTGTTTGGAACGTCGGTAGATATTTCTGGCGATGTTGCAGTCATTGGTGCACCAGGGGATCACACCTCCACGTCGGCCGGCGCGGTTTACATCTATCGGCGAAGCGGAACCAGTTGGCCAGAGGAAGCGATTCTCTTCGCCAATGATGCGATAGCCGACGACGAGTTGGGAACGTCGGTGGCGGTCGATGGTTTCACGGTGGCTGGCGGTGCGCCGAGTCAAAACGGTATCGGTGCTGTGTATGTCTTCGAGGACAATGCCGGCAGTTGGCCACAGACGTTTAAAGTGACGCCATCGGATGGAGTGGCTGGCGATTTGTTTGGCGCGTCGGTCGCGCTGGAGGGGGATTTGCTGGTGGTCGGGGCTCCAGGAGCTGACTCCGGTGCGGGTGCATTGTATGCCTTTAAACGAAGCGGAACATCCTGGGTTGAAGCCACCCGCATGTTGGCCAGTGATGCGGTCGCAGCCGATGCACTGGGAACATCGGTGTCGATTTCCGGCGACGCAATCGTGGGCGGAGCGCCATTTGCAAATGCTGGTGCGGGGGCTGCCTATGTGTTCGACGCATCCAACCTGGACTGCAACGCCAACAGCATCCCCGACAATTGTGACATCGATTGCGCCGCGATCAATTCGGCGACGGGCAACCTCTGTTCGATCGATTTCCCACTACCCAACTGTGGGTCGGAATCGGATTGCAACACCAACGGTGTGCCCGACGGATGCGAACCGGATTGTGACAACAATGCCATCGCGGACGGCTGCGACATCGTTGCCGGCGCGGAGGATTGCAATGCCAACGCCATCCCGGACACCTGCGAATACTTCGATCAAGGCGTGCTGATTGGCAGCAGCTTCAATGCCGGACTGCCTGCCGAGTGGAATGCGACGGGATTGTGGCACGTGACGAGCAACTGCGATCAGGGTGGGGGGTGCGATGCCCTGGGTTGGGCGTACTTCGGTGAAGATGCGTCATGTTCGTTTGAAACCGGTGCGACTGAAAGCGGGATACTCTCGGTCGATGCCGGAACCATTCCGACTTCGGTCAATGATGCGTACCTCGAATACTGTTCGTTGTACGACGGGGATCGCGGTTCCGCGCCGGACGGTTTCGATGCAGCGTGGTTGAGCGTTAACGGAACCATCGTTGATGATGTCGGACCAGTTGGCGCGGTCGGGGTTTGGGAAACGCGCGTCGTCGATCTCACGGCGTTCGTCGGTCAATCGGTGACGCTCGAGTGGAGTTTCGATTCTGTTGACAACATGAGCAACGACGGCGTGGGGTGGCAGATCGATCAGGTTGAGTTGGTGGTCGATGCCGACTGCAACGACAACGGTACCTTGGACGAGTGCGATATCCTCAGCGGGTTCAGTCCGGACTGCAACACCAACGGCGTGCCCGATGAGTGCGACTTGGATCATGGGGCTGACGATTGCAACTCGAATGCGATTCCAGACGTTTGCGAATCGTCGGCGGACTGCAACTTCAACGGTTTGTTTGACATTTGCGAGCAGCGATTGGTGTTCGTTGATCGTACTGCCACCAGCGGCGGTAACGATGGTTCGGATTGGGCCAACGCATACACGAGTTTGCAGACGGCGTTGATCGACGTGAATTCGAACTGTGTGCCGACCGAGGTGTGGGTGGCGGCAGGCACCTATCGGCCGGATGGTCCGGGTGGTGATCGCAGCGCGTCGTTTGTGCTGACGGAGAACGTCAAACTCTACGGTGGTTTCTCCGGAGTCGAGACAAGCCGCAACGAGCGCAACAGCGACCCGTTGACCAACGGTACGGTCTTATCCGGTGATCTCGACAGCAACGACATCGGCGGATTCACCACAGAGAACAGTTACCACGTTGTGGTGGCCGACACTCTTGCAAACGCTCCGGTGCTGGACGGTTTCACCATCACGGGCGGCGTGGCTGACGGATCCAGTCCTGACAATTCGGGGTCGGCAATTCGGATCGTTAATAGCTCGATTGTCGTCCACAACTGCCAGATCAAAGGCAATCGTGCGAGTGCCGGTGCGGTGCGGTGCCAAAACAGTGACGTCGAGTTTGTGGCGACGCAGTTTGTTGAAAATACGTCAGCGTTCGGAGGCGCGGTGTATTTTGTGACGTCGAGCAGTGGTGTGTTTGACCGCTGCCGATTCTTTGGAAACGTTGCGGCGTTTGATTCCGGCGGTGGCGTGGGTGGAGCGATGTTCATCTCTTCGCAGAGCTCGCCGACGCTGCAAAACTGCGTCTTTGCGGGAAACCTGACGGACAATATGGACAACGGGGGAAGCGCCGAAGCGAACGGGGCCGCGCTTCACGTGTCATCGACTGCAGCCCCGAACGTTGTCAATTGCACCTTCGTGGCGAACGTGGCCGACGATTTTGGCGGGGCGATCGCACTGGTTGCGGGTGGGCACGCGACGATTCAAAACAGCATCATCTGGGCCAACAGCGACTTGGCGGGCACGGGTGAAGCCAGTCAGATTTATCGAGACGCAGGAACGGTGACGCTCGATACGTCATGTGTGATGAACCTCAGCGGGGGGCTGGGCGGTGTTGGGAATATCGCGCTCGATCCACTGTTCGTTGATGCGGATGGGGCGGACAATCTCTTCGGGACGCTGGACGACCTGCCGTCGTTGGCACCGTCGTCGCCGTGTATCGATGCGGGTGACAATGCCGCCGCTTTCGATGAGTCACTCAACACGTTCGATATCGAATCGCTGCCACGTTTCGCTGACGATCCTGTCGTTGCGGACACAGGACTCGGCGCTGCACCCATCGTGGACATGGGCGCGTACGAGCGTCAACCGGATTGCAATAACAACGGCATCCCGGATGCGGCTGACATCGCTTCGGGCTCGAGTGAAGATTGCGCAGCCGACGGTGTACCCGATGAATGCGAGCCGGATTGCAACCAGAACGCCATCGCCGACAGCTGCGACATCGTTTCAAACAGCAGTTCCGATTGCAACGCCAATTCGATTCCAGATGAATGCGAAATAGACGAATTCAGTGGTGCGCCGGGCGGACCGTTCTTCTGCGTGACCGAATGCGCTGGCGATCTGAATGACAACGGCATCCCCGACGAATGCGATATCAGCGGTGGCACGAGCAGCGACTGTGACGGAAGTGGTATCCCGGATGAAAACAAACCGGACTGCAACGCCAACAGTACGCCAGACGCTTGCGAAGATTTCGATCCGGTGTTTGAGTCGTCGTTCCTGTTGTCGCCGGTGTTTGGTGGGGCTGGGTCGCTTCAGTTTATCGTCAATGACATGCGGCCCGCCGTTGGCGTTGTGACGCTGACGTTCTCAGCCATTGCGGACCTTGCATCGCCCGTTGAAACCGTCTTGGTCGAGCTGAACGGTGACTCGCTCGGCGAAATCTTCACCGGGATGGCCAGCGATTGCCCACCGACCGCAGATGTGGATGAGATTACGTTGTCCGCAGCGATGTTCAATCAGATCGTCGGCGCAGGACCAGCCGCCATCGTAATGACTGCATCGGCGTTTGTGGACGAGTGCCCGCAAGGTTCGTCGATTTCAGTGAGCATCACGTATCTACCGGTGGGCGACTGCAACGCCAACGGTGTGCCGGATGACTGTGACATCGCCGGTGCGACGAGCGTGGACATTGATGGCAATGATGTTCCTGATGAGTGCGAAGATTGCAACGGCAATACGATCCCCGACGTGATCGACCTCGGCAATCAAACGAGCGGTGACGCCAATTCAAACGGCATCCCCGATGAGTGCGAAGATTGCAATACGAACGGTATCCCCGACGATCTCGACATATCGATGGGAGGCAGTTTCGACGACAACGCCAACGAGATTCCCGACGAGTGTGAGGACTGCAACAACAACGGCACGCTCGACGATCTGGACATCATCAACCTGACCAGCGACGACTGCAACGCCAACGGACTGCCCGACGAATGCGAAATCAGTATCGCCACGATGGGCGGGATGTACTTCTGCGAGTCGAACTGTGCGACGGATTGCAACGCAGACGGCATCCCCGATGAGTGCGAGATCAGCGAATCGAGTACGGCTGACGGCGGTCCGTTTTATTGCACGAGCAATTGCGACGCCGACTGCAACGACAACGGCATCCCCGACGATTGCGATGCAGCCACCACCGTCGATTGCGATTCCAACAGCGTACCCGATGAATGCGACCCGGATGCCGACAGCGACGGCGCGATCGACAACTGCGAATCATGCCCGCTCGATGGAACCAAGACCGAACCGGGCATCTGCGGATGTGGGCAGTCCGACGTCCTCGACAGCGATGGCGATGGCGTGATCGACTGTTTGGATTCGTGCCCAGCGACTCCACTGAGCGAAGCCGTTGACAATGAAGGGTGTCCTTTCAAAGGTGCCTGCTGCTTCGGACTCGGCAACTGCGTCTCAAACCGAACCGAAGCCGCTTGCGAGTTGTTTCCCGGTGGATCATATCAAGGCAACGGTACGACATGCTCGACCGACAGTGATTCGGACGGCGTTTCAAACTGCAACGAAGAGTGTCCGCAGGATCCCGGTAAGATTGTAGCCGGCGAATGCGGGTGCCGTGTGCCCGACGACGATACGGATGCCGACGGTGTGGTTGATTGTATCGATCTCTGCCCATCAACACCGGAACTCGAAATGGTGGATTCAAACGGGTGCCCGCTCTACGGGGCATGCTGCATCGGTCCGGAAGCGTGCATCGACGAGACGTTCGTCGACGAGGCATTCTGCGATTCGCAATCGGGTGTGTATCAAGGCAACGGATCGACCTGTGCGCTGGGCTGTGACGCTCCACCGCCTGGAGATTTCGATGCCGACGGTGATGTGGATCTCGACGACTACGATGCGTTCGCGACGTGCCTTAGTGGGCCGATTGGTGGCGGAGGATTCGCGCCACCTTCTGCGCTGTGCAGACAGGTATTTGATGATGACAGCGATGGCGACGTGGATGTCGAAGACTTCGCCGCGTTTCAAGAACATCTCGCGGACTTCTAAGAGAAAGTTGGATTACGGATTTCTCAAATTGGATAACACGTTTCCGGCAGCGGGTGCCCCAGCCTTCAGGCTGGGGGACTGACGAAACTTTGATTGACCCCTCGCATGATGATCAGTCCCCCACCCT
>BQJS01000250.1 GCA_021604825.1 Phycisphaerae bacterium | reverse complement strand
GCGCGTGATTTTCGGAGGCGTGTTTATTGTGCCAGATACCCTTGCGAGTTGACGTTCGGTGGATGCGAAGTGCGTGATGTCGGTGGCTGGCAAAGTACGAAACGTCAAGTGATGTCGAAGGGTTCCTACGCTGGTGGCCGCCAGCACGACTAGTATTAGTGGGAAACGATTGCGGATGGATTTGGACAGTACCAACAGACCGCACGCCAGCATCGTCATCAAGCAGAAAAGTGGTTGGATCGGAATGCGACTTTCTATCGCAATACCAATCATCATTCCGGCCGCCCAAGGTAGCAGTGGCGTCGAAGCAAATCGAGGGGCAGTAGGCTCGGAGGGTTGGGCGGACTTTGCTCTATCGGGAGTCATGGTTTGCTATAATCACCGCGCTTGTAGTTCGATGCAATATCAGAAATAACTAAGATTGGCGATTCACCGACTTTTGTACCATTCAATAGCCAATGCGTAGTAGCTAATGTCGTCTCGAAACTTGTTATGGTCTACGATCATGAATTCGCCCAGTCACAATCGCGGAATGCTCATCTTTGATCTGGACGGGACGCTTACTGTTCCGGTCCTCGACTTTGACGCGATGCGCGACGAGATCGGTTTACCACCGGGTCCTATTTTGGAGTCTCTCGAATTGCTTGAAGGGGCTGCAAAGGAGCATGCGTTGGGTGTTGTTCATGCCCATGAGGAGCGGGCTGCTCACAACGCGCAGCTTCAACCGAACGCGATCGAAGTCTTGTCGTCGCTTCGCCAGGTCGGTTGGCTCATCGGGATTTTGACGCGGAACGCTCGTCGGTGGGCAAATGTGATTCTCGACCAACACGGTATCGAAGCGGACATTCTTCTTGCGCGTGAAGATGAGCCGGTCAAACCGTCGCCCGAACCGATCCTGCGCATGTGTGCAGAGCTAAGTTGCTCACCGTCAGCGAGTTGGATGATCGGTGATCATCTGATGGACATTCAGTGTGGAAGCAGTGCCGGGTGCCGAACGGTTTTGATGCTTGGGGGTAGCGATAAGCCCGACTATTCCGACCAAGCCGATCATGTCATTCGTGTGCTTGATGAACTGTTGGCGATCGTTGGATCGCCGAATGATCCAGCCTAGTTTGGTTGGACGAATTCGGTGTACGCCCGCTCGCTCCAGAAGGGGGCGACCTTTTCCTCCCACGGCGTACCGAGCGCGATGGCGTGGATGAATCCGTTGCGTTCGACCATGACGGTGTGCAGAATTTTCTTGTCGGGATTCCTGAGCAGTATCAATTCGAGTTGGTTGCTCGGACTCCGATAGCGAATGAATGCGTCGCGCTTCGCCTTCTTCAGTTGAAACGTCTCCCCAAAGAACGACTTCATGTCCTCGGTGCGGCGATAGGTGCCTCCGGTCTTGCTCACGATCGGTTTGCCCTTGAATTTCACGTCGCGGTCGTCGTAGGCGTATGCGCCCAGCCTGTTTTTCGGGTTGGCTTGGAGCCACTTTGCCAGCTTCTTACCGTGCGTTTCTTCTTCGAATCCATAATTGGCGTCGAGCCAAATAAAGCGAGTGACCCATTCGGGGATGGGCTCGCTGCTCTCGATGAAACCAAACAGGAAGCTTCCACCGCCGCTGTGGGCAGTCAACTCGACGGTGCAATTCATATCCTGGAAGCGGCTGCGCAGTTCTTGAACGATCGTCGCGATTCGGGCGTTGGCATCATCGTGGCTGCGTCGCCAATGGGGCCAACTGCGTTTGGCGGCTTGGAGGTATGCGACGACGATGTTGCAGTCGGTCATAGTCTTTCGAAGCACGCGGGTTTGGGCGCCGATGTGTTGGATGTCGTAGTGCCAATCGAGGCCTTCGGTCATTTGCCTGCCGACCGTTTGATCGATGGTGTTGCCATTGGGCAGGGCGAAGATCACGAGGCGTACCGGCAGCTTGGGGTCGAATGCATCGGCGGGTGGTGCGTTGATATGAACGATGACGTCGGGGTCGAGTGTCAGGTCGAGAATCTGTTCGTTGTAATGCGGGCTGGTTGTGAACCCTGCGAGTTTGTGCGGTGGCGTACCAGTCGCCGGCATTGTCAGTGCGGCTGATATGAGGCAAACGATCAACGGCAAGATTCTTCGGTGTAGTAGTTGCATATGTTTTGCGAGTGTGTCCGCAATTACGTTTGCGGTCAATAGCTCGGTGATGTCAACACACCTTCGTCGCTCAGTAATACATGAAGCGTCGGGTGTGCGAGGACTTGGGCGACGGACATTTCCACGCTATCGACGAGCATGGTTTCGTAGACCAATCGAATACCGTGGCTGTAATCGGCGTAGAAATCAACGTGCCCCAGGTACAGCGGTTGAATGGGTACGCCATTGAGTTGATGCCATCCGAAGATCGCCACCCGATTTGGGTTGGCCGGTAGCTGTGTCGTGATGACCACGTCTTTCTTGGTGCCGCCGATGAGATTGTCGAGTGGCTGCACACCCTGCTGGCCTTCAACGATGCGATGGTGTCGCAGCATGGTGGTCATGCGGGCGATGTCGGTGGTCGCGGGGCTGATGGGTTGCGGTGCGAGTTTGGTCGTCGCCTGCGTGTAAATGTCGCCGACCATTTTGCGGGTTGGTAGCAGGCAATCGAATGCGTCGGCGATCGGTTGAGCGATCAATGGGCTCATGGGCATCCGCACGAAGTCGCGTTCGATGCCAGCCGCCAGGTAATCGTTTGAAACATAGTACGTGGCGCTCACGGGACTGCCGCTGATGTTGGCGCTGACGTTGATTGGTACGAACTCGCGAAGGAAACCGGGCACATTGCCGGATGTGATCTCGCTAAGGATGCGGGCTTCGCGATCGACGCGCGACAAGCCTGCGATCTCTGCGGCCAACTGCGTGCCGGTTGGGGCGCCGGTTGGTCGTGGCGGAATTGCGGAAATAGTTAGAGAGCGCTGGAACGCCGAGAAATCGTTTAAGTCGATGGCATCGTTGCCGCTTTCGTCGAAGGCTTGCAAACATAGGGCTTCGCACGGGTTTAGCGGGTTGGTCAGCAGAATGTCTGGGCCGGCGAAACAATCGACGAATCCGTCAAAGTCTGCGAGATCCACGTCGCCGTCGTCGTCGAAATCGCCGTCTGATATCGTTTCGCAGGTGTCGAGAAAATCGTTGCTGTTGCAGTCGAGATCGGAGTCAGCCGCTATCTCTGCATCGTCGGCTTGGGCGTTGCTGTCGCAATCGGGGGCGACGACCCGTACGTTGTCGAAGAGCGCAAACGTGTCGGTTGCCGGGCTTGCGATGGACGTGAACGTGTCCATCAACCCGAGCATGATCTCGCCTGTAGGGACGTTGGGTTCGTCGCGTATGGCAAAGAGGCGTCCGTTGATGTGCCATTCGAGCACGCCGGCAAGGTAAGACACCTCAACTTCAACCCACCGCTTGCCCGGTGCGCCTTGCGATTCGTATGTCGGAGCCGGGAAGAAGGTTTGATAGAAGACGTCGGTTTGGTTGCGACTGATCGCAGCGAGCGTCGAATCGTCTACCGAGAGCAATTGCGTGCCGCGATAGGCGCGGTAGTCGTTGCTGTCGCCACCTTCACCGGTCACGCCGAACCAATGTCCGTCGCTCGATACGCTGTTGGCCCAAACGGACTGCGCCCCCGAATGGCCGAAACCGACGAGCGCGAACTGCGTTGAACCTACGCCCCCTCCGGCTCCTCCGTTGTAGTTGAGCCACATGTCGAAGCGAAGGATGTAGTCGCCTTCAAACGTCATCGAGTTGAGGTAGGCGTTGACGGCATCGAGCGCGGGCACGGCGTCGGTGCTGTTGACAGTCAGGTGCATGCCAACCGTTGTCCCGCCGGTCGAATTTGGCGCGGGCGCGATGCCGCGGGTGCTGTAGTCGAAGGCGAAGTCGGCAGTGAAGTCGCCGGCATGGCTGACCGTCGACCACTGCGTCGCCGACGTTCCGGCGTCGAAGTTGTCCGTGAAGAGGGTTACTTCAGCCGCAAGGGATGGCGGCGCGCAGGCCAGCACCAGGGTTGCTACGGAAACTGCAATCTTTAGGCCGACGTTTGCGGATGATTTGGGCATGGTCTTGATTCCCGTTCGCTGACAGTTGGATGTCGGCCACCAGTATAACGAATCGGAAGGGTTCCTACGCAATTTCACCGGCGTATTGGCCAAATTCGTGCAGTATTGGCGTCATGGCGGGGGAACTGTGTGGGATTGAAAGGGGCGAACTGCTCGGCGGAGGCTCTTCGGTCCAGTCTGCGATCGATAATGAAATTATGGGACCCGAGGTCTTATCCATCGTGTGAAGCCGAGAATTTCCGCAGGCATCTTTGCTTTCGGTCGATGCAGTCGTTAGGCGATTGGTTGGGGTGATTTATGTACTGGCTTGCGGTTTGAAGGGATGCAGCGAAACGCGTCTATGAATTCTCGTCGTGCGTTTACTTTGGTTGAAGTGCTGATCGTTGTGATTGTGTTGGCGATCCTGGCGGCAGTTGTTGTGCCGCAGTTTGCTGACGCGACCACGGAAGCAGATCACATCGCAGCCAGCCAGTTGACCGCAATCGTGCAGCGCAAGATCGGCGAGTACTTTGCGACCCATGAACAGTGGCCCACCGCGATCGACGGCAACTGGTTCTCTCCGCCGGGACTCCCAGCCAACCCGTATACCGAGGGGCCGGCATCGCTGACGGTTCAGAACATCGACGGAAAAACCGAATTGCTCGTCAAACACAGCAACGGTGGAGAGATCATCTACTGGTACAACCAGGCGAACGGCATGTTCCACACCCGCGTGCCGTGGCAGGGCAACAACCAAGACACCCTCGACCTTTACAACCGCGTGAACCACGTCGATGCACAGAATTTCTAGGCCTCAGTGCCACGTAATCAACGGTTGTGAATGTCACATTCGGCTTGCTACACTGGTGGCATGAAACTCAATCAAACCATTTTGATGATCGTCGCTGTTTCGGTGGGCTGCCTTTTCGTCGTCGGCGCGCGTGCGGGAACGGAAGAACCACGCACGGTACTTTTCTACGGCAATAGTTTCACGATTGGAATTGGTTCGGCTGAAGCGCAATCGCTCGGCGGCGTGCCCGGCGTGTTTGCCGATCTTGCGGTGGCGGCGGGTCATCCTGCGCCAAACGTTGAGAACGCGGCTGTAAGCGGTCAGACACTGACCTGGCATCTGGGCAACAACACCGACGTGATTACCGACCCGGTGGACTTCACCGAAACTCCGGGTTTTCAATGGGGCCATATCGTGCTGCAAGGTTTCTCCACGCGACCCACGCACATTGGCAACTTGCCGCAGTTCCGATCGGATTTGTTGGGGCTGTTCACATTGGCTCGCAGTCACAGCCCCGCCGCCAGTGCAGTTCTGTTCGAGACGTGGGCGCGTGAGCCGGGGCATTCGGTTTATACAGATGATCCGCCATCGTTTCCGGGTGGGCCCGCGCAGATGCAGCAGGAATTGCGCGATGGATATGAGCTTGCCCGGCAGGATGTGGATGGGGCATTTGGTGCGGGCGTTGCTGCGGTGGCTCCCGTTGGCGATGCCTGGGAGAGTACGGGCTGGGCTAACTTGC
>BQJS01000249.1 GCA_021604825.1 Phycisphaerae bacterium | reverse complement strand
GTGTTGCCAGGCGTGAATATTGACCTACACAGCACGTCGGATGAGCCGATATCGCTCGCGATCAGTCGCGACATCGAAAGCATCGTAGAAGACCTCGACAGCTTCGTGACCAATTACAACGGGGTCATGGACCGCACCGATGAACTCACCTCGTTCGATCCCGAAACCGAGGAGCGGGGTATCCTTCTGGGCGATTCGGCGATCTCGCAGATTCAAGCGCGATTGTCAAGAATCGTGATCGGGCGGTTTGAGGGAGCGCCTCCCGGAACCGATTCGCTTTCGTCCGTCGGCATTTCGTTTGGGAACGGGGCGCGACTCAGCTTCGATGAAGAGAAGTTTCGTGAGAAGTACGCCGAGGATCCCGCCGCCGTTGAGCGACTGTTTACCGCGGCGGAAGTCGGTGTTGGGGCCGTTATTGATACGGCGCTGGATGAACTATCGGCGGAGGGCGACGGCTTGCTCTCACGGCGTAGTGATACCTTGGGCGAAAAGGAAGACGACATCAACGATCGAATCGAGCGGATCGACGATCAACTCGAACGGAGGCGCGCCCAACTGGAGCGGCAATTCGCCAACCTCGAATCAGTCATTTCCGGCTTGCAAGGGCAGCAGTCGTCGCTCTCGCAATTGGCCCAGTTGGCGGGTGGTTAAACCCCAGTGCTGCGTCACGACTGAATCGATCATTAATGGGTGGCCCATGGCTTTAGCCGTGGGGAACTCGATTCTAAACCTGCAATCGAGTCTCCCACCTCTAAAGAGGTGGGCCACCCTTCCGTGGGGAATTGGTTGATAGGCACTGCTCACAGAGCAGTGGCACGTCATCAGATTGTCATCGAACGCATGATAGGGCACTAGCCCGTTCGCGGGATTGGTTGTTTGATTAAACAAGACAGCTGAGGGCATATCCCGCGAAGATTGCGCCGGAAGGTGAACTCCCCAAATGAACACGCCAGCGCACAAGGCCGATACTATCAGTATCATGGCAGGGAATTCGGACCAACAATACCTCCGCGATGCGGTGATGACCGCTTCGCAGGAACAGCTTCAGCTGATGCTCTACGACGGCGCGATCCGCTTTGCGCGTCAGGGGCGGGAGGCTATCGAGTCCGAAGATTTTGAAACGGCCTTCGAGCGGTTGTCCCGCGCCCAAAAGATCATTCTTGAAATGCAGCAGGGTCTGAATTTCGAAGTCGATCGCGAGTTGTGCGAGCGGATGTCGGGTTTGTACATGTTTGCCTATCGCAAGCTCGTGGACGCCTGTTGCAAACATTTGACGTCGGATGTTGATGAGGCGCTTCGCGTTTTGGAGTATGAGCGTCAGACTTGGGTCATGCTGATGGAGAAGGTGATCCAATTGGATGCCACGCAAGTCGTTGATCTGGCCACACAGGGACCTTCGGGAAGGACCGGTGGGGCGCTTTCCATCGAGGGATAGTCGCGTTTCTGTCGGTTGCCTGATCCAGAATCTCGATGGACTTCAACCCACGATTGCTGCATACTTTCAAGCCAAATGGCAGAGATACCTCGTCATCGGGAAAAACGCGATCCCAACGATCTTCTGCTTCCGCCAGGCGTACCATTGGTCAAGGAGGACCCGCTGATGTGGCCAACCAACTTTCTGATCAGAACTCGCCAATCCTGCGCTGTTCGCAAAGTCGCGCTGAGCTTGGTGTTCACTTGCCTACTTGCGACCCCCTCTTGGGTCACGGCGCAGACTGACGATCCGGCAACACCCGCCGACGGCGCAGGCAATTATGACGGCCTTTCGTTGGAAGAGGCCTTGTCCAAGGCGCTGGAAATTGTTACGGACCTGGAGGATTCCGATCGCGATCCCGATGTGTTGCTAGAGGAGACGCCTGAGTACGTCGAAACCATGGTACTTGTTGAGAGGGTGCTTGAGATCGACCCACTGAACAAGACGGCAGGATATCTTAATGGCCGACTGCTCATCCTAACGGGGCGTCCGAGGGCGGCGCTGCCGATGATCGAGGAATACGTCGCCGATCCTGCTGGTCAAAACAACTGGCGAGCGTACAAGATTCTTGGCGATTTATATCTGGCCAGTTTTCCAAAACATGCCGTCTCGAAATATCGGCAGGCGATTGCGCTGGCTGAGAACGAGCCCGAACCGGTTATTGGTTTGGCTCGAGCCCAGCTCAGATTGAACAATGCGAAGCCGGCTGTTGAGCGGGCGCAGGATGCGATTCGACTCGACAAGAAGGGCGAAGCGTCTTATCAAGCGACGCTGGCTCAAGCCCTCATGTTGGACAAGAAATTTGAAGATGCTGCACGGGCGGCGGAAGCAGCTGTCAAAATGTCAGAGGGCGACATCGCTAGGGACCCGTCCAACAAATTGCTGTTGGCCGAAATGCAAGAACACTACGACCTACGATTGCAGTGCGTCTCCCAATTGGCAGGCCTGTACCCTGAGCGTGCCGACTACATCGTTCAGCTTGCCCAAATCTGGCAGGATAAAGCTGATCTTGAGCGAGTCGTCTCTTACCACGAAGCCATCGTCATCATCGAGCGATCAAGAACGAACCCACTACTCAAGGTTTCTCCTGAATTGTTGTATGAGCAAGCTCGGCTAAATCGCCTTGTGTCGCGGGATGATAAGGCCATGACGGCACTAGAAGAGTTGCTTCAGCTGAATCCGGATTTTGCACCGGCGATTGAATTGAAAAAGATCATCGAGGCAGAAAACGGGGGGCTCACCGAGATGAGTACGACGTCTGCTGCCGGTGGTATTGGGCAATAAACGGATTCAGGGTAGTTCTAAATTGCGACCCGCTGAGGGGCAGGTTGTCGCGGGGGCAGGTTGTTGCGCCTCATTCGACTGTTCCCTGTTCGGTCGTCAAATCCAGTTGATCCGCAATTGTTGACAGCGCTTCAACGCAGTGATTGATTAACGTGTCCAACTCCAAGTCAAGCAATGCCGCACCGTCAATGATGTCCTGTCGATTGACAGCCGCCGCGAACGACGCCTGCTTCATTTTCTTCTTGACGCTCTTGGCTTTAAGACCGTCGAGTTTGGTCGGACGCAGTCTCGCCACGGCATGAATGAATCCGCAAAGTTCGTCGACGGCGCAGAGCGTTTTGCGAAGCGGTGTATCGCGCGGGTGGGTGTCGAGGTTCCAATCGGCATGGGAAAGAATCGCGTCGATGATTTCGTCTGAGACACCATGTTGCCGCAAAATCTTGGCGCCCTCGCGCGTATGATCGGGAGGATTGGGAAATGCCTCGTAGTCAAAGTCGTGTAACAAACCCGTGATTGACCAGGTTTGTTCATCGTGACCACCCAGACGGGCAAAGTGAACCATGGCGCTTTCGACGGCGAGGCAATGGCGACGAAGCGATTCACTCTTGACGTGTTCGGTCAATATGTTCCATGCTTCCTGTCGATTCATGACTATGATGTTCGACCTCCGCGCAAATTAAACGCATCTTCTCGGCATTTGTTTGACGTATTTCCCACGCCTCGATTATCATGTTCGTAACGACGTGACGCAATGACTTGTGACGTAATGATTCTAGAATTCGATTCCCAACAAAAGGTGAGCCTTGCCGCCTCAAGCCCGAGACACTTTTGCAACCGACGAACTGGCAATTGTACTGAGTCATTATGACCTGGGTGTGATTGAGTCCGTCACCGAATTCAAGCGTGGGTCGCGGCGCAGTCCCAAGCTGGGTATCGTCACCAACAACGGAAAATTTCTGCTGAAAAAGCGGGCGTCCGATCGCGGCGGGTTGGAGCGCGTGACATACACGCACGCCATTCAACATCACCTCATCGAGAAAAATTTTCCGCTCCCGAAATTGCAATGTCCAGACGGTTCAAAAAACACAATTCTTGTGTTGGGAGAATCGCTCTATGAAGTTTTCGAGTATGTTTCGGGTCATCCCTACTCAGGTGAACCGGAGGAAACCCGGGCTGCGGGTCGCGTGCTGGCTGAGTTTCATACGGACCTTGCAGATTTTCCTGACAAACGGTCCTTTGCGAGTACAGGTTATCACGATGCCCTGAGTGTGCAGACCGGGCTCAATGCTGTGCCCACCAGTGTCTCAGCCCACGACAGTGCAGCCGGCAAAGACGCCGAAGTCTTGGCGTTAACGAGTTATCTATTTGAAGCCTATACCGCCGCTGCGGACAAGGTTGAACACGCGGGCTACCCCGAATGGCCCGATTCGGTGACCCATTCGGATTGGCACCCCGGCAACATCTTGTACAAGCGCGGTGAGGTGTTGGCTGTCATTGACTACGACTGCGCCAAGCCCGGCAAACCGACCTGCGATATCGCCAATGGCGCACTTCAATTCTCGATCGTCGCGAGCGGGACCCCCGACTCCTGGCCCGATCATCTCGACATCGGGCGCATCCGCGAATTTCTATCCGGGTATGAAGAACGCAATGCCATCGATGAAGCCCATGTGGAACTGCTTCCCTATCTGATGATCGAAGCGCTGATCGCCGAAGCGGTTCTCCCCATCGCAGCCACCGGAACGTTTGGCCGTTACGGTGGATACGGATTCATGCAAATGGTCCGCCGCAAAGTCCGCTGGATCCAATCACACGCCGATCAACTTCGAGTGGTAGCCTGAGAGTAATTCCCTGTGCCACTGCTCTGTGAGCAGTGCGCTCCGATTCATCACCTCTACAAACACTGCTCACAGAGCAGTGGCACGAGTTGATTCTTCTCCAATTAAATCGAGCGCTTGACTGATGTGTCGTGCGAGAATCATTATGAGTTGGGCAGGCGGCGAGCGACAATGGCGGTGAGGTCGTCCGGTTGCGGTGTGTTTCCGACGAATTGGTGAAGTTCTCTACGCATGAATTCGATCAGTTCGCGCGCCGATGCCTCCGGATGGGATCGCAATGTTTCGACGATTCGTTCGATCCCATACTGCTCACCCGCTTCGTTGTTCCATTCAAACATGCCGTCAGTGATCAGCAGAAAAATGTCGCCAGGTTCCATGTTAATGGTGGGGGGCGGAACCACGACCAACGGATCCAAAATGCCGAGGGGGATTGTGTCGGCTTGCATTTCGGTCACGCTGCCGTCTGCTCGACGAAAATGGATCAATGGTCCATGCCCAGCGCTTAGGTATTTGATCGTGTGGGCTTTGCTGTCAACGATTCCCAGAAAAGATGTGATAAACATGTTGCCGGGAATTTCATCGCCCATCAGCGAATTGACTTTGCTAAGCACGGACAGTGGATCGTTTTCGGTTGTAGTCAGCGCCTGCACCATCGCCAGGAACTGTGAGACCAAGAGTGCAGGACCAATGCCGTGACCGGTGGCATCGGCAATCACCAATCCGGTTAGTCCGTCGCCCAGCTTCAGAAAGTCGTAGCAATCGCCACCGGTTTCATCGGCGGGTTCATTGAATCCAGCAATTTCATAACCCTCGACCTGTGGTTCCCGTTGCGGAAGGAGCGACTGCTGAATGTCGCGGGCGAGGGCAAGGTCACGCTCGATGCGGCGTTTTTCGGTGTATTCGTCGATGAGGCGTTGACGTTGAATCGCCACGCCCGCCAGCGAGCTCAGCGTGTCGGCCAACTCCTCATCGCGTTCTTCA
>BQJS01000248.1 GCA_021604825.1 Phycisphaerae bacterium | reverse complement strand
CAACTGCTCGTTGGTGTCCAACACAGCCAACGTGTATTCGCCAATCTCAGCGGTACTGAGTCCGGACGTATTGCGCACATCTTCATGGACAACCAGATTGATCGCATCGCCGGGAAAATACACCGCATTGTCTGCGAGCAGCCGGCCCCACCCTTCCAGGTTTGACGGATACCCACCAACACCGGTCATATCCACCGCCGAATTAAGCAGCACCGATTTGATCAACGCGCCGCTGGGCGTGAACCCGTCAGCCGGTGTCGCGATGCCGGTTGGATAATAGCCTTCCACAAAATACTGACGCACCAGGGTCGCGATGCCCGCGACGGCTGGGCATGCCATCGACGTACCCGTGTTTGGCTGAACACTGCACGCACTGGGAAAGGCTGAAAACGTCGAGCAACCCGGCGCATAAATTTCCGGCTTTCGGCGCCCGTCTGCCGTCGGACCGGTCCCACCGCGGCAATGCAAATGCTGATTGGGTGTATCTTGCGACGCACCAACGGCAAGCAGGTTCTTGGCGTTCTCCGGGTTGCGCAACACCGAACCGTTGGTTACAGCCAGGCACACGAAGTCGTCTTCGTTTTGATAGAGGAAATCGTCGAACCCTCGGCACAACCCGTTGTAAGCAGTGGTCCCGTCGTCACCCCAACTGTTGGTGTGGATGCGGGCGCCTTGGCTGTGATGGAGGTCGAGGTTTGTGGTGATCCCGGTTTCGGTGAAACTTGGCACCGAATTGAACACCATGTTTGCATGGTAGGCGACGCCCTGCCGATTCGCACCGGAAGAATCGTCACCAGCGGCGGTACATGCGACGTGGGTCCCGTGGAAGCTGTTGCCGTCAAACGTGTTGTAGAAGAGGAATTTTCCGTTGTCGAGCGAGCAGTGATCCTTGTCGGGTTGGCTATCCATAATACCGATGATCTGGTTCTCACCGCGAAGCCCGTTATCGTAGAACGGTAAGACACCGGACTGGTTGCTTTGCACGATCCAGCGCGTCGTATCATTTCGCAGGGTAAGTTCCGGAGCCTCTTCGACGAATTGAATTGAATCGATCTCAGTGAGCGATTCGACCCGATCCTGATGGATATCAACGAAGAGAACGGTGTTTTCGGCGATTCGTTCACGGCCACGAACGGTCGCACCGGCATTTTCCAAAGCGAGCTTGGCCTGTTTGACGCTTTCGTTCGCAAACAACGTGACCACCAACCGCACGCGATCTTTGCCGGCGAGTCGGATTCGTTCTTCGGTCTTAAATGGTGTGCGCCTGCGACCGATTTGTGGTGAACACTTCCAGTCTTTCCTGTATTCGCCAACCCACTGAACAAACGGCATCGCCGCCAACTGCTTTCTAGGCACACGGCGAACGTCCGCAATATATGCGTTATCGGGAACGTACTCGTTTAACACAACGCCAAGTTTCTGGAGTTGAACACGTTGGGCCGAAGTGATCGGGCCCTTGAGTTGAATCACCACCGGTCGAGTAGAGGTGAGTTCGCGCGCGGAATCCGCCAGCAGATTCGGTTCAAGCCGCGTGTCCAGCTCGCGCGCGTTGAGGATCAGTCGACGAGAGTCGGACGGTCGCGCCGCATCGCCCGGCTGAGCGTTTGCTTCCGCCTCGCTTAGCGCCAGCATGCCGCCTAACGACACAATCAGGATTGTAAAAATCAAGCGACGCATGCGCTGTGGGCTCTATTGCAAAGGATCCGCCAAGTCATCAATCCTACAATCCGATGAAGCGGTCCCGGACGCTGCATCAATTCAGAATGAACAACGATCGATATCAGTGTACCCCATTATAGGTACCCAGATCGACCACATCCAAGCGGTGTTCTGCGCAGCCGACAGCATCATTGTGTCTGGATCTTTGTGTCTGGGATTTGTCCAAATCGACTTCAACAGTTTGCATGGGTGGATCAACTTACTTCAATGCCGACGCTGTAACCCCAATTCTCGCTGCAGGATGCCCGGCAGGGCCATTCTTGCTTGAGCCAAAGGCGGATGCAACAATACGCCCTCGATCATCTCAGCACTGGTTCTGCCGTCTAGACTTGCAACCCATAGAGAGGCCACGCAATGAAAAGAATAGTCGCGACATCCACGCTGTTTCTGTGCTTGCTTTCAATCAGCTTATCCGCCGATGAGGGAAAACAACCCGCAGCCACACCACCGCCGGCGGACATGATGGCCGCAATGGAGAAAGTCAAACATTTCACCGAACCGGGCCCCAATCACAAGATTCTCGAGCGTTTCCTGGGGACCTGGGCAACGGAAACGCGCATCTTCATGGGCCCAAACCCGACCGATCCGGAAAAGGGTGAGTCGAAATTCTCGTGGCTGATGAAGGACCGATGGCTTAAGTGCGAGTACACAAACTCGATGATGGGGATGCCCTACGAGGGATTCACGTTGATGGGTTATGACAACTTCAAGAAGAGTTACGTCATGACCGCGGTGAGCAGTATCGACACCATGATGACGCGGTCCGAAGGCGACATGGATCCATCCGGCAAAGCCATCATTCTATACGGTTCGATGGACGAATATCTAACGGGCGAACACGACAAGATGGTCAAATCAGTCTGGCGATTTGAGTCAGACAAGAAAATCATCCTGGAGATTCACGATCTCCCCATTGGCGAGAAGAACACCAAGATCGTCGAAGTGACTTTCAACAAAAAGTGATTGTTCGTGCCCTTGAGCTATGGCGAATCCAGCAAGCCTAGGTTTGCAGAACGATCTGGGCATCGGCCAGCGCTTCAGGCAGCGCGTCACGAATCTCGACAAGTTGCTCAATGGTGACGCCCACGCAATCGAGCAGTTCTTGCGTGAATTCTTCGTTGGCAGCCGTCCAGTGGAATCCGTGCTGTTCCTGACAGCAGAGGATGTCGGCGGTGTGCACGATCATGCCGATTCGCTTCAGTTCGTCTGAAAGCTCTTCGGGGTTGTGGTGATACCCGACCGCCGCACGCAGGTGCCTCGGGAATTTCCACTTGGTCGTCAGTGCGTCGCCCAGCTCTTGATGCGTCGGCCCAATCAATTCACGCTCCAGGTCGAGCCAGTTTTCCGAGTTCGTGCTGGCACGTCTTGCGATTTCGTTCAACTGCTCGGGGAACGCCTGTCGCTCGATCAAGATACCGAGATCGTGAATTAGACCAGCCAGAAAAACTTCATCATGCCCTGCAACATCGCCGGCTGCGATGCAGATGTTCTTCGCGCACACGGAGACAGCCAGACTATGCACCCACATCTCCTTCGCGTCGAAGAATTCAAGCTGATTGCCACTCTTGAACATGCGCGAGATGGACGCTGCGATCGAAATATTCTTGACGGCTGACAAACCCAGAAGCACGATCGCACGATCCACGCTGGCCACCTGGCCGGGCAACCCGTAGAACGCCGAGTTGACCACCTTGAGGACCTTCGCCGAAAGCGCCGGGTCTTGCTTGATGACGTTGTGCAGATCACGGGCGGTTCCTTTCGGATCCTCCACAACTTCAATGATCTTCACCGTCACCTCGGGCAGCGTTGCAATCTCTCCGACCGCGGCGATGGCCTTCGCGACAATGGCTTTGTTGTCTTCCGTTTGAACTTGCATGATGGCTCCTACGAGCGATGCCTGGGCGATCCATCGCCGATCAATTCGGCCATGCCCGACTTCCGTTTTGTACTTCGGCACGGGTTTGGGGTGTATTTAGAAGCTAATATATTGCTTGGGTGTGCGCATTCAGTA
Source organism: Phycisphaerae bacterium (assembly GCA_021604825.1). The sequence goes on along the minus strand of BQJS01000248.1, from coordinate 1,886 downwards.
CGATTGAATCGGGCTGACAATATCGGGCGTTGACGATTCTACCGGTCAAAAACGCCTTGGCGTCCCATCCAAAGACTTTCGCCACATGCCGCCAACGCCAGCATCGGAAGCGTCCAGATCAACATCACGGTCCACGGCAGAATCGGTTCAGCCGCGGCTGCTATCGGAAGTTCGCGCTGCATCAATGCCAACGCCAATGTCAGCCCGATCGCCGGGAACTCCAGAAGATTAAGCAACATGCCGATTCCCGACCGCGAATCGGCGGCTGGACTGATTTCGACGGCGCGATTTTGATCATCCGCTTCGGCGTCCCAACCGAACTCGGTGACCAGCACCCGCAGTGCAGCCCCCATCGCCACCCCGACGGCTGCGATCGCAACCCAAGGCACCAACGGAAGAGTCCCACATGCCACCAACAGCATGCAAATGCCCGCATTGTTTGCAAAGATGACAATCGAACGCAGCAACCAGGATGGCCGCTTCAGCAGTGGCACGATGACCGTCAGCAACCACCATCGCATAAACCGGGTCAGCACAAACTCGGGCGCTTGCGACATCCCCCACCCGGAAACCGCGCCGATCAACAACACAAGCCCGCCAACCAGTCCGGGTTTGAGCAATGATTGGAGTAATTCAAAGGTCATGTGCAATCGCTGGGTTAACGTGCGCGCAGCACAACCACATCGGTCGTACCACCGCAAGTCTGCTCAAAGTAGACCGCCGCCTCGACAGCAGCCTTGGCAATCTGCTCAGCCGTGCGTTTGCTTTTATAAAGCGCCTGAATCGCACCGTACGCATACTTCTCTCCGGAACCGATCGCTGCGTATTGCGCAAACTCCATCACACTCAGATCGCGCGACACGGCAAAGATGCCCTTGGGACTTGCGACCATGAATTCAGCATCGATGTCCGCAAACGGCGAACGATCGTCGCGGTCCGGCTGATCGTTAACGACTTGATACTTCTTGCGAATCGCCTTCCAGAACTTGAGAAAGAACTCAAACACCTTGTCTTGGCTCGCCAGCGACGGTGCGCGTTTGAACGTGCCCAGGTAGTGGTCGAATATATTGTCGTAGACCGACCATCCGACACCACCCATGTAGCTCGAACCCACTTTCCGCAACTTCGTCGAAGCAACAAGATTCTCTTCATGCTCCTGCCGCGACCCGGACGAATGCATCCGGTCAGCCGCCAGCGCTATTTGATCGCCCTTGCGGACGGCAACAATAATCGACATCAAGCCAACTCCGTTTCAAGAAACCGCGTGAGAGTCCGGAAGGATGATCGAATGCAGCATTGCGGTCAATGGCATATGGCCAGAACAAGTTGGCGGACGATCGCCTGTGGATGCCGAATATGCATTGATCGAGCGATTGAGATGGGGGTGCGCAGACAAGAGAACAAGCGATGGCAACTTGAGATCCTCAGGCGAGCAGTCTTTCGTCAGTGATCAATCAAGGAGCCGCCGACCCAAACGTATCGCCCTGACTCAAGTCCCCCGTTTCAAAGCCTCGGCGGAACCACTTGACGCGTTGGGCGGAAGTGCCGTGCGTGAACGATTCCGGGACGACGTAGCCGCGTGATCGCTTCTGGATGGCATCGTCGCCGATGGCTGAGGCGGCGCGGAGTGCTTCTTCGATATCGCCTCGCTCGAGCATATCGAACTTGCGCTGGGCGTGGTGGGCCCAGACGCCGGCGAAGAAATCGGCTTGCAGCTCGAGACGGACGGATAAGGCGTTGTACTCTTCCTCGGAAACGCGGCCCTTTGCGCGATGCACTTTGTCGGTGGTGCCGAGCAGGCGTTGGACGTGGTGGCCGACCTCGTGGGCGACGACGTATGCCTGAGCGAAATCGCCTGGGGCGTTGAATTGCCGTTTCAATTCATC
>BQJS01000247.1 GCA_021604825.1 Phycisphaerae bacterium | reverse complement strand
CCAGAAAGATGGTTAATACGATTTGGGCAACGCCGCCCAAGAGCGGTTTGGCGCCCAATTCTTTCAATCGCTGGATGGAAAACTCCAACCCAAGGCTGAACAGAAGCAGTGCCACGCCAAGTTCGGCGATGGCTTCGATCTCGTGTTCTGATTGAACGGCGTTAATGCTGCCTGGACCACCCAACGCCATCCCGGCAATGAGGTATCCCACGATTGGACTCTGCCCGAACCTGGCAAAGATGCCCCCGACGAGAAGTGACGCGCCAAGAAGTACGACGATGTCGCGAAGTATGATCCAGAGGTCCAACGTCGATACTCCTATGCTTCCATGCTGGCTGGGTCGAAAGATTGGACCTCACAAACCCCGTGCACGTTGCAGACGTCCCAATCAAGCAGAACGTATATGGACTGAATCGATTTGTCGACATTCGCGAACTTGCCGCGAATTCGTCTGTCGCCTATTCGCACCGGTCGATTTGTTCATTTCGATTGAACGCGAGGCGGTTTACAACGCCCAGCGGCGCGATTGCGACCTCGTATTCCAAGCCTGCCTGGGCGGTGCACCGGTTCGCAGTGTCATCGGCTGCATTATTTTCGGGCGTCGGATCGCAAGAGGCGGTCCGAAGTCGTCGATTGAATAGACATACGGTTGTGTGGGAGAAGCTGCGCGCAAACTGCGCATTTGTATTTTGAACCGAAGGGTAGAACGTGCATCCACGGATCGTGCGACATCTCATCTCACCCCTGCTCGAACGCATGCTTGGCAGGCGAACGTTTGAGTTTGCGCGCGAGTGCGATGCGGCACAGTGGCAGTCGCCCGACGAACTCCGCGCGATGCAACGCGACAAGCTGCGGTCGCTGCTGAACCTTGCTCAATCGAATTGTACGTGGTACCAAAACCTCTTTGCCGAACTTGGACTCGATGCCACCACCGACGATCCGTTCGCCATGCTCGAAGCGCTGCCATGCATCGACAAGGAAACGATCCGCGCGAATCAGTCCGACATGACCAACGCATCGGTCGAAGGCGGTCCGATCCCCTTCAACACCGGCGGATCAACCGGCGAACCGCTTTCGTTCGTGGTCGATCGGCGGCGCATCGCATACGACAAAGCCGCTCGAATCATGACCCACGCCTGGTACGGCGTGCAGCACGGCGATCGCGAGGTTTATCTATGGGGATCGCCACTGGAAATTCGCGGGCAGGATCGCTTCAAGCACTTGCGCGATCGGCTGACGAACGAACTGCTGCTCGCCGCCTTTCGATTGAATCCTGAAACGATGTCGCAGTACCACCGGCAGATCAACGCATTCGACCCGGCGAGTATTTTCGGATACCCGTCGAGCCTGACGCGCTTCGCCGAATTCTGCGAGAAGTCGAATCGGCGATACGGCGGCGGTAACCTCAAAGCCGTGTTCGTCACCGGCGAAGTCATTGACGATCGGCAGCGCGAAGTTCTTAGCCGCTACTTCAACGTCCCGATCGTCAACGGATACGGCAGTCGCGACGGCGGATTCATCGCCCACGAATGCACTTCCGGAAATATGCATGTGATGGATCAGAACGTCATCGTCGAAATCCTCGACGAGACCGGGCAGCCTGCCCCCGAAGGCGAATGCGGCGAAATCGTCATCACCCATCTTGACGCCCACGCCCTACCGCTGATTCGATATCAAACCGGCGACATGGCCGAAAATCGAAGCGGGCAGTGCGCATGCGGTCGAGGCCTGAGCCTGATCGGTGCGATCGACGGACGGCGCGGCGATCATCTGGTCGGTGCCGACGGCACGCTCACGCATCCGCTGGCAGCGATCTATGTCATGCGTGAGTTGGAATCCGTCAGACAATTCCAAATCCACCAGCAGCGCGACCGGTCGATCAATGTAAAAGTGGTCGAAGCTGGAATCGCCAACCCGGTGAACTGCGAGCGCATCGTCAGTGACTTGCGGCGTCGATTGGGACCGCTCCCGGTGAACATTCAAACCGTTGGGGAAATACCGGTCGCCGGTTCAGGGAAATACCGCCACGTGGTTTCAGAGGCCACGAGCGAATTCAATACAGTCGGTAGCGTTTGAGGGGACGATTTCGAGGATCGCCAATTTGGGAACCTGACATGGAAACGACAACCAACAAGGACGCATCAATCGTCGAAGCGATTGAACCTTTGAGGACGAAAATCAAGTCGCCGCTCCCGCACACCAACGTCTACCACGTTCGCTGCGGTGCGTGCAACGCGACCAACGCACATGCGGTTGCGACGGACACCGTGCGCATGATTTGTCCATCGTGTTATCGGCGGATGACTCTGCCAGCCACCGTGCAAGCCGATTGCGAAGCCTGCGGAACCGAGAACGATTACGGGCACACGCTGGCGGGGCACTCGGCGGCTTGCTTGAGTTGTCGGGCGCCGGTGGCCATCCGTCCGGTGGTGGGCAAGGTGCATTCCCGGCGCCGAACACGACGGCGACATCATCGCCACGTGCGCTTGGAGCGGACCTATGCGTTTAGCGAGGGGGCAGAGCGCTCGATGATCCTGCTAGCCGCTGCGATCGCGACGCTAATCTTCGTGGTGCTGGCGAGCGAAATGTAGTTGATTCGGTGCGTTGCGTATGGCTCGCTACCCACCTCGGGGCAGCGACGTTCGGGACCACCGTGTTCGGCCACCTTCCGGCTGGGGACCGCGCAGGTTTCCCGTTTCTGATGCAAAGTCGCAAATCGTCCCGATGATTTTTGAAGCGTCTTCGGGCGGGATCTTTCGAATCAAGTCGTGGACATGTCCGAGCGCTTTCTCGTGTACGTCCAGCGTACCAAGCCACCGCGTTTGATCGTGAAACATCAGCGTAATGGGGGCGGACTCCGGGGGAATCGCCCAGTAGTTGGCCCAACCTTTTTCGTATTTCCGCAAGAGATCAAGCACCGTCTGGATGGCCGCAGGGTCCGTGCAGACGGCGCGACGCATCTGCTTGGCGCGGGAGTAGTTCGTTTGAAAGGGCTCGGAAAACTGCGGCAGTCCCGGATTCGCGACGAGGTCGATGCGGGTGGCGGTCTCGAACCGTTTGAACGAAACCGAAGCGCAGCCGCCACAGATCATCGCAACGACAAGCAGCAACAAGATTGCCGGTTTACAAGTGATACGTTTGGTGTGCTTTCCCATCCTTGGTGAACACCTCATTGAATTTGATGAATGAATCGCCGAGTCCTCAACGACGTAATCCTAGTAAAGCGACTGCGGTTTTCTGGCGGCTTTCGCGCGCTACCGTCATTCCCGCGCACGCGGGAATCCAGAATCGCACAAGAAGACTCCACGGTCCTCTCCACCATACAATTGGTCACCATGAATCTTTCACTGCCGGTATCGCATCTTTGGCACAGTTGCCACACATGCCTGGATTCCCGCTTGCGCGGGAATGACGGCGGGGCGTCCGATCCTTTATATCGCGAATCCGGTTCCATGATGTGTTACCGCGACCCATTGATTCGTTTGGGAAGGGATAATGTGGCTTTGCTCCTAGTACCGTTGCGCACAATTCTGCCTTGGTCGCAGTACTACACCTTGTTTCCGCTTGCATCTCGTTTCGGATTGTCGTTTGACGACACAGGATTCTCAATCGCGAGCTTGCGCACGAGCAGCGTCAGGTTCGCATCGAGGCGACGCATTCTAACGTAGATCATGTAGAAACCAACAAACCCGAAGAGGATCGCGAAGTACATCACGAGATCGGCACCGCGCCGAAGGCCAAAGCCACTGGCGATCGAAGTCGTCAGGTCCGGCCAAGCGATGGCGATCGCAGCTCCACACCATACCAGTCCCCAAAAAAGCGCCACCCGCCGAGAACCGTTTCCGCGCAGCAATGTCACGAAACGCTCAATGATGAGCAGTACAAGTATCGGAAGCACAATCCACTGAAATGCGTTCATGACATTCTTCCAAAAATGGAACGTGTCTAACTGGTCATCCGCTTGAACAGGTAGTGAAAGATAATTTTAAACGCCCCAGCGCTGGACTGGCCCTTGGCCTTAGAATAATCCGTGTAGCGAATATGCACTGGCACTTCGCCATAGGGCAATCCGCAGTCGCGCACCTGGTCGATGAGTTCGCTGGCGTGGGCCATCCGGTCGAGCGTGATCTGCATGCGCTGGGCCGACCTTCTCGAAAACGCCCGCAAACCGTTGTGCGTGTCCGTGATCTTCACGCGCGAAACAATCCGCGTAAACAACACGCCCAATCGCAAGAGGGCCTTACGCGACGCTTTAATATTTTCTACGCCACCTAAGAACCGCGACCCCAGGCTAATGTCCCACTTGCCTTCCAGAATCGGCGTGATCAACGCGGGGATATCTTCGACACGATGCTGCCCGTCGCTATCAAACGTCACCACAAACTCCGCGCCCTGCAAAATCGCAAAATCGATCCCAGTCTGCAACGCTGCCCCCTGCCCGCGATTGATCGCATGTCGCAGCACTTTTGCACCAGCCCGCGCAGAAATCGCAGCCGATTCGTCCTTTGACCCGTCGTCAACCACCACAACGTTCGGGTACAAGACACGCACCTCTTCGATGACCGTGCCGACCTTCTCACCTTCGTTGTATGCGGGAATGACGATGTACACCTTCTCGCGCACCTCGGGCGGTAGATCTGTCACGTGGGCATTACCCGCGTCCACATCCGAATTGGATTGAACCTTGGTCATCAACTCACCGTAACATACGTTGCTTAAGAGCGGTATGATCGCCGCCGCGCGGAATCAGACCCCGTCGCAATCATACTAGCACGATCGTTTCAACGACTCCAAGATTTCTCAAATGAGCTTCTCGAGAGCATTAAGATTCACGCAGTGCGATATCGAACCCATCAAGCCACCGCGCGTGTTATCAGAACCAGATGGTCGCTTGACGATCAGCGAACCGGCTGGTCTGATGTGCCCACATTGAACCCGATGGGAGGCCGATCTCCCAGCATTTGGCAATACGTTGAGGCAACGAGGCAGATTTCATGGCGGTCACGCTGGTCATCCCAGGTCGAAACGCATCGAAGACGATTCGCCCGTGCCTCCAGGCCGTCACGCCCTACGTCGAAAGCGGCGAGCTTAAGGAAATCCTCTTCGTCGATGACGGTTCCACCGACAACACCCGCGAGATCGTCGCCGAGTTTCCGGTCACGTGCGTGCCGGGTCATGGCAAAGGACCGGGTTCTGCCCGAAATCTCGGGTGGCAGACGGCCAAGACCGAGCTGGTCTGGTTCGTGGATTCCGACTGTGTCGCCGAACCGAATGCATTGGCCCCGCTCGTGGCCCGCTTTGAAGATGAGAAAATGGGCGGCGTCAGCGGCAGTTATGGCAACATGTGCCCCGACTCGCTCTTGGCGTGCCTCATCCACGAGGAGATCATCGCCCGACACCGGCGCATGCCCAAAAACGTCAACTTCCTCGCGACGTTTAACGTGGTCTACCGGCGCGATGCGATTGAACGGGTTGGCGGATTCGATGAGCGATTTCTTAAGGGGCAGGATGCGGAACTTTCGTGGCGGGTGATGGAAGCTGGTTACGATCTTGGCTTCGAACTCGAATCGCGCGTGGCACACTTTCACGAAACGCGATGGCTAGGGTATTTCAAAACGCAGATGCACCAGGG
>BQJS01000246.1 GCA_021604825.1 Phycisphaerae bacterium | reverse complement strand
CACACTGCTCACAGAGCAGTGGCACGATGTACAAGGGAATCGTCGACGATTTGCGCGGAGGTCTGATCCATCATTCAATCGCTATTGTTTGAACAATCGTATTGGTTTGTCGGCTTGCTGGTGCTGATCGAGTACGGCCTTGTCGTGGCTTGGTTACGACGACGTACGCCACCGTTGCGAATGGCCGTCTTGATCGGCCTCGCGATCTGTATTGCCATTCCGTTGCTTCAGAGTTTCGTGACGACGGATCGCGAGCGGATCTCGACGGTATGTGTGGCAATGGTGCAAGCTGTCGAAGCCGGTGATGTTGCCGGTATCGAAACCCATGTGTCGGCGCGATTCTCGACGGAGGAGTATGACAGGAGATCGTTCATGGATTACGTCGAACGAAGTCTTGAACGGCACGATCTCGAAGACATGAAGGTAACGATCAAGAATGCGGAGATCAGCGGCGCGACGGCCACCATTTGGATTAGCGTAAAGTTCACGAGCAATTCCGATTATTATCAGGGCCCCCTTTCAAGCACCTGGGAGCTAAAGTTCGAGCGCGATGGCGAGGATTGGAAGTTGATCTACGTCAGGCCCGTCCAGATCGGGACGATGAAGTTCAATCGGCTTGGCGAGTTGCCTGGATGACTTTCGGGTTTTCGATTGTTACACTGTACTTGTGACAAATCTTGAGGACAGCCAACGGCGAGGAGAACGGATGATGCACATTTCGATCGAATACTGCATGCAGTGAAACTATGAACCGGTGGCCGTCAGTTTGGCGGCAGACATTAAGAAAGAAATCGGCGTTGACTGCGAAATGATTGCCGGAGGTGGCGGTATCTTTGACGTCAAGGTCAACGGCGAAATGGTCTACAGCAAACATCAAACGGGCGAATTCCCCGAACACCCCCCTCTGATCAAACAGATTCAAGAAGCCCACTCAACTTAGATCAAAGTCGGCAGTCTCCAAAGAATGCCGCGACGTGACTCTTATCGAAACCGCCCGAGGAGCAAGGATTCCTCGGGCGGTTTCTTAACGTCAACGCCGTGGACAAACCAAATTACCTAAGTTGGCAAAGCCGATTCTTGACCAGCACGAGTTACGAATGGTCCTGCTTTAAATGGCCCACAATTGTCGGCAACTGCCCCATTTCTCCGCGGTGCATATCAGTGTAGAAATCGTTCTAACTTGAGGATTCCTCAAGATTTTGAGTCTAGAAACTGGGTTCTAAGGGACGATACAGACGGCGGATACTGAAATGACTGCGCGAGAGCATAGTGCGCAGGCTTTCGGCACGTCGGGTGTATTGCGAAATCTGCAGGGTTTGAATCTGGCTGGGCAGCGGCGCGGATCCAAGTCAAGTCTGACGAAACCCTGACGCAATCAATCATAGCCAAATCGAAAACGGAGATGCGTCATGACCAGACTCAAAGGGTTCATTGCATGCATGGGATTTGTGGCGGCCTTCGCGGTCGCAACGCCAGCGCATGCCCAATCTCGAGATGCCGGTGGTTACTTTGCCCAGGACAACCAATACGATTTTGCCTTGGCGTATAACAACGAAGACGAGCCAGCCGCTGAAGAAGACTCCGGCTACGCCGAAGAAGCCGCCGACCAGCATGAAACATTCCTTTGGGATGGTTTCCTGTGGGGCGACCGTCACTTCCGCAACACCCCACGACCCGTCGGTATGCCTATGTATTTTGAAGATCCGTTTATCAATTCGGACTTGCGATTGATTTACATCTGGCATGGCATTCCGAATCGATCGGAACTGCGCGGTGGTGAGATTCAGGTGTTTGCGGCGCAGATTCGCTTGGCGCTGACGGAACGCTTGCAATTCATTGCGACCAAGGACGGGTACAGCAAAGTGCATTCGGGCATCACGCCTGACACCGACGGTTGGAATGACTTTGCGATCGGTTTGAAATACGCCTTGGTCGTTGACCATGCGAACGACTTTATTCTCTCGACCGGTTTCCGTTGGGAATGGGATAATGGCACCGCGTTTGCTCTTCAGGGCAACGAACACGAGATCAGCCCGTTCGTCAGTTTCGCCAAGAGTTGGGACAAGTGGAACTTGATCGGTGCGGTAAGTTATCGCATTCCGACCAACAGCAACCAAGGCACGCAGTCGGTGGTCTGGAACCTTCACCTCGACTACGAACTGTTCCCCGATTTTTATCCGCTCGTCGAAGTCCACGGCATCCATTGGCTGACCGATGGTGGCCGTCTGCCGCTATCGGTGGAGTATCTCGACGTGGGTAACGTCGGTTCTTCGCGTGTTTCGGGTCGTGACTTCTTCTCGGCTGGTCTTGGTTTCCGTTGGAATCTCTGCGAGAACGCCCAGCTTGGTATGTCGTGGGAATTCCCCTTGGAGTCGAGCAGTTCAAATCTTCAGTCGTCGCGGGCAAACTTCAACCTGATCATCGGGCTGTAATCGAGTTCTGTTAGCCCCTCTTGGGAGCAATCAAATATGAGAGTACAACGCATGAGACGTATGAAAACGGCACTATTCACCGCGACGCTGCTGGCTGGCACCGTGTTTGGAATTCTTCCCGGATGTCTTGAAGCCAACATCCTGCGTCTGGTGACGCCTTATCTGTTGTCGTAATGGAGCGCTATCGCGCGACGTTTTTTGCAAGATGAATTTCTTGGCCCGGATGCGATCGGGTCATTTTTGGATTGAACACAACCATGCGCAAGAGAAAACCTATCGACGCAAATCGGGCTTACAAATGGCTGGCGCTGATATCGACCGGTGGCTGCACGTTTCAGTTTGCAGGGTGCCTTGACGACATATTGTTCTTGGTTGCCCCCTATATTCTGTAACCCTCTATTTGGCTCTAAAGGCTGACGTAAGCAGCCCAAGGATCTCAATCGCCGCATTCAACCGCTCAGCGTCTATGGGCGGTTTTTTTGTGTCCACGATGCGACGACTGAGCTTGTTTTCGGACTTTGTTTCAACCGGTCGCAACTGCTTCGCGAATCGTATCCTTTGAGTGAGATTCCAATGTGACGCGCCAAGAGATTGCGCGCAGGTGGGAAGCCAAACGATCACGAATCAGCGTTCGTGGGATCACAGACTTTAGTGGGGCGCAAGACATGACTTCGTTGCCAATCTTTACACGGGCTGAAAACAAATCGCTTTACTGGTTGCAGATGGCCCAGCAGTCGAAGATGTCCGACGAATACCGCCGCGAGACCGAGCGGATGGTTCGCCAGCATGAGAACGGAACCAGCCACGAGTCGCTTGCAGAGAACGTGTGCGCGTTCATGTGCCAGTTCGCCGGCCAACAGATTCAATCGACCGGGCTGGCACTTGGCGAGGTGCTGAATCGGCGCGATCAACCGCTCACGTCCGAAGACCGCTACGCGATGGTTCAGAAATTCGCCCAGTGGCAAAAGCAGCATCAGGCATGGACCAAGGAAATGTATGACATCGAGGTGCGTACCATCGCGCACCTGCGCTGGCCCGCTCGCAGCGAGCACCACGATCGCATCGATACCGCCGTCGCGGAAGCCATCGCCGAGTTAATTGCTCAATACGGATCGCAGGACGAAACGACCGCGCGTAATGCGTCGTCACGTGCGTCGCTGACGGACAAACAACTCGAGGCGCTGCAAGTCGTCGGACAGCATCACGGCAACTTCGCTGCCGCCGCCCGCGCCTTGCACAAAGACCGCAAGACCGTTGAGGAGCATTACCGTACGGCGCTGAAGAAGCTCAGCAGTGCGAGCGAATCCAACGCCAGCAGTTCGGGATCGAATGGTACTTTACCGCATCAGACGGCATCGGCAGGTCATCCGTCACCGCAAGCGCTCGCTGCCAGCTGCGCGCCGTACTAGCTGCGACAGCGCGGATTACGGAGGCTCGCGTTTATTGGTGGCTATCGCGCTCTTCCGTCATTCCCGCGTGCGCGGGAATGACAACAGAGCGCAGAAGCCACCCAAAAATCGAAATCGCCGAATTGTAGTTGCCGTATTACTTTGCGACGGTTTCCAACTCTGGTTCATCACTCGACGAATTGGATCGCTCGACCGATTCAAACTCAATCGTCGAATCCTCAACGAACACACGAACTGTACCGCCAGTCTGGAATTCGCCGGCAAGGATGCGTCGGGCCAGTGGATTCTCGATCTGCTTCTGGATCACGCGTTTGAGCGGGCGAGCGCCGTAGGTTGTGTCGAATCCTTCATTGGCCAGCTTCTGCACAACCTCTTCGTCGAACACCAATTCGATCTCGCGGTCGGCCAACCGCTTGTTGAGCAGCCTCAACTGAATGCCCGCGATTTGGGCCATGTCTTCTCGACCGAGGCGATTGAACACCAGCGTTTCGTCGATGCGATTGAGAAACTCGGGGCGGAACTGCCGCTTGAGCGTTGTTTGAATCGTGCTGTCGATTTCCGATTGCGATGCGCCGGCATCATAGGCTTGCTGCAACTGTTCGCTTCCAATGTTGCTGGTCATCACGACGATTGTATTCTTGAAGTTGACGACACGGCCATGCCCGTCGGTGAGTCGGCCGTCGTCCAGCACCTGCAGCAACACGTTGAACACATCGCGGTGGGCTTTCTCAATTTCGTCGAGCAGGATGACCGAGTACGGGCGTCGGTGGATCGCTTCGGTCAGCACGCCGCCTTGTTCATAACCAACGTATCCGGGAGGCGCACCGATCAAACGGGCCACAGAGTGTTGCTCGAGAAATTCGCTCATGTCGATGCGGACCATCGCATCGGGCGACTCGAACAGAAATTCTGCCAACGTCTTGCATAGTTCGGTCTTGCCGACACCCGTTGGGCCAAGGAACAAGAACGATCCCAACGGGCGCTGCGGATCACCGAGCCCACTGCGCGAACGGCGCACCGCCTCACAGACAGCCTGCACGGCTGCGGTCTGTCCAACAACCCGCTCGGAGAGTACTTCTTCCATCCGCAAGAGTTTGGCTTTTTCGCTCTCGAGCATGCGGGCGACGGGGATACCGGTCCAACTGGAAAGCACTTCGGCGATATGTTCAGCCGACACTTCCTCGTGGACGAGTGTCTTTGAGCCTTGCTGGAATTGGTTGATCTTTTCTTCAGCAGATACGAGGCTTTCTTCGAGTTCTTTGATCTCGCCGTAGCGAATGCGGGCAGCCGCTTCGAGGTCGCCGCGCCGTTGGGCGTCGTCGAGTTCCAACTGCTTGGCCTCAATCTGCTCGCGAATCTCTTTGGTCTTGTTCAGCGCTGCGGTTTCGTTTTCCCACTGAGCCGTTAAGGCGTTGTTCTTCTCCCGCAAATTAGCGATTTGCTTTTCGATGTCCTTTAGGCGCCCCTTGGACCCGTCATCTTTTTCAAACTTGAGGGCCTCGCTTTCAATTTCCAACTGCATGAGCTGCCGTCGAATCTCATCGAGTTCCGTTGGTAGCGAATCGTTCTCGATGCGCACGCGGGCAGCCGCCTCATCGACAAGGTCGATGGCTTTGTCGGGCATGAAGCGATCGGAGATGTAACGATCCGAAAGCGTGGCCGCCGCCACCAGCGCTGAGTCTTGAATGCGCAAACCATGGTGGGCGTCGTAGCGCGGTTTCAACCCGCGCAGAATCGCCACGGTGTCTTCAACGCTCGGCTCGCCTATGCGAAGCGGTTGAAAGCGGCGCTCGAGGGCTGGGTCCTTCTCGATGTGCTGGCGATATTCGTCCAGCGTCGTGGCACCGATGCAGCGAAGTTCGCCACGGGCGAGTGCGGGTTTGAGCAGGTTGCTTGCGTCCATCGCACCCTCTGCTTTGCCAGCGCCGACGACGGTGTGC
>BQJS01000245.1 GCA_021604825.1 Phycisphaerae bacterium | reverse complement strand
CGCGGGTTTGGAGCGATCCGAAGACTTGTCTTCGGGCGATGAACGTTTTGCGTTATGGCGAGATGGCTTACGGTTTCACGCTGCTCTACGCGGCGCAACCGTTCGTTAAGAGAAAACCGTACGACATCGTTCACTGCCAGTTTGCCCCGAACGGAATCAAGGGCGTCTTCTTGAAAGAGTGTGGCATCGTCGGCGGACCGCTTCTGACCACGATCCGCGGTTACGATGTCACGTCGTATCCGAGGCGGCGGGGGGCTGATGTTTACGCGGAGCTATTTCGCAAAGGTGATTACTTCACGGCCAACTCAGACTTCCTCGCGCAGAAGGCGATCGATTTGGGTTGTCCACCGAAGAAAATTGTCACGCTGCCCACCGGAATCAACATGAACCGCTTCAAATACGTTGAGCGGTCGGTGGAACCTGACAGAGACATCACCGTGTTGTCGGTTGGCAGCCTCGTCGAAGTCAAGGGCATTCGCTACGGTTTGCAAACGATGGCCGAAGTGATGCGACGGTTTCCGAACGTGCGGTACAACATCGCAGGTGACGGTCCATTGCGGTCGTCGCTGGAAAATCTCGCCGATGAATTGGGCATCACCGACCGGGTTCGATTCCTGGGCGCTCAAACGGAAGACGAACTCGTCGCCCAATACAGCCATGCCGATCTCTTCCTGTTTCCTGGAGTGGTCAGCAGCCAGGGTGACGAAGAAGGATTTGGCGGGGTTTGCGTCGAGGCCCAGGCGTCCGGATTGCCCGTCGTCGCGTCAAGGGTCGGTGGCATTGCTCAGACGGTTGCAGAAAACGAATCGGGAATTCTCGTCGATCAGAAAAACGTCAAGGGCTTGGTTGACGCTTTGTGTGATTTGCTAGAACATCCTCAGCGTTGGTCAGACATGGGCAAGGCTGGGCGATCCCATGTCGTTAAGCACTTCGATCTGGAACTTGTCACTGACCGTTTGGTGGAAATCTACGAGCGATTGCTGCGCGGAGAAACCCCTTCCCTTAGAGCATAAGCGTTTCACGGTCGACAGTTAGAGATATCGCATCATGGACAGTCGCTATCAATTCATAGATCCGTTCTTGTTTTTCGACAGCGAGCGGTTGTCGGAAGCGCCGATCTTCGTCGAGATCGGCTCGTTTACGGGGACCCATGCGATGGGTCTCAAGGAGGCTTATCCGCAGGGTCAGGTTATTGTTTACGAAGCGAGTCCTACGAATTTCGGAAAACTTAACGAGGCCATCGCTGGCAAAGACATCAAGACGCACAACCAAGCCGTCGGCGAGCAAGACGGTGAAATCGAATTCTTCGAGTTTTCCGACAACCCTTCGTCCAACAGTATCTTTAGTCGAAGGTCGTTGTTTCGCCGTAATTCGAGAGGCAAGTCGGTAAAGAAGTCGCTGCCTTGCGTCGGTGTGGAAACGGTTCTGAAAAATAACAATGCGTCACAGATTGACGTGTTCTTCTCAAATTGTGAGGGGGCTGAGCTTCCGATCCTTGCGGGCATCATGAAGAGTGCGGACTTGCAGAATCGAATACGCCAACTCAGCATTTCGTTTCATGCGCAGATTTACGGTCAACGAAAAGTTCGCTCGACGATTCGGAAGATGGAAGAGTGCGGATACGCGTCGATCACCAGCGATCGCAAGTGGCCTTGCACGCTGTTTTATCGCCAGGATTGAAGCACCGGTTGGGCTGGTTTGATT
Source organism: Phycisphaerae bacterium (assembly GCA_021604825.1). The sequence continues at coordinate 4,159 of BQJS01000245.1, read as the reverse complement.
CGATGGGTGGGCCTGCTCAGGCTTTACCTGAAGACTCGCTGAATTCAAACGGGCGCTTGCTCAAAACCGCGAGCATGTCGGTCTTTTTTTGTCCTGTCTTTGGAATGATCCGTTCACTCAATTTGACGTTCACATGCTCATAATCCGCGAAGCTATTTTCGTCGAAACTCACGGGGTGGGTGGGGCTTAATTGCCCAGCATAAGGCACTGTTAAGATCAGCGCCTCACGGGCGGCTGCAAACAGTTTGGCGATGATGGGGTTCGGCGATGGGAAATGCTCCAACGTTTGAATTGCCAAAACATAGTCGTACTGACCCTGGACGTTTTCCTTGAGAAGATCAACGCAGTGAGTCTTAATGACAGCCCGTTCGCAGGCGGCGGCGCTGAAGTCCAGTCCTTCGATTTTCCAATTGGAATTTTGATCCATCAAGTATCGCCCGCCCGCCCCCAGCGCGCTGCCGGCATCCAGTATGGTTGCGTTGCCATTTGGGAGTGCGGTCTCGGCTAGCTTGTAGAAATAGAGTCGCTTGTCTTCGCTCCATTTCTGATCGGCGGTTGCGGCTGAGTATTCGCCATCCCAATACGCTTTCGTGTTGATATTCCAGAGGCTACACAGTTTCTTGTTCAGCGCTGGCACGCGTCGCGAAACACGCAAAACGAATTGTTGAAGCCGGTTAATTGGCATGGCGATTTCCCTGGCGTTTGCCTGAATTCTTGCTCTTCTGAACACATGCTAATGCGATTCCAAATCAGAGCAAGATAGGCGTGGATGGCTGGCTTCTTAAGACAGATGCAAACGATATTGCTTGCTCATTCGTTTGACTTCCGGCGCCCGACATAGCTGAAACACCTGTTTCCCCCGTGGGCATTCATAGATTTGCATGAATTGGCTGAAAAAATCAGCGTGCTGATCGCGCGACATCCACGGGGATGGAGCCTGCTTGGAAAAGCGTCCCCGCCAAAGTCCCAGGTGAATTCCGTGGTGCGGTCGTTGCTTTCCGAATTCTTCTTTCGTGCATGGTGGCGGAAGTCCGATCGACTTCATCATCATTTCGTAGAGCAACTTTTCATTGCCGCCTTTGTCCGCGAGCGTGAGGCGGTCTTGCTTCAGCATCTCGTCGTATTGACGGATCGTTTCCAACGTCCCTTCGAAGTACGGCTTGGTGATGACAAAGTGAAGCCCGGACAAGCGCTCGGAATCTGGTCGAACCACATTGCTGTAGGGCAGTCCGACTCGTATGCATCGATCGACATGAAAGTCCAGTAGTGAAGGCGTTTCGCGACACATGAACATGTCGATGTCACCAAAGTACAAATGCTCATAGTCGGAAAAGACTTCGTCATGCAAGACCCATCGCAGACTCTTGAAGACTTGAGGTGTGTTGGGGTACCCGTCCAGGCAATTCGGAACAATCTCGAGTGAGCCTTCCTCGCGCACCATGTCCACGGCCCGCTGAATCTTTCTGCTCAGTTGATCCTGGATATAAATGCGAACCGCATAATCGGGATAAGCGCGGAAGATCGACAACGCGAATATGGGAATGAATCGCTCGTACTTGGCATTGACGACGCAGACGATACACAGTTGCTTCATGTTGTTCTCGTGCGCCAACCCAGTCGTGTTTACGATAAATTCAGAGAGATTTCCAAGTATCTCGCCGCTGCAAAGATTGTCAAGAATCGTGCCTGCGAAGCGAGAAGCCTCCGTGTTACTGACTTTTACACCATCGAATTGCGCCACTGACGGCTCGTTCTGTTAAACTCCCGCCTTCAAAATCGCGTTGAGGAAAGGATGTGCCCATGTGGATAACGGTTCTGTTCTGGCTCAGCTTGACCTTCGCAGGCGCGGTGATGGTGCGACGCTGGGCCCCTGATACATTTGAAGGTGGTCCGTTGGCTGTCATTGCGGTTGGATTTGTCGCCTCAGTGGCGGTCCTCTCGCCGATTTCGATTCTTTGTTATGTGCTTCACTTGCCGGTCGCGGTGTTTTCGATCGCCTGCGTGATCTTGGTAATAGGTTCGGTGGTGCAGGCGACGCGTTGGCAGTTCTGGCCCGATTTGAAGAAGCTGCTTCCCGGATTTCTGTGCGTCGAGTTTGCGTTTGTCGTCTTCGAGATGGTGATGGCCGGCAGGACCGGCGCTTTTCTCAAAGGCGATGCCCAAATCCACCTCGCCCGAATCCGATTCTTGCTGGCCAACGGGTTCAGCAACCAAGACCCGTTCATCGAAGTGCCGGGTTTTTTTGCCACATACCACACCAATCTCATGCACGCATTGCAGGCCAGTTGTAGTCAGCTGACCTTTGTCGATTTTCTCGGCGTGTGGGCGACGAGTTGGATCTGGACCAAGTTGATGATCGTCGCCGCCTCGTTTTATCTGGCGTGGACGGTGTTCGGTCATCGCTGGACAGGATGGGTCGTGGGACTCTTCTTTCTGTTTCTAAGCAGCACGATTCCCTTTGTCGTCTACCCCAATCAATCGTCCATGAAAATCATGGTGCCACTCGTGATTGCGTTTGCGATTCAGCTCTGCCGCAATCCCGATTCCATCATCGCGGTGATTCGATTGGCCGCGGGAACTTTTGTGCTTGGTCAGTTCCACGGACTCTACGCGGGGTTCGTTTGTCTTGCAGTAGGCCCGCTCCTTTTAATTGCGCTTGGATGGAAGACGGTGAAGCGGCAACTCCACTGGCGGTTCATTGCAATGGCGATGGCGGCTTTGGCTCTGGGCATGCCCTTTGCCCTTGTTGCGAAATATGTCAAAGGACCCAGTTCAGAACTGAGGGAGCCATCAAGCACGCAGCATGTAGCAACTGAGAAAGATCCCGATGAAGGCCAAGAAGAGAAGTACCACACCTTCTCGAATGGGATGGTCATGCTCAAGCCGGAAAGGATGATGGGAGGGCGACCGGCGTTGATGCTGGCGCTGGTTCTCTTAGGAGCGCTGACGACGCTCGCAGGCGAACGCCGAAGCGACGGGCTGAAGCTGCTGTGCGTGTGGGCGACTGTTGCGGCGATCCTCTACTTTCCACCGCTTTGTACCTTCACGTTGAAATTGCTGGGCAAGAAATGGATCTTCGGACGCATCGGCGGCATCCTTAGTATTTGCCTTTGGATGATGGTCGTTGGTGGAGTCATCTTTCTCTTGCGCGAGCAGATCAATACGTGGTGGAAGCGGGGGCTGCTGTCGTTGGTCGCCGTGCTGTTCGCGACACAGATTTCAAATCCGTCGGCCGATTATTCCTGGTCCGCGTACTGGCAGCAAGCGAAGTCGCCACGTGCCGAGCGCCACGAACAGATCGAAAACATGCGAAGGGCGAGGGAACTCTTGCAGGAGGCCATCCCGCCGAAGGAAGTCGTGCTAGCCGACGGTCGAATGGGGCGGTTGATCGTGACGCTTTCCGATCATTTCATTCTAGCGCCCGACCGAAGCAGCCCCGGAGCCAGCGCACATCCCCAGCGGAAAAGAGATATGCAAGCGCTATTGTCAGCATCGATGTCGTGGCCGGATCGAAAGAAAATCCTCGACGAATACGAGATAAAATACTTCCTCGTGTCAGGCGTCTCTGCCAGATCAACAGGCTGGCTCAGCGGCCGCGTCGTAGAGCAATGGAAACTAAGCGGCGGCGCAGCTTTGGTGCATTTTCATACGGACTAAACCAAGAATTCGAGCCGCACGTTATGGCTTCAGTTAAAAGAGTATTCAAACCATGCCTGCGCTTTGTGGCATGCTGCGAAGCAGGTAGTTAGTGATTTCGATGGAATCGGCGAGATCCTACAGATCGAAGCTCTTATTGGGCTGCCTTGCGCTAGTGACAGTCATTGTCCCAATTCTCTACTCGTTTAATAGTCATTCGAAAAAAACAATCGTTGTACGCTCACGATTGCAGGACGGGCCGTCCGGAACTTCACGCCCATTGTTTTCGGTTCGCATTGGGGGCAAGGAGGGGTTCATAAACAGCGACGGCGACTTGGTTATCGTCGCGCGATTCGAGGATGTCGGTTTGTTCAGTGAAGGCCTTGCAGCCGCGATGATTGACGGCAAGTGGGGCTACATCAGCGAAAACGGCAAGTGGGTCATTCAACCTAGGTTTGCAATGGCAGGACAGTTTCACTCGGGGCGAGCCAGCGCAAGGATAAACTTCAGCGATCCATATGGG
>BQJS01000244.1 GCA_021604825.1 Phycisphaerae bacterium | reverse complement strand
AAGGAGTGTAAGCAATGACCGACGAATTCTACTGTGACGCCATCCGAAACCTGCCGGAAGCCGACATCCCCTTCCCCGGCGTGCGCGGTTGGCTCTCGCAAGCCGAAGACCACCAGGTCTGCTTCTTCGACATCGAACCGATCGGCGAAGTCACCCCGCACAGCCACGGCGAACAATGGGGCGTCGTCCTCGAAGGACGCATGAAACTGACCATCGGCGGCGAAGAAAAAGAATACGGCCCAGGCGACGCCTACCACATCCCCGCCGGCGTAACACACGGCGCAACATTCCTAACCAGAGTCCGAGTCATCGACTACTTCGCCGACCGCGCTCGGTATAAACCAAAGTAACTTCATCTGGAACTTAAGAGTTGAGGCTGATTTACCACGCCTTAGAATCACCCGCGTTCTTGTTTATCGGGATCATTGCCGCGAATGTACTCAACATGTTTGTCTGGCATTGACCAACCACATTCAGGGCACTTCCCCGAGACATTGCCGGTCAAGTCGTAACCACACTTTGCACATTCATATAGATTTTGACTCAGGTGGATCGTTCCACGAAATACCGTGCCGCATGAGCGACACTTACGTTTCATAGGCAGATCAGGATGAATTGGTCCAGTGCCTAGGAGAAGATCAACCAGGTGAAGTGCGCCGACCAAGGGCCAACCGAGTACGACAATTAGAACATTCCCGATACTGAAGACGACGTGATGGTTCGAAGTGGATCCACAATTGGGACAACCGAAGGCTTGCTTACTTCGTTTGACTCGTTTGGTTTTCAAGGCTCAATTGCCTGTCCGGTATCGAAATTGTGATTTAACAATTCCTCAGCGCTTCGCACAAAACAATTCGCGGGCCTTTCAAACGATTGCTTACTCATCACCCGGAAACTTAAAATCGACGATTTGCATTTCGACGGAGCGGCGGCCTCGGAATTCGTTGATGATGGGTTCGAAGGCGACTCGGCATTGGCGGTGTTCTTTTAATTCTTCGGCTAGTTCGCCGGCACCGAAAGCGATGCCTTTGATGACGCTGTTGTCGCCGGCTAGCACGACTTGCAGATGGTCTTGATTCTTTCCGACGCAGCGCGGTTCTTGTGCCAACTCCAGCCAATCCGTTGCGAACAGCGGTTTGGGGTGCCCTTCGCCGAACGGGCCGAGATTGCGGATGGCTGTGACTGTGCGATCGTCCAGGCTGCTCAGCGGCACTTCCGCGTCGATGCGCAGTTTCGGCAAATGCGATGCGCCCGACAGCGTGTTGTTCGCGTGCTGCATAAATGCTTCGGTAAATGCTGGCACTTTGTCGGATTCGATGCGCAGACCTGCGGCCATCTCGTGCCCACCGTGACTGATCAAATGCTCGCTGCACGACTCCAACGCCGTGTGCATCGCAAAGTAGGGCACGCTGCGGGCCGATCCCTGCCCTTCGCCATTTTCCAACGCGATCAGCACAGCCGGTTTGCGGTATTGATCCACAATTCGCGACGCCACGATGCCGACAATCCCCGGATGCCATTGATCGCTCGCGAGCACAATTCCGCGATGCGTGTCGCCGTCCATGCCCAAGCTTTCAACCTGCTCGCACGCGTCTTTCACGTGCTTGCGCTGTTTGGTTTGTCGGGCGCGATTGTGATCGTCGAGGTACATTGCAATTTCGCGGGCGCGATTCTCGTCGGCACGGGTCAAGAGTTCAATCGCCAGGCGCGCGTGCCCCATTCGACCAGCCGCATTGAGGCGCGGACCAATTTGAAATCCAACCGTCGTCCCGTCAATCGCGTCGCCATCAGATATCCCCGAAACCTCCAGCAGCGCCCGCACGCCCGGCCAAGGTGATTCGCTAAGACGTGCCAATCCGCAGCGGCTGATGATGCGATTTTCGCCAACGAGCGGAACCACGTCAGCAATCGTCCCCATCGCAGCCAGCGCCAACGCATGCTTGAGAAACTCGCGATATTCGGGCGTCACTTTCGGCGAACCGCTCATCTCGCGGGCAAACGCCCACGCGACTTTGAACGCCACACCGGCACCGCAGAGATGACGATTCGGATAGGTATCGCCCAATCCCGGATGCACCAACACCGTCGCCGGCGGTAATTCGGATTTGGTTTCGTGGTGGTCGGTCACGATGAGTGACGTACCCAGCGACCGGGCCAACGCGCACTCTTCGATCGAACCGATCCCGCAATCGACCGAAACGATCAGGTCAGCCCCCTCGTCTGCAAGGCTTTGAATCGCGGACATGTTCAGACCGTAACCTTCTTCGACACGGTGCGGCACGTAGAATGACACGTTGGCGTCGGCGATCTTCAGCGCGTGCCAGAGGATGGCCACGCCCGTCACGCCGTCAACGTCGTAATCGCCATACAGCACGATCCGCTTGCCATCGCGCACAGCATCCGCCAGATGCTTGGCGGCTTCTACTGCGCCATGAAGCAATTCGGGTGGATGAAGATCCTGCAGATGGGGATCCATGAACGATCGAGCCGAGTCAGCTGACGCCACATCACGATTGAACAAAACCTGGGCAACGATTTCCGGAACGCGCCAATTCTTTGCCGCCTGCTGGCACTCTTGCCATGGCGGTCTGATGATCCATTCTTTACGCGACGAGGACATGGTGCCTCGTGAAGAAGAGGTGGCTTTGGGAATGTACGCCATCGAATTTCGCTTCCGTGCTGGTTGATGGGCTGATCGTTGCAATATGAACGTCCGCAAGTTTAGTCGGTGCGGAGTCGCGCTTCAATCAGGCATTTGTTGTGATTTCCCGACCCGCTCGCCGGCCGGTGTGCGCCCGCGTGGTGGGCGCATTTAAGCCAAGCATATAAGATGATGGGCATCCTGAACGCAGAAATAAAAACACGTTTCAGGGCTCCGAGCGGAGTCAGCGGCGATTGGGCCATCGCTGCACGATAAGGAACATGAGCATGAAAACCAGCCACAATCACTTTCGACCGTTTCTAGCAATCCTAGCCAGTATCGCCATTCCCTTGAGCGTCAGCGCCGAGTCGCCCACGCAGGATTCAATTGCACCGGTCGAACTCGGACAAATCCCTTGGGTGCGAGATCTTCCCAAGGTGTTGTCGGCATCGAAGAAGTCCGGCAAGCCGGTGATGCTTCTGTTCGACGAGGTGCCCGGTTGTGGAACCTGCAAGCAGTTCGGGACCGGCCCGCTCAGCCATCCGATCGTGGTCGATGCAGCCAGCCTGTTCGAAACAGCCGTGGTGTACAACAACATCTCGGGCGACGAAGAGAAGATTCTCAAGAAATACAAGGAGCCGACGTGGAGCAACCCGGTCGTGCGCTTTGTCGACAGCAGCGGCAAGGACATGATCGCGCGACATGCGGACGACTATTCGACTGGCGGACTGCTTCATGCGATGGTCGCAGCCCTTCGCGCGTCAAATCAATCGGTGCCCGAGTACCTCGCGTTGGTAGAAGCCGAATACAACCCCAAGAAAAAAGAGACAGCCACTTTCGCAATGCACTGCTATTGGGAAGGCGAACAGAAACTTGGCAAGCTGGCCGGCGTAACCTCAACGCGAATCGGCATGCTCGACAAACTCGAAGTCGTCGAGGTCGATTTCGACCCAACCGTTCTCGAATACAAAACGCTCGTCGAACAGGCCAAGAAACAAGACTGCGCTCATCGCGTCTTCGCCCGAACCGACGCGCAGGTATCAGTCGCCAAGAAAGTCGTCGGCGAATCAGTGACAAGAAGTGACGCAACCGTCGACACCTCGACCCAACAGCAATATCACCTATCCAAGAAACCCGAGTATCACTATCTACCGTTAACGCAACTCCAGGCCACCAAAGTCAATGCCGCCATCGCCAACGGCCAATCGTCCGATGCATTTCTTTCGCCCGGACAATTGGCGTTGAGTAAGCGGATCGCAGCGTTACATCTGAAGAAGCCGGAAACTCTGGCCAATATCAATCCGAAGCGCAGCTCGGACGCGCTGCCCGGATACTGGCAGGATTTGAAAACACTGATCGAACACGCAAAGTAACCGCAATGCGTGCCACTGCTCTGTGAGCAGTGAATTCGGGGATCGTCGCCAACGGCCAAGCACTGCTCACAGAGCAGTGGCACGACCGATGAACGCGCGTCGAGGATGGCTTATCGACAGCGCTCGACGAATGCATCGTCCTGCGTCATAATCCGCCCCTATCGATTCGTTCGATATTTGATGACGGTAGCGTCTACTGAATCACAGAGGAGTCCAGATGAGTATATTCTGGTCAGGGGGCCGAACGCCCGAACCTTATACACCGCCCTATCTCGAAGAACCGGCCGGCATCTTGGCAGTGCTGTTGGCCGTCTTGGCGCTACTCTTCGCGATCAACGCCCATCCGAAGCTCGGCAAGATCTTTAAAGTCATTCCAGTCCTCGTGTTCTGCTATTTCATTCCGACGGTCTTGAGTACGTTTAAAATCATTCCACACGAATCGGCCCTCTACGAATTCGTCAAAGGGTACGTGCTTCCAGCCAGCTTGCTCTTGCTCATCGTCGCGCTTGATCTTCCAGCGATCTTACGATTGGGATGGAAAGCCGTCGTCATGCTATTGGCCGGAACGACGGGCATCGTCATTGGCGGCCCCATCGCGTTGTGGATTTGCAGCGCGGCGCTTGATCCAGGATCTCTTGATCCAGAATCATGGCGCGGGCTCGCAGCGCTATCCGGAAGCTGGATTGGTGGCGGTGCGAATTTTGTGGCGATCGGAAAAGCTGCCAACGTCACCGACGAAATGCTCGCATTGATGGTGATTCCGGATGTGCTGGTCGCCAATATCTGGATGGCAGTGTTGTTGTTCATGGCTGGTAAACAAAAGTCAATCGATCGGTTCGTCGGTGCCGACACGTCAGCGATTGACGATCTCAAGAACCGCATGGAAGAGTTTCAGGCCCGCACCAATCGCATTCCAACGATGCCTGACTTCATGGTCATACTCGCGCTCGGATTTGGCGGTTCCTATTTCAGCTACCAGGCCGGTATTTGGCTCAACGGCTGGATAGAACAAACCGAGGGTTTGGCGTTCGTCACAAACGTCTTCACTGCCGGAACTTGGAAATATGTCTTCGCGACAACCATCGGCCTGGTGCTATCGTTTACCAAGGCTCGCAATCTGGAAGGCGTGGGAGCGTCTAAGATCGGCTCGGTCATGATCTATTTGCTCGTCGCGTGCATTGGAGCCCACGCGAGCTTCGACAAAATTCGAGATAACCTACCGTTGATCTACGTTGCGGCGATCTGGATCTGCGTGCATATCGTCGTGCTTCTTGGCGTGGCCAGATTGATCAAGGCACCGATCTTCTTTGTCGCCGTCGGTTCACAGGCAAATATCGGTGGCGCTGCGAGTGCCCCCGTAGTGGCTGCGGCATTTCATCCTGCGCTCGCACCGGTTGGCGCACTACTCGCCATCGCGGGATACGTGTTGGGCACCTATGCCGGATTGTTCTGCATGAAGTTATTGATGATGGTTGCAGGGGCGGAATCGGTATAATTCCAATTGCTTCTGATTCTGGATTTCATCACGCGACATAATCGATTGCCGAACCAATCATGCTTGATGCGTTACTCGCCCAAATCAATCCGCCCGCCACAAACGCACCGGCTCCTTTGAGCGTTTGGGATGCGTTTCTTCAGGTTTGGGATTACCAGATCTTTGAAGTTGACGGGCAGCCCATCACGATCAACAAAGTGGTGCTTGGTGTTCTGTTCTTGGTGGTCGGTGTGTGGGTGTCGCGCATCCTCAGCGTCATCATTGGCCGGCGCATCTTGCCGCAAGTGGGCGTGCAGAGCGCTTCGTCCGTTGCGTTTCAGCGCGTCATTTTCTATCTGCTGGTTGGCATTTGCTCACTGATCGCGCTGCGGCTGGTCAACGTGCCCTTGACCGTGTTCACCGTCTTGGGCGGTGCGATGGCGATTGGGCTCGGTTTCGGTGCGCAGAATATCGTCAACAATTTCATCAG
>BQJS01000243.1 GCA_021604825.1 Phycisphaerae bacterium | reverse complement strand
GGTCGGTCTTGGATCGGTCGATGCAGGTTGAGGCGCCGATCTCGACGTCGTTGCCAATGATCACGCCGCCGAGGTGGGGGATTTTTCGATGGGCACCCTCTCGCGTGATGTATCCGAATCCGTCAGCACCGATTACCGTGTGCGAATGAACGGTAACACGGTCGCCGAGGGCGCAACCTTCACGGACAACCACGTAGGTCCACAGGCGACAGTCGCTTCCGATTCGCGATCCGCAACCCACAAATACGCCGTCATGCAGGATGCTGCCGTCGCCGATCACCACGTTGTCGTCGATGATCACGCGGCGGCCAATCGCTACGTTTTTGCCGATTTTGGCGCTGTCGGAAATCATCGCGGATTCGTGGATGCCAACCGCGGGTCCGGGCATCGTTGTTGAGAATGCGCTCAAGACATCTACGAGCGCCGCATCCACGTCCGCGCAAACGATGGCGTGCATCGGAGTCTCGCCGAATCCATCGTCAACCAGGACTGCTCCTGCCCCCGAATCGGCGAGCAAGGCGCGATGTTGCGGAGCCGACGCCCAAGTTAGTTCATTGCTGCCAGCCGCCCCGATCGTGGCCACGCCGCTCACGACCGCATCTTCGTCGCCGCGAACACTTCCGCCGACCACCGAGGCAATACCGGCTAATGTCATCGAGTCTGTCATGGTGTAGGACTCATCCCGTTTGGTTGTGAGCCCGGCGTCCTATTCGAGTTAGCAGGAAGGGCATCCAACGAACGGATGCCACCGCTGGATTTATACTCGTTATTGAGGCGATTGAGTACCTCGGTCGTGATATCGATCCGGGAATGGTGGTAGATCACCTTTTGAAGCAGGATTTGCTGGCGAAGCGTGACCGAGTCCGGGGCATCCTCAGCCAGCCGGTCAAAGGTCAGAACCAGGTCGAAATTTCGCTCGTTGGCCAACTGACTGACCATTGCCTGGGTGTTGCGATAGATGGACAGCAACCACAACTTGTGATTCGTTTTCAAACGCTGCTCGGAATGGGTCGACCAGACCTGGAAATCGACCTCGGCTCGGATCAACTCCTTCTCGCGGGAGATGTAATCGGAGGAGGCGGGGTCGAAGGCAGCCAACCCGCGACGCATCTGCTCGATCGAGGTCCGCCGCTGTTCGGCTTCGGTGGCAAGTTCCTGGCGCTTGGCGTTGAACATCGCTTCGAGATCGCGGGTCATTTCGTACGATTCGAAGACCTGGGCGACATCGATGACGGCGATCTTGGATTGGGCGTTGGCAACTTGCGTCATCGAAACGACGATCGCAAACGCCAGCACAAACTGCGGCGGTTTCAGCCAACGTCTATTTCGCTTGTGTTTCATTGTATTCGTCTCCCTTGTGAAGGGTCAGGCAACCCGCGCCGCCTATGCGATCGCGGTGCTGCCAATTTCTTGTTTTGATCCGATTCGATTCGGTCAGGTTGTTGATCGACCAGGTTTCTGTCCAACCAGAATGATGTCAAACCTCTAGACGTCTCAGGTCCAATCCGAGCGCGGTCACAAACTAGAACGCCGCACCGATAAAGAAGCTGAATATCTGTTCGTCGTCGTCACTGTTTCGGATGACCGGGGCGGCGATATCAAATTCCAATGGCACCGGTCCGAAGTAATCGACCTGCAACTTCACGCCCGTTCCCAGCGACACGCGCCAATCGCTCAACTCAAAGTCGGACTCAACCGTTCCCATGTCGGCGAATACGACACCGCGCAGCGTATCGGCAAAGATTGGGAAGGTGTATTCCGTCGAAAACAGAAGCATCAACTCGCCACCGATCTCGTCATCGCTGATGCCTTGCCGGGGGCTGATTCCACGAAACTGGAAACCGCGAACCGATCCGATACCGCCCGCATAGAAGCGATCGAACACCGGTGCATCACCGATAATGGCGCCGGCTACCCCGCGCAACGTCAGCACACTCTTGCGATCGAGTTCATCAGTCTTCAGCGTGAAGTGACGCGCGTAGCTTCCGGTTAGTTTTCCAAAGAACGAATCCCCACCCATCACGCCGAATTGTTCGTACGAAATGCGGGTCCGATCGCCTGTCGTCGGGATGAAGCGATTGTCCGTTCGGTCGCGAACCATCGTCACCTTGACGCTCGTCTGGAACGTCGAACCTTCATCATCGCGAATGTCGCGGGCGACCAGCGGGTCGAGGTCGTCTAGGCGAATGTTTTCGACACGCAGCGCCAACTCACCGTACCAGTCTTTCAAGAATCCCTTCGTCAATCGTTTACCCACACTGACGTTGGCACCGACGCGACGTTCACTGTAATCGTCGCGATCGCGCTCGAAGAAGTAGAAGCTGGAGTCGAAGCGAATAGGTTTGTCGAACAGATATGGTTCGGTGAAATCGACGCGGAAACGATTCAACTCGGTACCCGGCTGAAGTTCGACACGGAGTCGTTGACCACCGCCGTAGAACGAACGCAGCTTGACGAATTCAGAGAAACTTCTCGGTGTGTCGAACAGATCAAAGTTCTTGATGTCCAACATGATCGAACCGACCAATCCGCTGTTGCTCGTCACGCCGAATCCGAAGATGAAGTTGCCTGCTTTTTGCGACTCGTCGATTGTGACCAAAACGTCGCGAACGCCTGGCTGATCGCCGACGGGCGTGACGGTGGCTGATTGAAAAATCTGCGTCGCCCGGAGGTTTTCTTCGCCTTCTTTGGCTTTGGTCAGGTTGTAAACGTCATCGGGAAACAGCTCGACAGCGCGGCGGACGACTTTGTCGCGGGTGCGTTCGTTGCCTCGAACCACGACGCGGCCAACCTGAATCTGCTCGCCTTCGGTGATTTCAAACGTGACGCGAACGTAGCCAGGTGTACTGCTAAAGACGCGGACCGGTTCGACAAACGAGAAGATGTATCCCTGCTCGCCATACTTTTTCTGGATCGCTCGGCCACTTGCTTCGAGCTTCTTTTGGAGAATCGGTTCGTCCACGTATAGGTCGGTAAGGTCGAGCAACTCGTCAGTGGTGAAGACTTCGTTTCCAGTAATCTCAATCGACTCGACGTTGTAGCGGTCCCCTTCGACGATCGTAAACGTAACCGCAATGTCCTGTGCGGATTCTTCGACATCCACGCGGTAACCGACCCGCGCATCGAGAAACCCCTGCCCACGGTAGTGTGCCTGCACCGTTGCAGCGTCGGCTTCGACGACATCTTCATCGAATTTGCCGTCGCGAAAAATCCAGCGATAGGGTTTGGTTGAAACTTTCTTTTCGAGTTCCTTGGCCTCGATCGAATCGTTGCCCTCAAACGCAATCCGACGGACCCGCACCCGAGGTCCTTCTTCGATCGTGTAGTACAATTCACCGGTTTCGTTGAGCAGATCGTTGTCGAACGTCACCACGATTTGTCCATAACCCGCATCGCGATACAGTTGGGTGACCGCGGACGCACCTTCGCGAATGCTGAACGTGTCGATCGGGTCGCCAATTTTGACTGGGACCTCCGCGCGGAGTTTTCGCTCCGGGAACTTGTCGTTTCCAACGAATTCAATCGCCGTCACTTGCACACGCGGTTCGGCAAAAAACGTCAGCACGACTCCGTTGCCAACCCGGGCCGTATCGTATCGAACATCTACGAATCGCCCCGTCGACAAGATGCGTGTCACGTCGGCATCGGCTTTCGCTTGATCGAACGATTGTCCCGGCTGGGTTTGAATGACCGAGAGGCAGTAGTTTTCGTCGGCTTGCTCTAAGCCTTCAAAGCGGATTTCGTTGACCGTTGAACCGGTCGCGGATGAATTTGAGATGGGTGTCGCCTGCTGGGCATGGGACGCGTTTGCGATCATCATGGTCACAACCAGCGCGCACAATGTTAGCCAGCTTCGGTTTTGGATTGGTTTCACGTTGCCTTCCACTTGCCAAACGCGACCGGTGATGTGTCGATGCCGGCCGATATTCATTCGGTGATCCGTCGATCGAATGTCGACAGAAGTCACCTTCCGCACCAGATTCGCCGCATCATATCGGTGGCATTGGGGCCAAGCAACCAAAACAATTTGGGTAATCTTTGATTTGTGAATTGAACAAATCACCCATGCCCCGAACACAATTGCGAGTACTCTCGCGCAAAGGCTGTCGACCACAGAGATGCATTCTATCTAGAACGGCGCGTCGCCCCCGTATCCGGGATCGGATATCGGCGAATAATTGTCGAACCGTGTGACCACGCTGTTGAAAGTCAAAGTGATCTTGCCGGTGGGGCCGTTACGCTGCTTGGCGATGATGAGGTCGGCTTTGCCTTTGAGACTGGGGTCGTCGCGTTTGTAATACTCCTCACGGTGAATGAGGATCACCACGTCCGCATCCTGTTCGATCGCTCCCGATTCGCGCAGGTCGCTCATCCGCGGTTCGTTACCGGTGCGTCCTTCGACCATCCGGTTGAGCTGGGCCATCGCGAGGATGGGGACGTTGAGTTCGCGCCCGAGTGCTTTGAGCCCGCGACTAATTTCCGCCACTTCTTGCTGTCTGCTCTCCGATCCGGGCACGTGCATGAGTTGGAGGTAGTCCACCAACACCGCGTCGATATTCTTCTGAGCCTTGAGGCGGCGCGCCTTGGCCCGCAATTCCATCGGGCTCATGCCAGGCGTGTCGTCGACGTATAGAGGGGCTTGCTCAAATTCAGCACACGTTTCGGCGAAATCGCGTTTCTCTTCACTGTTGAGCATTCGCTTGCGAAAACGCTGGGCGTCGATTCGACCGCGACTGCATAGCATACGCTGAGCCACCTGCTCGCAACTCATCTCCATTGAGAAGAAGACAGCGGGGCGTTTTTCGACGGCGGTCATGTGCTCTGCAATATTGAGTGCGAGAGCGGTTTTTCCCATCGACGGTCGTGCCGCGATGACGATCAGGTCGCCGGGTTGGAATCCGGTGGTCAATTCGTCCAACTCGCTAAACCCGGACGGCACACCAGCAAGGTCATGGTGGTCGCCATCGATCATTCGTTGATATATTGGCCGCACAAGATCGGATAGGGCGGTGGCTGACCCTGCGATGCGGCGCTCTGTCACGGAGAACAGCCGCTGCTCAGCCCGGTCGAGCAGGACAGCGGCGCTTTCAATGTGACTGTATGCGTCCTCAGCAATTTCATTCGCACAGCCAATCAGATCGCGGAGCATTCCTTTGTCGCGAACGATGCGGGCGTAGTGTTCCGCATGGACAGCCGACGGCGTGCTCTCGGCGCAGCGGACGATGTACTCGGTTCCGCCGACGGCTTTGAGTTGGTTGCGACGTTGTAACTCGTTGCAAACCACGACCAGGTCGATCGGTTCGTTTTGGTCGTAAACATCGACGAGGACCTCGAACAAGGTGCGGTGGTCCGGGCGATAGAACCAGCGGACGTCGGACTTGCCGATGATCGGGATGACTTCACCAACGGCTTCTCGACTGAGCATCATGGTGCCGAGCAGGCATCGTTCGGCATCGAGGTTTTGCGGGGGAAGTCGATCTTTGACGGAAACGTCATGTGGCCCCGACACGCCGTATGTGGTTCCACTGCGTTGTCTGCGGGGACTCGCTTGCGATTGGCCAGCGCGCGGCGATGTTGTTGACTTTTGCGATTTGGACGATTGCTCCGGTTGGCTCATGCGGGAGCCTGCATCGCCAAAATCGCCCGGTAACGTATCAAGCGGTTCGGAATCTGCTAAGGAGTGCAGGGAGTCTTGAGGAACAGGGTCCTGTGTAATGGCGTCCTGAGGAATAGATTCTTGTGTGTTGGTGCGGACAGACGGATCTTCCGGGCCTGTGATATCTTCTGGGCCTGAGTTGGGGGCCTCGTCTCTCGCGTCCGTTGAGTCGTCGCGATGCTGGTTTTGGTTGCCTTCGGCGCTGTTATTCGTCTCGTCCTTGGGCGCCACCGAAGACCACCTCCTCTTGCTCTTCGCTCCAGCTCTTTTCTTCCTGCTGCTCTTCGGCGCCTTCCGACCCCTTCGATCGAACGACCCAGACTTTGACTTTGGTTTCGATGCTGTCGGCTAAGACGACATCGACCATCACATTGTCGAGACGCTTGAGCGGATCGTGCATGCGAACCTGCGCGGTGGCGACTTCGTGACCCAAATC
>BQJS01000242.1 GCA_021604825.1 Phycisphaerae bacterium | reverse complement strand
AGGCATCGTCGGCGCTGATGCGCGATGTCGCAGGTGTCGTTGCGGGGATGGTCGAGGTTGTGGAAATCATGCAAACACCAACTCCTGCTTGTTGGGGACCAGATCAAATTCTTGGGCTAAAGCGATGAACCGCGTCAAGCCCTCTTTGTGTCGCGGGGTGATGGTGAAACGCAATCGATGGGTCAAATACCGCTGTGCGAGTTCGACCGGCCAACCGAGTGCGGGGCCCACGTTGCTTGCGATTTGATCGGCTTGCCGCACGCCATCGTCGCGGGCTTTTGCGAGCAGTACTTCAAGATTGCCTGCATCGTATTCCAGCTTCGCCGCCCACGCCGCAAACACGAACGGCAGTCCCGTCAGCGATTTCCATGCGCTGCCCAAATCAGTTTGAATGTCGAGATGAGGCAGGTGGCTGGTGATGACTTTGTCACCGATCAACAGAATCGCATCGCAGGTCTGGCGATCGATGCGGTCGTCCAACTGGATGATGTTGAGGGTCCTGCCAAACTTCTGAAGCCAAATCACTTGGGCCAACGCGACCGAAGTGTGCGAATCGCCGTCCACGTACAACGTTTCGACTTCGGACGGAGGGATGTTTGAGAAGACCCGCACGGTCAGCGTTTCGCCATCGCAGCCGATGCAGGCATTCGAAATGATCTTCCACGAGCGCCCAGGTCCGACCAGATCCACCACCGGCACCAGCGCGACATCGACTTCGTCGGCGTCCAACATCGGCGCGAGGGCGGCGGGGACGGCATGGGTCAGTTCGAGATTCGGGTCGTCATCGAGACCACAGGTGAGTGGTTTGGCATTCAGGTACGACACGACACCCAGGCGATGCTTTCGTGGAAAAGACTCAGATGCGATTGTCATGATTGAATTCCGACAATGGTGTTCCGGGGCGCTCCGTGAATCTGGGGCGCCCGTGGCATTCAGCCCGGATTATATGGATGAATTGGGGGACTCACCAGCGCTTACGTCAGACGTCGGAGTCTTTCAACTTTTTTGAAAATCCCGATGGCACAGGTGCAGATTTGATTGACGTGGTTTTGGGGCGTTGATAGGGTTGCCCGGCATATCGCATTTTGCAAATCGATTTCGTGACCATACCGGTCACCACGCTATGGATGGCACGGATACATGTCCAATCGCAAGGAAACCTTTATTTTGTCGAAAAGAATGCCGGGCGCGACCATCCGCTCCTTCGCCGCGGTGATGTTCATCACATTGGCTGTCGGGTGCCATCAGCCGGCAGGGCGGTTTGACATTACCAACTACGTCGATGTCGGCGAAACGGAGCAATTGCACGAGATTTTCGATGAAGCCTTTTACATGACGTCGGCGGACGGGAACATGGACATTGTCGTGCGGCGGGGGAGTCAAAACGACATCGACGATCCCAACCGAGTGACGCAGATCGTCCACGTCCGAAGCGTGTTCGCGCCGGTTGAAGCCCGCAACAAGATCGAAAGTTCAATGATCAACGGTGTTGTGGCGTATTCGATCATCGGCGACCTGGGGGCGGTTTGCTTTCAGGGGGCTGGGTTTGCGTCGTTTTCGGAGAATCGAAAGGGCGACACGCTGAAGGGTGAACTCGAGCAATCCAGCCTGAAGCAGGTGCGACGCGTCGGGGAAATTGGCGACATCTTCAATCGCACGCGGTTGTCGGGGGACTTCAAGGCGACCCGCAACGACAAAGCCGTCGTGCGAATCCTCAACGAAATGAACCGATTTCTCGGACCCCAACCGCGCTACGTTCCACCGCCACCCGGCACGAATCCACTGTAGCGACGCGGCCGCGCAATACTCGCCGTCGTGTAGGGTGGGCTGTGCCCACCGCCGTTCGAACACGTCAAGGATTGGTGGGCACGGCCCACCCTACACGGCTTACGGTAACTTCACGTCGTCCGTGTCGATATCGAGGGGGACGTGGTGGTGTTCGCTAGGTTTGTTTTCAGAAAAAATCCGCGTGATGCAGAAAACGCTTAGCGCCGTGACCATTGCAATGCTGCCCAGCATCATCGCCCAGCCACCCGTTGTCAGCTCAGTGACTTTGGCGTGGGCCAACACTTGCGACGCCAGTAGTTGAATGGTCATCCATCCTGATTGCATCGGTTAGACCTCCATCAAGCTATCAAGATGTTCCGCGTGGGCGATGGTTTTGCCGATTCGATTTCGACAAGCGATGTCGATGGCGGCAGTGATGATGATGAACAGCAACCCCACAGCGACAATACTGAACCGGGCAATGTTGGCCTTGAGCCGCGCTTTAGAGATCTCGTTGCCCATTTCTTCGGACGGACTCTTGACCCATTCGGGCCGCGCCGATGACGGGGTCTTTTGAATCTCGCGCACGCGTGTTATCAAGGCGTCAGGTCCATCGTCGCCCGCAAAATCATCGGGGAATTGAGCAAGTACCGCAGTTTCGATGCCTTTGTATTCCGGGCTCATGCTTCGCAGGCGATCCGGTGCGTTGTAATAGCACCACATGCCAAGTACCGCGATCAAGAACGCGGGCGTCAGGTATCGGATCATGAAGGGCATAAACCGCGGCACGTGGAAATCGGACCCGCGATTGGTTTCTTGCACACCTCGCTCTGCTCCGATGATCCAACCAAAGATCAACACCTGGGCAAGCGCGGCAACGATCATCATGAATTCGCAAGCGAAGTCGGTGAAGTCGAGAGCCTGGGCGCTCATGCTGAAATACATAACCAGTGATGCGCCGATGGCTGTGATGATGGCGAGCAACGTCACGCTGACCGGGCGACGCAATCCGAATCCGTCTTCCAAGAATGCGATTGCTGGCTGAAGCATGCTCAGGGAACTTGTCACCGCGGCGAGGAAGAGCAGTCCAAACCACATGCCGCCGAAGAAGTTTCCGCCAAAAGGCATCAGGTGCATGATCGCGGGGACGGTGAAGAAGCCCACTTGAAACGTACTCTCGGGCGTGTGCGAAGATCCGAGGAAAAGAAATGCGGTCGGTACCACAATCATCCCGCCCAAAATGACTTCGCAGAACTCGTTGGCACTGGATGCGCTGAGCGATGTCAGCACGACATCGTCGCTCGGTTTGAGATAACTCGAATAGCAGAGAATAAGCCCGAATCCGACACTGAGACTGAAGAAGATTTGCCCGGCCGCCCTCATCCAGACTTCGGGGTTCTTCAGCGCGTGCCAGTCGGGATTCCACATGAACCCCAAGCCAGCCCCGATGTTGTCCAAGGTCAATACGCGAACCAAAATGATGACGGCGCATCCGATCAAGAGTGGCATGGCAAACTTGCAGAACGTCTCGATACCCCGCGTGACGCCGCGATAAATGATGACGAAGTTCACAAGAAAGCATGCGCATACGTACCAAAACATGCTCGATTCATACATTGCGCCATTCTCGGCGAGGGCGAACTGCTCGACCGCATAATCCACCGATGCGCCGGCAACAGCGTCATTGTATGCCGTAGTATTCTTGGCGACTCCTTCAACGGCGGCCCCAATGTGTGCATCAAAACCGCCCGTAAAATAGGCAATCGAATAGCGCAGACAGAGCGCTTCAAGCAGGACGTAATACATGTACACGACGATGGGGACGAGTAACGTCAGCGCCCCGACACCCTTGGCCGGTCCTTTGCGCCAGATGGCGTAGAGGATGCCCGCGCCGTTGTTTTGACCGTAGCGACCACCGAGGCGGCCCATGGTCCATTCGCACCAAACGATGGGGATGCCCAAGACCAGAAAACTGATGATATAGGGGATCATAAAGGCCCCGCCACCGTTGTTGACGGCGGTGCCGGGGAAACGCAAGAAATTGCCAAGCCCGACGGCTGACCCCGCGACGGCGAGGATCACGCCAGCTTTTGACCCCCAGCTTTCCCGTTGTTGATTTTGAAGATCCGGTCTGGTCATTTAAATCTCAACAAACCGTTGGTGAAGGGCCAATTCTATCAGGCCCATTGCCAATTCGAAACGATAGCCTAAGCGTCGAGTGGATAGCCCACAAGAGCGCTGATTGCAAGTAAAAAGGAATGAGATCCGGCTGGCTGAGTCATCGACAGACCAATTCAGTCTGTGATAGAGTGTTGGGTTTCGATGTTTGAAGTCATCGTATTTTCACATGAACGGATCGATCAAGCGTGAAACGGAATTCATTCTTCACCTCCAGAGCATTTCTCATCATCTTCGCAGCGCTGATGTGTGGTTGGGGTATTCATGCGGGCCCGCGCCTCGGCGACCATGAGAGCATCAACGCCCAGTGCGCTCGGCAGGCAATCGAGGAAGGGCACTGGCTCATTCCGAAGTTTCAGGATCAATCCCGGGTCCGCAAGTCACCGCTGGGTATTTGGCTGATCGCGGGCTCATCGGTGATTGTCGACGGGGTTCGCGGAGTCGAGCCGGTCTCAGAATTGGCAGCCCGCTTGCCTCAAGCCGTGGCGGCATTGTTGAATGTTCTCGCCATCGCGTGGTTGGGGCGGCGGATGTATGGCGACCGGGCGGGGCGCTTGGCGGGATTCATGGCGGCCGTAAGCGTCGCGACGATCTACTTCAGCCACAGCGCTCTAATCGAGATGACGCTGACGTTCTTCATCACGCTATCGTTCGCGTGCTTCTGGCGTGCCTGCGAAGAGCCGAGAGTCAACGGCAAGTGGCTCGTCGGATTCTACGCTGCATTCGCAATGGCGATGATGGCCAAGATGCCACTGCCGCTGATGATCATCGCACCGCCGCTGTTTCTCTACTGGGTTATTCTCAGGCCAAGAACGATGAAATCCGGCGTGCAAGATGAGGCTGTCACTGATGAGGGCAACGCAGCGAATGGTCTTCGGTGGAGCGATCAACTCAAGGCCATCCCATCACTGCTGTCGATTCCCGGACTGCTGGTCTTCTTCGTGATTTGTGGGGCGTGGCCGCTTTACGTGTATTTGAACGTTGACGGTGTCCTGTCACTCTGGCAAGCCGAATACATGGGGCGTTTCTCCGGTGAGATGGATGATCGGGCGATGCCGTTTTGGTACTACATCCCGATCGTGTTCGGTTTCGTTGCCCCGTTTGCCCTCTTCGTGTCTGAAGGCATCGGTGCGTTCTTTCTCAAACCGTATCAGCGCCACAAGCATGCCCTCGGTTTCTTATTGGCGTGGGCTGTTTGGGGACTGTTTTTCCTGAGCATGTCATCGTTCAAACGTCCGCACTACGTCGCCTCGATCATTCCGCCGTTCATCCTGATGATGGTTCCGGTGGTCGATCGACTATTCTTCGACACGCTGGCGTATCCAAAACGCATCATTAAGATTTTCTGCGACATCTGCGTCATTGCAATCGTCGCGCTCATTTTCGTTGGCATTTCGAATTTGCACGACAAGAATATGGTTTCGCCCGCGACGCTCTACACTGTCTTGACGTTGGTTGGTATCTGCTGGTGCGGGGCGGCCATTACGTATCGAATAGACAAACGCATGACCAGTCTGGCACTGCTCATCGCAAGCGGGCCGGTGATGATGATCGCCGGTTGGAGCGGGGCGGCGCACATGGATGAAGCCGACCAACGCATCGAGGCCGTGACCACCGCGTTACACGATCTTGGGGTAACCTCAGACGATCGATTGGTCCTCGTGGATGGTCGTGTGGACGCGCGGTTTCCTTTTTATGCCGACCTGCGCATCCAGCGATTGTTCACACCCGTGGAGGTTTCAAAGATGCGGACGAGTCGCAGTGAGATGCCCGTCGAACTCTTGGAGGCAGCGGCTGACAAGATGCGCAACATGATCACATCGGACCCGCGCACGTTCTTTTTGATGGATGCCCAACGGTTTGATTTCTTGCGTGGCGATTACGAACTTCCGGTGGCTGAACTCGCCCGTGTGAAGCTCACCAACGAAAAGAAGGGCAAGAGTTGCGTCATCCTCGGACGCGATGCAGAATTGTAGACGCGTCAGCCTCAACCCGTTTGGACGGTAAGGGTAAAGGCTCGACGAATGAATGTGATCTGTCCTCGCGGATTTTTGAAGACTCCGCGATCCCCAAAATTGAACTTACCAAAGGAGAATCTCAGATGAAGCGACAAATGATGGCGCTGGCGACCGTTGGATGTGTGGTGCTGGG
>BQJS01000241.1 GCA_021604825.1 Phycisphaerae bacterium | reverse complement strand
ACCTCGTCGCCCGCTACGACATCGACGGGTTGCACATGGACTACATCCGCTTCCCCAACGAGCGCGTCGTTCCCGGCGAGAAGATCCCCGACTACCCGCGCGACGCCCGGACCCTCGAATTGTACCGACGATCCACCAACCAAAGCCCCGACGAAAACCCAACCGCTTGGAATCAGTGGCGCACCAATCAAGTCAACCAACTCGTCGCCGACGTTTACAAGATGGTCAAGGACACCAAGCCAAACGCCCTGCTCACGGCCTCCGTCGGTTCCGTGCCGACGCGCGGCCTCACCCACCACCAGGACGGTTTGCGTTGGATGGAAGACGGAATCATCGACCACGTTTACCTGATGAACTACACCGACAGCGTCCCGAAATTCGCCCAGCGTTTCGGGCCATGGCTGATGAGCAAGAGCAAAGCCAAAGTCGTCCCCGGACTGGGCATCCGCCAAAAGCTTGAAGTAAAGCACGGTGCCGAAATCGCCGTCGCCCAAATCGATGTCGCCTACAACGCGGTGCAGAACTTTTGCGTCTTCGCCTACTCGTCGCTCTTCGATTCGACGAACAAAACTTTCGCAAGACAATCGGACACCGAACACCAAAAGCGAGTTATCCGACAGGACATCATCCTGCCCAAAATCCAATCGCTCGCCCGCCAGCGATAGCGAGTCGGTAGCCGCTTAGGCCAACCCAACGTAATTTGTGCCACTGCTCTGTGAGCAGTGCTATCCGTCGGGTTCTCGAGTGGCCCGGGCGGCCAATGATCAATAATTCGCCGATTACGCCCCCAAAAACGGGGCGTCTTTCCCACTTGCCTGCGCTTCAATACTATCCGACATACTAAGGGAACGTGCTTCAACAAACGGCACTCGACCAGACGGCTGGTGCCGCCTATCGTTTCCCGGAGAATAGCCCCAATGCGCAAGTTACGCCCCGACATCATGCGAACCACCATCGCGCTCGCGGGCATTTGCGCATGGGCGGGCCTGACAGCCTGCAACACCGCCAGCGACCCAAAGAATGATTCCGGACTTCGATCGGCACCCGTAACCGTCCACCTTCAGCCAGCCGCCCATCTCGAAGCCCCGCTCGTCGGCACGGACCGCGCCTATCAACCGACCTGCCAATTCAACCTCCTGTCCGCAAGTCGCGGCGCCACGCTCGGCGTCTCACTGTTCGACATCGACGTGACCACCACCGACTTCGATCGACTCAAGCTGCAACTGATCGACTCAGCCGCCAAGCAATCAACCGAACTCGTCAATCTAAACACGCCACCGCCCATCGCAGCCAACGCAACCTGCCCGGGTGAACCGCTATCCTCCGAAGCCCTGAGCCTCTTGTTCGACGGTCAAGGCGTGTTCTGGCTTGATACGACCAATGCAAACTCAAACGAACTCCGGCGACGCGCGACGGTCGCAATACCCACAGCCATGCTCACCGAATCCGTGTACCTCGAATCCTTCGTCGACGAAACCACCACCGGCGACCCGCGCGGTGGCGATCAGATCGAATTGGTGCAAGACTTCTTCTACTTAACCATCTTGGGCGATTCGGTGATGTGGGGAAACGGCCTGCTCGAGGACGACAAGATATCGTCACTCGTCGCCGATGCGATTGAAAGCGCCACTGGCCGCAAGGTGATCCGCACCGTCTACGCAATGTCGGGCGCAACGCTGACCCGCACGCCCTTCGATGAGGAGTGTACGTTTCGGTGCACCGGCGAAGTACCCACCGCATTTCGCTCGATCAATCTTCAAATCGACACGATCGAACATCCGCAGCGGTCCGACCTGATTCTCATGGACGGCTGCATCAACGACGTCACGCTTGAACGCATTCTGTCGACCGAATCCACGGTCGAAGATATCGAATTCGCCACCGACTATTTCTGCAATGACCAGATGATCGACACGTTGGATCGGTTGAAAGACATCGCCCCGCAAGTTCCGATCATCGTGACCGGTTACTTCCCGTTCGTCAGTACGCAGTCTGATTTCTCAAGTCTTTTGAATTGGGCCCAGACGCAGGGTTTCGATGTCGCCAACGTCAACGAACTCAACCAAATCGCCACGACGTTCACACATCATTCAGAAGTGTTCTACGAAGCCTCGGTCATCGCGCTACAGTCAGCCATCACCGAAGCAGCAAGCCACCGCGATGAAGCCAACGCAATCACGTACGTCGACCCCGGCTTCGGACCGGAGCACGCCGTATTCACCGACGATTCATGGGTCTGGGATTTGAAGCTGGACCGCGAACTCGCCCGCCGCCTCGGCCTCGAAATCGGCTTGGTACCCGAAGACCCGCAACTATCCTTCCGCGCCAAAGCCTGCGTAGAAGACGGATCAATTTCCGACCCCTTTACCTGCATCTTCGCATCAGTAGGCCACCCCAACGCAAAAGGCGCAAAAGCCTACGCCGAAGCCATCATCAAAGCCCTAAAAGAAACCGGCCAACTACCACAGTAAGCCCCACCGCAAGAACCAAGCAAGCCGCCGTCATCGCAGAAACCGTCATTCCCGCGCACGCGGGAATCCAGAAGAATACGGGTGCCCCATCCTTGAGCGAAGCGGAAGGGTGGGGGACTGACAATTCAATCAATCGCCTGAGCTTCAGACCCCCACCATCACCAACACTTTGGAACAATCCACCAGTGAAGGTATCATCAACTCCGAGCCAATCGAAACCCACCAACCCAGGAGCCAACCATGAGCATCGCCCAATCAATCCTCCCCGAACTCGAACAGGAGATGAACGGAACCCGCAAAGTTCTCGAACGCGTTCCCAATGACAAACTCGACTGGAAGGTCCACGAGAAATCCAACACCATCGGATGGGTCGCGGGCCACCTCGCCGAAATCCCCGGCTGGGTCGAAAGCACGCTTACAAGAGATGAGTGGGACATCCACCCCAAAGGCGGCGAACCCTACCGAACCACCATGCGCAACAGCGCTCAGGAAATCCTCGAAGAATTCGACAAGAACGTAGCCACGGCCAAGAAGCTAATCGCCAAAGCCCCCGACGAAGAATTCGCAAAAACCTGGAAGCTACTCGCCCAGGGCGAAACACTAATCCAACTACCAAAGTTAGCCGTCATCCGAACCTGGGTCCTAAACCACTCGATCCACCACCGCGGCCACCTCTGCGTCTACTACCGCCTAAATGAAATCCCAGTCCCCGGCCTCTACGGCCCGTCGGCGGATGAGCAGGATTGAGATTCTGCAGTCGCACAATATCGCGTGCCAAAGCGGCGCTCTAAACAACTTTTACAGCCCCAACGTGGGACCCGCTATTGAAGAATGCGGTTCTTCGTCTGGATCGCGCCGTGTTTCCAACGTTCCAGCGTCAGCTCGTAATGATCTAGGAACATGTTGCGTTCATCTATAGACATATTGGATAATTCATCGACCACTTTTTCAACTGAGAATAGCCTGCTGAAGTAATCGGCGTCAAGAATTGTAGCGTTGAGCACGGCGTGCAATCCTTCATATTTTGTAGCAGCCTCATAGAGCGACTTGTGCCGTTCAACTATGTCAGTGGCATCGAATCTATATCTTCCACGCAAGATAGCTTCTTCGATCACATCATGAGCTACAACATCTAGCAATTCAATAAATGATGTCAACGAATGATCAATTGATTCGCGAAGTTCCGGTGATTGTTCAGCGTAAAGTCGTTGAAGTTCCGGTATTCTTTCAACCATCTTAGCTCTAACGGCAACATCATCCGATTGTCCGTGCAACACAACATAGGCAACAGTCTCAATCTTTTCGTATGCTTCAATCTCCCATTGGGGCGTATCCCAAAGCGGAGATATTCCTCGATACCAGGCATAAGGCGGGACGCAAACAGCAATAAAGCCGTCAGTCGTACCGTGCCTTGAGAACGCGAAATATATTCCTGCGAAGTTTAGAAGAACCAGACCAAGACCAAACGCGACCCCAAGGCTTGATAGAGATGACTCATTAAACCAGGCCTTAGGCTCAGGTAGTTCTTCACCACATGACTGACAGTGAGAAGTTTCTCTTGGATTCTCGCAGGCACACTCCGGATTTGGACACTTCATCAGTTATCGTGCTCCCATTCGACGGACGCCCCGTTTTTCTGTCATAATCAATTAACAATCGCCTGACTACTGTGAAGATTGCTGACTCCACCGAACTCTTGGATAGCGGGTGCACAACCGCTGTGCGAGGCAGAAGCACAAAGAAGTGCCACCCGACTCAACTAATATGATCTTGCATTCTAACTCGTTGATTCAATGCACAAAGTAAAAACGAAAAGAGGCAGCGTCCGGACTCTCTCGAACCGGACACTGCCACTTTCGTCCCAGGCTTGGGAATTCATCTGTCGGTGCGCTCTGCCAGTCCATGGGAAGACTGGCCGCTCTCTCTCAAGTGCTCTCTCTGCAACTGGAAGCTGGCACGGGTCTCTCACCTCCGTACCAAATCCTTTGTCGTCAATGCGGGTCTCTCACCTCCGCATCAACCCTTGAAAACCAACGCGGGTCTCTCAGGTCCGCATCAACTCTCAAAATGCCGTACAGCTCTCTCAATTCCGTACAGCGCTCTCTTCTTGCAACCCGATGCCGAAACAGGTTCGGCGGGTCGCCCCTCGACAGAAGGAGGTATGGTTCTGTCGAGGCTCCTCTCTCCCGGTTTTGCCGATTGACGAAACAGGTCCCGCCATCGGCGCACACCAACAGATATAGCAATCACAGGCATCCGTTTTGACGTGCAAAACACGAACCTGAAAAGCTCAAACTAAAGCGTTCTCTTTGGGACGCTCTCTCTATCCGTAGCCCGTTGGTTCAATCAGCCACCATCAATCAATCGGCGATTCGACACGATCACACATCGACAGAAATTCCGTCGAGATGCACAATGCGCCGACGAGGACCAAGCCCAAATCAACACAGGTCGATTTCAACAACAACCGATTTTCAGGATACTGACGCTAAAGGTACTACCAACGGATACGGCATTGGGGCGGGGATTGCTCTCTCTCCGCCGCAACAACCATACTATACATCACAAAACCGGGGAAAGCAACACTTCATTGGCGATAAAACCGCGTTTATTGATACTGGAAACATCCTTTCCCTACGGCATTTGCCCTAATTCCAGCATCGACAAACCCTTGTGAATACCACCCTATAAGACGACCGAGAAAGTTTTTTGTTTGGACATATTCTTGACAATATCGACCCTGTTTGTACCCTGCGCTAACTTTAGTATGATTAGTAAACTATCGTGGCATGAGGCACATCACGCCCTCGACGCCCGACTTTGAATCCGGCGAAACACAAATGAAATCGAATCGAAGATCCCCAATAACCTTAACGGTGCCCATCCGCGAGAGCGTCTTTGTCTTCGCATATTGCACCGCATCATTGGCCTTGGGCCAGACGCCCCCATCAGAACAAGATCCATTATCGCAAGCGAACCCACTTGCTCTTGAATATGAACTCGCCGACGACGCGCCGAGTGACGAACGATGGTTCGGTTTGTACCGCGCCCCAATCGACGACAACCTCATCACCGATCGACCCGACTTCACCGAAAGCACCGAAGCCATTCCCATAGGCCGCTTCCAACTTGAAATGGGATACACGTTCACCTACGACCGCGAAGACGACGTGCGCGTCCGCGACCACACCGCCCCCGAACTTCTCCTCCGCATGGGTGTCGTCGAGAACTTTGAACTGCGGTTCGGTTGGGCGGGCTACTCGTATACCGAAACGCGCGACACGGTGCGCAACGACGCGGGCCGGCGCGTCAGCGATGAAGTTTGGGAGCAAGGCGCCAATGATTTCGAACTGGGCTTCAAACTAAAAATCGCCGAGCAAGACGGTCTCCTTCCCAACCTCGCTGTCCTTGGCGGGATGACCTTCCCAACCGGCAGCAGCAACATCTCACCCGGCGACGTCGAACCGCTGCTGGGACTCCTCTGGGCGTACGACTTATCCGACGATGTCGCACTGGCCGGTCAGTTCATCGTCGGTACACCGGTCGAAGACGGCCGACGCTACGTGCAGTCAGCCGCATCACTAAGCCTCGGTGTATCGCTGACCGAACGACTCGGCACCTACGTCGA
>BQJS01000240.1 GCA_021604825.1 Phycisphaerae bacterium | reverse complement strand
ATCATCAACCGATCGCGCGCGCCGCTTCATCCAACGTGCGAGCGCAGCAGGGCATGGCCCTCGATGACCTGGCGAGTTCGCGCGACCTGCAAGAACTCATCGATGCGGCGAAGATCGCGGTGGCCAATGACCCGACGAATCCGCGCACGCAATTGCGACTGAGTCTATTGCAGTTGGCCAACAATCAACCGGAGGCGGCGGCACAGTTGTCACCGGCGATCGGTCATCGTGAACGCGAATTGATTTTGCAATTCGTCACGTCCATCGGAAAAGTGGATAGCCGCTTTTCTGATCCATTGCTTGACACCGATGCGGTCCTCGCGTCGATTGACGATCTGCGCGATTCACTCCGCGATACGGCTGAGCTGACGATACCGGCGGTGGCGTTGTGCTCACGCGTCCAGACGTTTGGTATCTACGACGAAATTCCGTCATCGCACCTTCGAGCGCATCAGGTCAATCGCGTGATTGTTTATTGCGAGGTGGACCACTTCAAATCGCGCTTCGATGAATCGAGCAAACAATTCAAAACGAAGTTGGGATCGCGCCTCGAACTCTTTACGGCCAGCGGTCAGTCCATTTGGTCACAAACCGAAGATGACATCACCGATCTGTCGCGGCAACAGCGTGAGGACTTCTTCCTGGCGCAATTGATTTCACTTCCAGGCAACATTTCCAGCGGTGAATATGTGCTCAAGGTCACCATTACCGACTTGCAAGCCCAAAAAACAACCGAAGCCGTTCATCGATTCGAAATTCAATAGCAACTCGACACGAATCACGTCATCTCCAAACATTTTGAAGTGCATCGCAATACCCGTTGACGAACTGCGCGCGGGCGAACACAATATCGCCATCGGGGTTGGATGAAGTCGAATGCTTGGATGCGTCGACTCACGATTCCGATGGGTGGTTCGGCGCACGATGCATTGTTTCAATTGAGCAATCTGCTTGCACTCGCGCTGCCGAGTTTTCAGCCGCCACCGATTCGACCGACGGATTTGATTTGGAGAACGAAGCATGAACAGCGATCAGATGACCCAACGGAGTGCGGCATCGCGTTGCGAGACCAAGCGTTTCTTCACACCAGCGCAAGCCAACAGCGCGCTCCCGTTGGTGCAGCGAATCGTTTCCGACATTGTCGCACAGTTCCAACAGCTTGAGCACCTGCAAAAGAAACGCCAAAAGATCACCGTCCAAGAACGCCCCGACGATGTCCGAGCCCTCGACGCCCTCGCATCACAAGGCACGCAACGTCTCAATGATTTGATCGACGAAATCCGACTCATCGGTTGCGAACTCAAAGATTGGACGATCGGACTCGTTGACTTTCCGGCGATCCTCGACGGTCGCGAAGTGTACCTCTGTTGGAAATTGGGCGAGGAACAAATCGGTCACTGGCACGAAGTTCATGCCGGCGCGATGGGACGCCAACCGGTTGGCGACGATTTCAACAGTTGAGAAGTTTGGCAAACCCTTCGCAACGTCTAACACCTGCATTCATTTGGACGAATTGATTTGGATCCAGCCGACGCTCTTAAATACGGACTCTTCGCATCATGTGCACTGCTTCCGGTGCCCATGATTCTCGCCGTTGTATTAAAAAACGACGAACAAGCCGAAGACCAATCGTCGTTGCCCGTGTTCGTCGGAATCGTCTTGGCGATTGTGGCAGTGTGTTTTGCCGTTGCGCTTGGATATGGCATCCGCGGCGCGTCCGACAAAGCCAGCGCGATGGAATTGGGAGCGTATATCATCAAACGGTTTTTGTTTTTTGGCGGAGCGATGGTTTGCATGATGATCGGCGCTGTCAGTGCAGCATTGACCATTGGCAAGAGCGAATTGATCAAATCCGCGACCGGACTCGAATGGCCCGGTTTTCTCGCGGGTTTGTTCGCTGCTCAGGCGATCGTTTTCTTCCAGCAATGCAACATGGCCGGTATTTTTCAATTGTCATAGATCGCTGAAATTCGCTCAGATCGACGAAAGTGCCATATCGAGATCCTGAATCAAGTCGTCCACGTCCTCAATCCCAACGCTTAAACGAACCAAATTGTCGGAGATGCCTTGGGCGTCTCGAACATCTTTCGGAATCGATGCGTGGGTCATGCGGGCTGGGTGGTTGACCAGCGACTCCACGCCTCCCAGCGATTCGGCCAGACTGAAGAGTTTCGTCGATTGACAGAATCGACTCGTCGCGTCGAAACCACCATCGAGCAAAACCGACACGATGCCGCCGCCGCTGCTCATCTGCTTTTTGGCGAGCGCATGATCGGGATGCTCGGGAAGCGCTGGATAGATCACGCTCGCGATGCGCGGTTTACCGACCAAGTGTTGCGCGATCGTGTGGGCGTTTTCGCAATGGGCACGCATGCGAATCGGGAGCGTTTTGATGCCACGATGTGTCATGTAACAATCCATCGGTCCAGGGCAACCACCGGCAGACTTGAGATAAAACAAAATCGGTTCGATTTGCGATGCGTCTCTGGCGATGACCGCCCCCCCAATCACGTCGGAATGACCGCCGATGTACTTCGTGGTGCTGTGGACGACATAGTCCGCACCCAATGCCAACGGCAGTTGAAGCGCGGGCGTGGCGAACGTGTTGTCCACCGCCACCGTGATGCCGCGCGACTTTGCCATTTTGGTGACGGCTTCTATGTCGATGAGTCGAAGCAGCGGATTGGTCGGTGTCTCCAGCCAGATCAGTTTCGTCGACGTGTCGATTAGGTTTTCGAAATCGGCAAGCGATGTGCCTTGCGCATACTTCGTATTGATGCCGCCGGGTCGCGAGATGTTTTCAAAAATGCGATAGGTCCCGCCATACAAATCCGCGTAAGCAACGATCGAATCCCCCGGACGCAGGATCGAAAGAACGGCCATCGTTGCCGCGCACCCTGATGAAAACGAAGATGCCGCCGCCCCACCTTCGAGCGCGGCGAGACATTTTTCAAGCGCGACGCGTGTCGGATTCGCCGACCTGGAGTACACGAAACCCTTGCCTTCGCCCGGCGCGTCGAGCGTGTACGTCGTGGTGAAGTGGACGGGTGGAATTGTTGCCCCGGTCGTGGGATCGGGGTCTTGACCTACGTGGATGCATGTCGTCGCGAACTTCATTATTCCTCCAGTACCGTTTCCCGTGTCCCGGGAATTATCGTGGTTTTCTTTTGCTTGTGTTGGGGCTTGCGAATCCAATTGGGGCTTCGCGGGCTGCCCAGATGCGCGACAGCATAGCAAGCTATCGAAATAATGGTAAGGCCAGTCTGACGCCTGGAATTGTCAAACGCAGTTTGCACGACCGACTGAGAAACACTCCGCCCAATGCTCTGCTACAATTGCGCCCATGGCTGAATTAAACCATTCAACCGAAGCCGATTGCAACCCGCCAGCCAACGATCGGCGGCTATCCGTCTTAAGTGCGATTCTGACGTTTGCACCGATCGCACTCGCAGCGTTGGCCATCCGCGTGCTAATCGCGCCGTTGGTGGGTCATCCGGTTGACATCCATACGTTTATAACGTGGGGCCAATCCATCGCCAGCGAGGGGGTGGGGCAGTTCTATGACACGCATCCCAATTGCGACTACCTGCCGGGATACCTCTACGTCCTCTGGGCGTGTGGAAAAGTAGCCGCCGTCCTCCCGCCGACGTTCACCTATCTGATATTCAAGCTTCCCAACCTGCTAGCCGACCTCGGCATCGCGTGGCTGATATGGCGACAGGTGGGCCCGACTCAATCGCGGACCCGTCTAGTCTGCCCAATGCTTTTTCTCTTTAACCCAGTCATCATTTTCAACTCCGCGTATTGGGGCCAAGCCGACAGCTTTCACGCGTTCGTCGTTCTGAGCGGATTGGTCCTTTGTCGCGATCGGCGGTTTGTACTAGCGGCGGTGGTGATGGGATTCGCATGCACCGTTAAGCCTCACAGCATCTTGGCTGTACCGCTCGTGATCGTCGCAGCGTGCTTGCAACACATTGGGCCCATTCGACTTTTGATTTGCATCGGCGCTGCATTCGCAACGTTTCTGCTGCCTTTCGCATCGTTCGCAGAAGATGTCCGCCTTCTCACGTTCGCGTTGAATCGCGTCAGCATCACGATGGAGCTTTACCCGTTCGCATCCGTCAATGCCCTCAACCTTTGGTACACCTTGGGACAGAACTGGGTCGATGATTCAACGCTTCTTGGGAACTTTGTCAGCATTCGCGTCGTGGCGATCGCGTTGGTCGCTGGTGGCGCTGCATCCTTGCTTTGGCAAATGATCCGCTCAAAAGGAAGAGTCGCAAATCAATATTGGCGGGTGGCTGCGGGGTTGTTTCTCTTGACGTTCTTCTGTTCGACGCGTGTTCATGAACGCCACGTTTACCCCGCGTTTGCTCTGTTGCTCTGCGCCGCGCCGATTTGGAACAAGGCGATCTATGCCTACGCCATGCTGTCGCTGACCTGCTTTGTGAACATGGTGATGGCGTGGGGTTACATCCACTCGAACACGCGAACCGCACAGTTGGGCCCGATCGGACTGACGATTGGCATCTGCCTGGTCAACGGCTTTGTCCTCGCGATCGTCATCTGGCGATCTGATTTCAAACTTGCGTGGTGCGATCGGTTTTTGAAACAACTCAGCACTTGGCTTCGCGGCTTGGCGAGGACTATTTCGACGAGGCGGGGTGCTGCCCTTCTGGTTATCATCATATTCGCATTCACGCTGCGCATCGTGCGCCTCGACCAACCGGAGACGCGCGTTTTCGACGAAGTCTATCATGCCTACACTGCTGAGCAGTGGGCGCAAGGCAATACTGATCCGTGGCGATGGGACACGAGCGCTCCGGACGAGGACTGCGCCTACGAATGGACCCATCCACCGCTCGCAAAGCTCATCATGACGGGAAGCATTCGGCTTTTCGGCGTCAACGCATTCGCTTGGCGATTGCCATCGGCCATCGCGGGCACGATCTGCGTGTTCCTCGTGTATGCCTTGGGGCGAAAACTCTTTTCGAGTCCTGCGATAGGCCTGCTGGCCGCTGCGTTTATGTCGCTCGATGCCTTGCCGCTGGTCATGTCGCGGATCGCCATGAATGACATGTTCTGCGTCGGGTTTGTGTTGGTTGGAGCGCTCGCGTGTTTGCAAAGGCGACATTTTGCAAGCGCGACGCTTATCGGGTGCGCCATCGCGTGCAAGTGGACTGGATTGTTCGCGATTCCGCTCCTCGCAATCGTCCGCTTCCGCAACCGCGATGAACCGATCTTTCAACGTCCGCTTCGTTGGGGACTCGGAATTGTCGGGCAGGGGTTGCTGATCGTGCTGGTCTACCTGGTGAGTTACGGACCTTTCTTCCGCGCCGGCAACAGTCCCTCCGACTTCGTCGAACTTCACCAGCGGATGTGGAGTTATCACGTCGGCGGAGACCTCGAGCACGATGGGGCTTCCAAGGCATGGCAGTGGCCGATGGGCGACGGCACGCTTTGGTTCTACACGGAATCCTTCGACGCTGGCCCGACATCACCGACCGAGCTAGCTAAGAATTCAAAGCGAACGGATATCTACGCCATGGGGAATTTGCCAGTCTGGTGGGCGGGCGTCGGTGCGGCAGCGTTCTGCGTGCTTCGAGTGGGCAAGAATCCCATGACACCGCTGGCGGTCGCAGTGTTTGGGTACCTTGTATTCTGGGTTCCGTGGACGATGTCGCCCCGAATCATGTTCATTTATCACTACCTGCCGGCGCTGCCATTTCTGTATTTGCTGCTGGCGTGGTCGCTGGTGAAGTCGGAAGTTGATGTTCGAGTGACACGGAGCATATTGGCGATCGCGGCGGTCGTGTTGGCCGTGGAATTCCCGTTCATTTTGGGATTGCCGCTTCCGATCCCGTAGAAAAAGACGATCCACCGGGAATGTTGTGCGATTGGTGGTCAGAATGTGCTGGCAACGCAGGCGGGTGATTTTGTCGGTATTGGAAGGTGACGGGACGCTTGCGATGCGTATAATGCGGCTGCGATCCAAAAATCGACGTGGTCAAAAAAACACGAACAACCACAATCACGAACAATGACAATATGGAGAAATCAGATATGCAAAAAGGTAAATCCCCCAAGCGTTTCAACATGCTTCGCTTTTCCAAAGCCGCAGCCATGATCAGTGGCGGTGCGATGGTCTTCCAAACAACCGGATGCGCATTTGACGATGTGCTCGGTGCGAACTTGATCAATACCCTGTTGCAGGTCGTGCTTTCGCTCGTCCTCGGCGGTGGAATTTAAGAACTGTACATCTTAGAAC
>BQJS01000239.1 GCA_021604825.1 Phycisphaerae bacterium | reverse complement strand
ATCGGCACCCGTGTTGGTCGGGTAACCCTCGAAGTCGGTGAGCAATACTTCTTGGCACCCACTTGGCCCATCGCCCAGCGCAACATCGGTCATGTTCACATCGCCGGCAGTGACGGTGATACTGTTGACGACCACCGGCGCGAACCCGGATTTGGTGACGGTCACCGCGTACTGCCCCGGCGTCAGTTTCAAGAACGCGTAGAACCCAGTACCGTCCGACAACACCGATCGCGTCTCGGGCCCAACCAAATCGATCGTGGCTTGATAAATGCGATTGCCGTAGATCGGATCGTTGGGCAGCGATGCATCGGTGATGGTTCCGGCGAGAATGCCTTGGGTGGGCGATTCCTTCCAGGGCATCAGCGGTGTGGGGGCTGGCGTGGGATACACTTGCGCCTTCATCGTCGCGAAGAACTGCGAATCGGTTGAACTGCCGTCGTTGGTCGATTGATATTGATATTGGCAGTGACCGTCAGCCCCCATCGCACTCACGTCGACCAATTGAGTCACCGTGTTGGCCACCGTGTTGATGTAACACCCTTGACCGATGTACGCATGACGATCGCCTTTGTTTTGAACGGCGAACAACGCCCAATCGCGATATTGGCTCGCGTGCGTGTTGTCGTTTTTGTAATTCATCGGAAGCAGCGCGTCGACGATGCCTTCCTGCATCCAACCCTGCCAATCCTGGAAGACATAGTTGTACGTGTCGCTGCCGGTGAATCCGTTGAGCGACCCCCACGTGATGCCGTCACCCGTCAACACAACGTGCGGTTTCGATGCTTGAATGTTGACGTAGATCTTGCGCACCAGGTCGGTCACTTGATTTCGACGCCACTGCCCCCACGCGCTCCACAAAGGCGAGGCGGACGACGTCGGCGGGAACTCACCGAATTCATCGAAAAACCGCTGCTCACTGATGGCGTTGTATCCCCACTCCGATCCTTGATAACGAATGTAGTCGAGGTTGAATCCGTCAACGTCGTAGTTGTCGACGATATCCATCGTCACAGCGACGATGTAATCCTGGACCGCAGGGATGCCCGGATCGAGATAGTAATTGCTGCCCGACAGCACCCCACCGGCGTCATCCGTCATCAGCCAATCGGGATGCTGCGAGAAAATGTGCGAACCCGGCGCGGATGGGAACCCCGTATTCCAAATGCGATAGGTCACAATCCACGGATGCACTTCGATGTTGGCTGCATGTGCTTTGGTGATGATGTCGGCCAGCGCGTCGTAACCGGACGCGACATTGGTGGCCTGCGGTTCAAACGCCGAGTCATAATAAGCGTCGCCGGCTTTTCTGACTTCCGGAATAATGACGTTGTAGTTGTTCGTCGAAAGCGTGTTGATCATGTTCGACGTTTGGGTCGCGTTCAAGAATCCGCTGCCCCACGAGTACGCCCACATCGCCCGCCACTCGCCCGCGCCGCGAAACAACATCGCATCCGCGACAATAATCTTGCCGGGTTCAGCCGCACTGGTCAGCGTCACCGATCCACTGCTTCCCGCATTGAATGTAAACGTGCCCAGAACAAACCATGTCGCGCTGTTGACCTGCTGATTGACCACAACGTTGGTCGAACCGCCAGCGTGATTGACGGTATAAGTTGCATCACTTGGTCGCGACGTCCCGGTCGAACGGTACCAAACAGCGACTTCGTAACTGCCGGTGGCGGGAATTTCGGGACGCCATTCCGCGACGCCCGGCGTCGCATCGTCGGTGCTCTTATGACGATAGTCGGTCAGCCATTGTCCCGACGCATCGAACGTGCTCCATGTTCCGGTTGGAATGCTGAAACCGTCATGCGTGTTGTCCACGATAATGGTTTGGCCGATCGCTGGGGTACCCGCAACGGCCAGAATTGCGACAGCCCACAACCGCGTTTGCCTCTTGATCGAGTAAGTTTGCAACGTTCCCGCTCCCGTTCGCATGACAGATCGGTCCGTCAGCCCGCGCGAAGCCACGGACTGACACGACATTATACCGCTGTTAATTCGCAATTCCGAATCAAAACATGGTGGCGGGAGAATCAATCGCGGGTCGGAGCCGACGATTTAAGCCCCATAATGGGGTTTGCAGCGTCGCTACAGCTTTGAGATGGGCGACGACAACGGATGTTGTCCACCTGAAACGGAGTTACGGCCCCTGTCTAGACGCCAGTTTCTTCGCTTGTAGAAGGCTATCCGGCACCGATTCGGGGACCCGATCAGGATCGATCTTGATGGCTTTCTCATACTCGGTGACGGCTTCGGCGTATTTGGCTTGGGCCATCAGTAGATCGCCGCGAAGCGCGGGGATGGCACCAAATGAAGGGTCCATCTTCTCAGCTTGATCCAATCGCTTGGCGCATGCGCCGTAGTTTCGGGTTTTTAGCAGCGCGTGAGCCAAGTAGAACAGCATTTCGGGATTGGGATTTCTTTGGCAGTAATCCTCAAGAACATCCACGCGTTCGCCGTGTCGATCCATTTGCATAAATGCTTCGGCGGCCATCAGTGTTGGCGTTGTCCAGTCACCGGCATCGGCGATCATGTCGCGCGACAGAGCCAGCGCATCCTCGAATTCGCGCTCTCCCAGCAACCGGACCACTTCGCCCATCGCATTGACCTGTTTGATGCGCTCCTTGGGATCGGGAAGTGAGTCCTCGTCGTCTGACGAAGAACCGCTGACGTATCCGAGTGCCTCAAGCCGCCTTCGATCCTTGGCGCTGAGTGATTGCGCCGAGAACTCACCACGGCCGTCGTTGGGCCATCGCTCGAGCATGCCCACCAATTGACTACGGAGCGCATCCATCGAAGCGCCCCCACTGCCGAACAGATTCTTCTTCTCCTCTGGATCGCTGCCCAAGTCATAGAACTCAGACACCGGCGCGAGGATGAGCTTTGCCGTGTGAGTCCTGGCCCCCCGCAATGGACTACAACCCAAATTAAGCGGGTACAGCGTTTCTAGGTAGATGGCTCTGTCCGGTGACGACTCGGATGCCAGTTGGCTCACGCCATCCAAAGTCTCAGGTGGCGCAATTCCCAATAGATCGCAAAGCGTCGGTACAAAGTCCACCGTTCCTACAATTCGATCGTCCACGCGCGAAGGACTCGGAAACAGCTTGGGGTTCGAAAGGATGAAGGCTGATCGAATGGTTGAATCGTAAATGAAAATCCCATGCAAATCTTCTTCATGATCGCCAAGACCTTCGCCGTGATCCGAAATGACGACGATGATTGTTTTCTCGCGACTTCCTTGGGCGTCGACGGCATTCAGCAATCGCCCGAACTCTCGATCGACGAAAGCAATCTCTGCAGCGTATGGGCTGAGTTTTGAATCACGTGTCGGCCGCAGCGGAGAATCGTAAGGCGCGTGCGGATCGAAGTAATGAACCCACAGGAAATATGGTGCGCCCTTCTTCGTTTCTGCGCGCGATCTTAACCAGTCGATTGCCGAAGCGTTGACATCGTTGGCTCGCCGCTCATGCTCCAGCGATGCTGGCCCGCGTTGTATCCGCCGGTCGGTTTTGAATTCGTACGTGTCAAACCCCTGGTCCAAACCGAACCGGCGATCGAGAACAAAACTCGATACGAACGCACCGGTGTCATACCCCTGCACCTTGAGCGTTTCGGCCAGTGTGGTGAACTTAGGGGCAAGTTTGTAACTGCCGTTGTCACGCACGCCGGTGGAGGGTGGATAGAGTCCGGTCATGATCGTGGCATGCGACGCCAGAGTCGTCGAGGCGCTTGTGACAGCATCGTCGAATCGCACGCCGTGATTCAAGAGTGAATCGAGATTCGGCGTCTCGGCGTGCTCTCGACCGTAGCACCCCAGGTACTCGGGACGCGTGGTGTCCAGCGTGACCAACACGACGTTGAAGCCAGCAGCCGCCCCCGGCTTAACAATCTCCGCGAGATTAACGGGAGTCGTCCCGTCACCATTGTTCGATCGAATCGCCCATAGTGCTACGCCCGCTGCAATCAGAAGCACCGGGAAAAGCCACCCCTTTGACGAGCGTTTGTCATTGTTGCTGCTGGGTTCGTCAGTCATTTGAGATCCTGTTGTCGACCTTTGCGGGCAGTACATACCACGGGAAATCGGGAATGCCAAGGATGATCAAGATTTACACGCACACAATGACAGTTCGCTCTCAGGCCAGCGCATGAAAAAAGGAGGCCGCCAATTTGGCGACCTCCCAATTGCTTTGGCGTGACAAACAGTGTCACGAATACTTGATTCGCTGCTTAGCTGTAACGACGACGCAGCAACGTGATGCCACCCAGTGCGAGCAACGCCAAGCTGGCGGGCTCAGGAACGTCGGTGACCACGATGTTGTCGAAGTAAGCGGCTGCCCACTGACCCGCTACGGAACCGTAACGATCGTAGTGGAACAACGAGATGGCTCCACTCAACGGAACGGGGCTGCCCACGTTCGTGTCAAGAGTTCCAAGCCAGAGGCCGTCGAGTTCTATACGAACCGTACCGGCAGCTTCGTTGACAATCATGTCAACGTGCGTCCAGTTGAATCCGGGAACGCCATCGCCCGAAAAACCGGTGGCGCCGGTTTGGGGCGGATCAAAAGTCGAAATGTCAACTGATGGTGAGATGCCTTGGAGCAACGGATCGGCATCGGTGTTGGAAGTCAACGCAGGATTGTACTGACCGCTTGCGAGGAACTGCTCACCAGCATCTTTGTACATGCGATAGTCACGCGACGAACTTCCATCGCCAACCAACAGAAGGTGGCCACCCGAGCCCACGCCCAGATCGCCCTGCTGGGCCGTTCCATCATAGCCAACGCCACCACCGGCATACTCGGTTGTACCACCTGTGGCGCTGTCCCACTGGATCCAAACGTCATATGACAAGGTGTAAATGCCTGAGAACGACTGGCCGGTCGCAGTGACGGTCACGCCACCTTCTGATCCATCAATGGTGTTGGCATCGAGTCGCAAGCCAACCGTGTCGCTTCCGGCAGTGGGTGCGGCAGGAATACCTGCGTTGGCACCGTAGTCATAACCAAAAGTCGCAGTGTCATCAGCGCTGAAGGCATTCACCGTCCACGCCGCGCCACTGCTCATGTCATCTGAAAACAGAACTGCAGCTGATGCCGGTGCGGCAATCAGACCTGCAAGAACGCCAGCCGCCAATAGCGACCGTGATTTTGAAACCTTAACCATAGTTCTCCTCCTTAATGACTGGATCTTGAATGCTTCGAGAGCAGTTGCCTTACAAAAAGACATTTGAGAAACAAACACCGAGCAAACAGACGCGCACGGCGCACCTGCTTGAACCTTAGTTACATTCGTCTCTCTCTCGTCGCATTGGGCCGGATGTGCGCGAGCGATACACGCAACGGGCCCGCCAACCGGGCTCGGTTGGCACTTCCTCCCTGATATGCTCAGTTCAGTCTACGCGATTCAATTTGGGGAATTCAAGCACTATTGTTCTAATTTCTGAATTTATCAGACACATCAGTCCGGGATGCCGAAAACGACATCGTCCTTTCGAGTCTTCATCGCGACACCCACGCGCAGAAAATCGGCTTTAACTCGTTCCCAGTTAAGGCGTTACAAGCCACCAGCTGGATTCTGCTGGCATCGGCCTCTGACTTGGACGTCGTTCAGTCAAATTCGGACTGAAATGCCGCAAAATCCGTTAAATCGACGTCACTGTCCGAATCGCTGTCAAACGCCTGCCCGCAGGCGACATCACAGTGGCCGGATGAGGGATCCACCGCTTGGAGCGGGCCGGCATAGCAATCGACGAACGCTTCCAGATCTGCCGTGGCAACCAGCCCATCTCCATCGAAATCGCCCAGGCGCGGGTAGTGAATGACGGTGTACTGGTCAACAGCGACGTCGCAGTATTCGCGTTCGGCACCGTTGGGCCAGACAACCCTGAGTCGATCAATCGCAGTCGCCGCACCCAGACCAAAGTGAACCGGCAAGTCGCTTTGATTGAAAGTACCGGCATTGGTGTTCGACTCTCTTCGAAGGGTCCGCTCAGAAGCGAGTCCCGTGTTAATGGTTGCGTAAACCGATGCACCAATCGCCGTCGTATTCGATGCCGGCCCCACCAGCTTTACACCGAACCAATGGTTTCCGTTGGATGTCGCCCCATTCAGGAACACCCGCTCAATCCATGCCGAATCGGTCGTGGCAATCAAATCCATATCGCCGTCGTTGTCGATGTCGGCCCACGGGCTGTCGTACGAACCGCGATTAACCTGCTCCAGACCTTCGGCGGCGGTAACGTCTGTAAATTCCCAGTTGCCGTCGTTGCGATACAGTTTTCGCGATGTATCGGAACCGTTGCGGTCGTCGTG
>BQJS01000238.1 GCA_021604825.1 Phycisphaerae bacterium | reverse complement strand
GGTTGCAGACGTGATCGCGCTTGGTGGAGCGACTTTTTCTTCTTTAGGTTTTGCCGGAGCGTCGTTGGTCGATTTTGAGGTTTTACCGGGCGCGCTGCTGCCGTTGGTGCCTTCGATTTTCAACAGGACTTCGCCAACCGCGACGGTCTGCCCCTCGGACACGAGGATTTCGGAGGCAACGCCCGCGAAAGGTGAGGGGATTTCGACGGCGGCTTTGTCCGTCTCGACCTCCATGATGGTTTGATCTTCGGTGATGGTGTCACCCTTTTGGCACATGATGCGAACAATCTGCCCTTCGGTGATCCCTTCTCCCAAATCCGGTAGTCGAAATTCCTGCGCCATGTCAAATCGTCTCCACACCGATAGCAGACGTAGATCTCAGGATCGGAATTGTCATCCGGTCCCGCGTGATTAAACCAAGTGAAATAAATCTCGAACGGAGCGATTAATATTCGAGAAGTTCGCGTGCTGCTTGAACGACTCGGTCGCTGTTGGGCATGAATGCCCGTTCCCGCGCGAAGTAGGGGAATTGTACGTCATAACCCGTAATCCGTCTAACCGGTGCCTCGAGGTGGTCGAGAGCGCTTTCGGCAAGGCGGGCAGCCACCTCAGCACCGATTCCGCAGCGCCGCGGGCCTTCGTGAACGACGATCGCCCGACCCGACTTTGCCACCGAGTTGACGAGCGTTTCGGTGTCCATGGGAGCCAGGCTGATGAGGTCGATGACTTCCGCGTTGACGCCATCCTGATCGCGAAGATCCTCGGCCGCCTCGGTGAGGACGCGGACCATCGCACCGTATCCAATCAGGGTGATGTCGTTGCCTTCGCAAACCACGTCGGCTTGACCCAACGGATGGACTTCCGGCTCGTCGGGTACTTCTTCGCGGAAGGCGCGGTAGAGGGCTTTGGGTTCGTAGAAGATGACAGGGTCCGGGCTGAGCATCGACGCCCGCAAGAGCGATCGGGCATTCCGCGGTGTGGATGGCACCACCACCTGTAAGCCGGGCGTGTGTGCGTAAAGCGCTTCGCGCGATTCGCTGTGGTGCTCGATGGCGCGAATGCCGCCGCCATAGGGCATGCGGATGACCATGGGCGTGGTGAAGCGTCCGCGGGTGCGCGCCCGGTATCGACTCAGATGACCTTCGACTTGATGGAAGCCCTGGTAAGCGAACCCGGAAAATTGCATCTCGCAAACGGGGCGCAATCCGTAGATGGACATCCCGATGGCGGCGCCGATGATTCCGGCTTCTGCGACGGGCGTATCGATGACGCGGTCGGAGCCGAACTCATCCAGCAGCCCTTCGGTGATGCGAAAAACACCGCCGTCGAGTCCAATGTCTTCCCCAAGCAGGGTCACATTTTCATCTTCCCGCATCAATTCTGCCAGCGCGAGATTCAATGCTTTCACCATGTTCAAGGATGCCATAAGACGTCATTCTCCAAATGCCATATGAGCAGTTCGTGCCAACTCAACGGACCGGGCATCGAAAGCCTATTGTTTGATCTTCCCTTCGACTCGCAGCGCCGTGATGAATTCCTCCTGTTGAACTCGGAGGTCGGCGGGCAAATCGGCGAGGATGTATTTGAATGAATCGAGCGAATCGAGACCTTCGTATTCTTCGTAGCGTTTGATCGCCGCTGCGATTTCATCTTTGATATCAGTTTCAATGCCTTCGATCGATTCGTCGTCGAGTACGCCCTTGTTGCGCAGGTACTTGGCGAACCGAATGAGCGGGTCGCGTTTTTCCCATTCTTTGACTTCTTTGTCTTCGCGATAGCGCGTCGGGTCATCAGCCGTCGTGTGCATGCTCAATCGGTACGTCACGCATTCGATCAGCGTAGGCCCGCCACCCTTGCGGGCTTTGGCCACCGCGTCGCACGTTGCGGAATAGACAGCCAACACATCATTGCCATCGACTTGCACACCTTCAAACCCATACGCCAATGCCTTCTGGGCAATCGTTCGCGACTTGGTTTGCTTGCGCCGCGGATGGCTGATGGCGAACTGGTTATTCTGTACGATGAAAATCAGCGGTAGGTCATACACCCCGGCGAAGTTCATCGCTTCGTGGAAATCGCCCTCGCTGGTTCCGCCATCTCCGAGGTAGGTGATGCACACGGAGTCCTTCTTTTTAATCTTCATGCCCCAGGCGATACCCACGCCGTGAAGCGTTTGGCTCGCGACCGGGACTGCGATGGGCAGGTCGTTGTGACCTTCCGCGACGGCATTGCCCTCTTCGTACCCGCCCCAGAAAAAGAGCGTCAGGTCCATCAGCCAACCGCGGGTCAGTGTCATGCCCATCTCGCGAAACGCCTGCGCCGTCCAGTCGTCCGGGCGCAGGGCCATCGCCGTACCAACTTGCGATGCTTCCTGTCCGCGCGAAGGTCCATAGGTGCCGATACGCCCCTGCCGCTGCATGTTGATCATGCGCTCGTCGAGACGGCGGGTGGCTAACATGTTGCGAAACATGGTAACGAGGGTGTCGCCATCGAGTTTGGGAGCTAGGCTTTCGTCAACTTCACCGCGCTCGTTGAGGATGGTTAAGTGCGTGAGGTTGGGTTCGATGTCAATTGTTTTCTTGGGCACTTGCAGCACTCAAAAACGGATGCGGCGGTTTCAAATTCATCGCAAACGATAGCGAAGAAACTTGAGTGATCCCGCCTCGTGAACAAGGTCTGAAACCAGTCTTGGTTCGGATTGGTACCACGCGGGGCAGCATTGTTTTCGATCGCGTGAAACGCTCTCGATCCACCGCAAGATCGAATTGGCCAAGAGTCGGCGCTTTCGACGACTGTACCATTTGACACTTCAGAATCGCATTGTACAGAAACGCGTCCGAAGGTCCACCACACCCAAGTCCCAAGACACTTCCTTACAACGCATGCGCGTCATCGGGTAAAGTTTTGGCAAGCATGAGGTTATCAATGGGCGGTCGAATATGCAGCATGTCGCCGAGACGATTGGGCTTGCTAGTCTGTGACGCCCCAGTGCAGTTTGCTGACTAGACTCTGCCACTTTGCGTTGCACGGATTTAATACGATGGACGCGCGTAAATCAGCCGTCCGGATGTGCACACGATCGCCTTTCCTGAGTGGGCATTGCACTTGCCCGTCGACGATTGCCGTTGTGCCAGGATTGGAC
Source organism: Phycisphaerae bacterium (assembly GCA_021604825.1). Next base: position 3,196 of record BQJS01000238.1, on the reverse strand, counting down.
TGCGTAATCTCGACGGCGAGTTTGCCTTCCGCATTGATCACGATCGGGCGATGGGTGAGCGAATGCGGATTGAGCGGCGTCAAAACCATACCATCCACTTCGGCCATCAGGATGGGGCCGCCCGCCGACATGTTGTGCGCCGTCGATCCCGTTGGTGTGCAGACGATCAATCCGTCACCATCCAGTTGCGTCAACCGCCGTCCGTCCAGCTTGACCGCCATCGATATCATTCGAAACGGCGGACCGGCTTGGATCACGCAGTCGTTAAAGCAAAGGCTTTCAAACTCGGAATTGTCCTTGGCCCGTTCGACCCTGGCGACGAGCATCGTGCGTTGGGTTGTCGGTGCGTCGGCGGCGATGACTTCGTCGAAGTGTTCCACCAACTCGTCGAGCGAAAACGGAGTGAGAAAACCGAGCTTTCCAAAGTTGACGCCGATCAGCGGGATCTGATTTTCGCCCATGGAGCGTGCCACCGAAATCAGCGTGCCATCGCCACCCAAGACGATGACGACGTCGGCGCTGGTAGCCTCACCCGAAAAATCAAAACCGGTGCCCGCAAGCGTCGCCCGTTGTGACACCAACTTCGCCACCTGCTTCATTGCAGATGGCACCTCGTCTTTGTCGGGATTACCGAGGACGAAGACCCTGCGGTTTTGAACGGGTGATGACATGGATTCGATCGCCACGGAATCAAAGTGTCGGCGCCCAGTTCGGCGCCGAGTCCAGGGAAACCTTATCGGGGCTGGTCTGGTTCTGCAATGATGGTCTGCGGGCGGATGGTGCGTCAGTCGGTCGAGAGGATTTGCGGTCCATCGACTTCATGCTTTTGCGCACTGGGCATCGCGTCAGGATGTCGATCGGTGCCGGGGGCTGACTTGCCTTCAATCATCGCCATGACAGTCGAGGCGATACCGGTTGCGTCGATGCCCGCTTCTGAAAGTTGGCTGGGCCGCGAGCCGTGTTCGATGAATCGGTCCGGCAAGCCCAATCGGGCGACGTTCGATGTATCGATGCCCATGTCCTGAGCCGTCTCCAGCACGATCGAACCGAAACCGCCTTGCAGCGCGTGATCTTCAACGGTGACGACCGGGCGGTTGCCTTCCAACGCTTCGCGCACCATGCGGCGATCGATCGGCTTGGCGAAACGGGCGTTGACCACGGACACGCGGATATCGTTTTCTTCAAGCAGGTCAGCCGCTGCGAGCGCCTCGTTGGTGACGGTACCATACGACAGAATCGTGGCATCCGATCCACTGCGCAATCTTCGCGATAGACCCAACTCAAACGGTGGGCAGTTGGCGATGCTTTCTGCAGGCACGTTGTCACGTGGGTAGCGAAGGGCACATGCGCCATCGTGCGTCAGCGCGAGATTCATCGCAGCTTTGAGTTCGGCTTCGTCGATCGGAGCCATCAAGGTCATGCCCGGGAAACCGCGAAGATAAGCGATGTCGAGGAAACCGTGATGCACCGCACCATCGCCGCCGACCAGTCCAGCCCGATCAAGACAGAACACCACCGGCAGGTCTTGCAATGCAACTTCCTGGAACACCTGATCGAACGCCCGCTGCAAAAACGTCGAATAAATCGCCACGAACGGACGCATGCCCGACTTGGCCATCCCGGCTGCGATGTCCACCGTGCAGCTTTCGGCAATGCCGCAGTCGAAGTAGCGATTCGGGTGGGCGTTTTGAAATTCATTCATGCCCGTGCCAGCCGGCATCGCAGCCGTCAGCCCGACGACTTTTTCGTTTTCATTGGCGAGTTCAATCAGCGATTCGGCGAAGGCCTTGGTCCAGCTTTTTTGACCGCTCTTCTTGATCACCACTTTGCCAGCCCGCACGTCGAATGCGGCTGGGCTATGAAACTTGCCGGGATCTTCAGCCGCCCATTGGCAACCCTTGCCCTTTTCCGTGTGAACGTGCAGCAGAACCGGGTGCGTGACATCTTTGAGCAGCGCGAGCAGTTCTTCGAGATGTTCAATGTCGTGGCCGTCCACCGGTCCGATGTATTGGAATCCGAGTTGCTCGAAAATTTGATCGGGGGCCATCGTGGCTTTGATGCCTTCTTTCAAATGATCGATGGCTTCAAAGAGCGCCTTACCGACGAGCGGAATATTCGGCAGCAACGTTTTGGCCCGATGTTTGAGATCGTCGTAACGCTGGCTGCTGCGGAAGCGGGCGAGGTGTTCGGCAAATCCGCCTTGCGTCGGCGAGATGCCCCAACTGTTGTCGTTGAGGATCGTTAGGAACTGACGCTTGAGCGTACCGGCTTGGTTGAGTCCTTCGAAGGCTACGCCGTTGACGATGCTCGCATCACCCACCAACGCGACGACGCGGGTGTCTTTGTTCTGCATGCTGTCGCCGCGGGCCATCCCGACTGCCGTTGCGATTGCGGTGCCGGCATGACCGACGTTGAAGAGATCGTACTCGCTCTCCGAAATACTCGGGAAGCCGCTCAGCCCGCCGTCCTTTCGAATCGTATCAAACCGATCCTGCCGACCGGTCAGCAGCTTGTGCGGATAGCATTGATGACCCACGTCCCACAGCAGTCGGTCGTTTGAAAAATCAAAGACGCGGTGCAGGGCGATGGTCAGTTCAGTCACGCCGAGGTTGCTGGCCAAGTGTCCGCCGCCATTGCTGACGACGTTGACGATGCGTTCTCGGATTTCTTCAGCCAATACGGGCAGGTCCTTCGCCTCAAGATTGCGAACGTCGGCAGGCGAATGGATGTTGGAAAGCAGGCTCATGCAAAAGTCCTCTAAGGACACCGTTTGGATTTGGTTGATTCGGGTACGTCGCTCACAAATAACAGGCGTGGGATTGTAGCAGGGACCAAAAACTATTCATGCCAAAACTTCTGAAAACAATGAACCCCGAAGTGCCATCGCCTGTGTAGGGTCCGCTGTGCGGACCAATTCGTGCCCAAACCGAAACGGCCGGTCCGCACAGCGGACCCTACCGATCTCACGAATGCGATCAGAAGTGCCACTGCTCTGCGAGCAGTGCTTCATTCAACGATCGCGCTGATAAGCAAACTCAGCCAGCGCCTCCAGCCCGGCGGTATCGCCTGGAATACCCCGGATCGATTCGATCGCCGTCGCAACTGCCTCCCGGGCCAACTCCCGACTCCGTTCAATTCCTACGCTGGCGGGGTAGGTTTGTTTGCCTTTTTCTGCGTCCTTGCCCGACTTTTTGCC
>BQJS01000237.1 GCA_021604825.1 Phycisphaerae bacterium | reverse complement strand
TCCGTCCAAACTCTGAGCCGTCAAGATCACGGCGTCGTTGACGGCATGCGATCCACCACCACCGCCAATGTCGCGGGTTGACGACCAGATGATCATCCAAACATCGCCATTGGTGGCCAACGTGACGTCGTGGTCCGTGGGTTGAACTGCACCGTCGGCAATGTCCTGCGGCGGGGTGGCGATGCGAACGGGTTGGCTCCACGTTTGCCCGTTGTTGGTGCTGGTGGCTGCGAGTACGCTGCTCTCAGTACCGCCATGGACTGTTGAACCACTTCCCGGCGAGATCCAGACGACGACCCATTTGCCCTTTTGGTCGGTTGCAATGACAGGGGAGACATCATCGTGCCCCGAGCTGCGTCCATCGGTGAGGAGCGTGCCCGGTTCGCTCCAGGTGCGACCGCCATCTGCGCTGTTTGCCCAGCGGATTTCGACCCGCGTGCTATCGTTCGTGCTGTCGGCTCGATCGGTTTGCCAGACAGCCACCCAGTTTCCCCTTCGATTTGTGGCGAGGCTCGGTTGCTGATCGTTTCCAGAGTCGCGCGTGGCGTCGTTGTTTAGGAATTCAAGCGAACCTTTGGAAGCGCTGTTTCCGATTTGCGCGAATAGCGACGGGGTGCTGGCGGTGATGCACAATGCCGCCACGGTAATCTGGGTGAATCGAATATTGCGAATTCGTTTGGTCATGCAGTCATATCCTTCGTGATGTTCCGGGCGCAAAGACGCGAAGATGCCATCGACTGTTTTTTGTTGTTTTGTCCAATGGTTTTTGTGGGGGCGCAGAGTCAGGCCATCGACTCCGCGTCTGATTGAAAGTTTACAATTGAGACTGGAGGGAAAGCGCCCAGTCGTTCAACCGCATGTCGAAACTGCGTCCGAAAACATGCCCTGATACAGTCACGAGTGATGATTCGTGGATTCACTCGAAGGAGGCTGAAGATAGTTCAGCCACACGTCAAGCGCGCCGCGAACATGTGACACCCAAAGAACGTGTGCAGTGAGCGCTGAATAATTGTTTGAGCGAATGGGTTATTCGACCGTGACGCTCTTGGCGAGGTTCCGTGGCTTATCGACATTGCAGCCGCGCAGGACGGCAGCGTGATACGCGATCAATTGCAGCGGGATAACGGTCAACAGCGGCTGCAACGGTTCCGGCGTGTCGGGCACGCTGATGACGTGCTGGGCGAGTTTTGGCACCTGGGTATCGCCCTCTGTCGCCACCGCAATCACACGTCCTCCGCGCGAGCGCACCTCTTCGATGTTGCTGAGGATCTTGTTGTACTGTGAACCCTTGGTCGCGATAAAGACCACGGGCATCTCGTCGGAAATCAGTGCGATGGGACCGTGTTTCATTTCGGCGGCGGGTAGCCCTTCCGAGTGGATGTAGCTGATTTCCTTGAGTTTCAGCGCGCCTTCTAAGGCGACGGGATAGTTATAACCGCGACCGAGGTAAAGCCAGTTCTCTTTATCAATGTTCGCTTGTGCAACTTCCTTGATGAGGTCGTTCTGCGCCAAGATCGTCTCGATGTGACCCGGTATCTTGGTGAGTTCTTCGAGAAAATGATCCAATGCACGTTGCGACATGTGGCGCCGGCGAGCGAGGTAAAGCGTCAACAACGTCATCACCATGACCTGACCGGTGAACGCCTTGGTACTCGCCACACCCGTCTCGGGTCCGACGTGGAGGTAGATGCCTGCGTCCGTCTCTCGGGCGATGGATGAACCCACAACGTTAACCACGCCCAACGTCGTCGCTCCGCGCTGCTTGGCCTCCGAAAGTGCCGCGAGCGTGTCACTTGTTTCACCACTTTGCGAAACCACAAGCACCATCGTTCCGTCATTGATGATTGGATTTCGATATCGAAACTCGCTTGCATATTCGGTTTCAGCCGGCGTACGTACGAGGTCTTCGAGCAGGTACTCACCGACCTGGGCGGCGTGCCACGCGGTGCCGCAACCGGCAAGTATAAACCGTTTGGCGCGGACCAACTCGCGCGAGAAGTCGCTGATTCCACCGAGATACACCGCGCCTTCGCGGACATCGACTCGGCCCTTCATGCAAAGTTCGAGCATACGTGGCTGCTCGAAGATTTCTTTCTCCATGAAATATTCATGACCGCCCAACTCGATTTGATCGAGCGTCCATTCGACTTCTTCAACGTCTTTGGTGACGGGGATATCGTCGAGTGTGGTGGTGCGGAAACCATCGGTTGAGATGCGGGCCATCTCGTTGTCGTCGAGGTAGATGACTTGCGACGTATGTTCCAAGACAGCCGCAGCGTCGGACGCGATGACATATTCATCTTGACCCACGCCAACGATCAGCGGGCTGCCCTTGCGGGCCGCGACCAACACGCCCGGTTCCTTCGACGTCATTGCAACGATGCCGTATGTTCCTTGCACGTCTAGCAGGGCGGTGCGAACGGCTTTCTGCAAGTCGTCTTTGTAATGAAAGTCGATCAGATGCGCGATCGTTTCGGTATCGGTGTCGGATTTGAAGATGACGCCTTTTTGTTCGAGGAACGTTCGAAGTGAACGATAGTTTTCAATGATGCCGTTGTGAACGACGGCCAATGACCCATCGGCGCTGCAATGGGGGTGGGCATTGGTGTCGTTGGGGGCACCATGCGTGGCCCAGCGGGTGTGGGCGATGCCACTATGCCCGACCATAGATTCATCCGTCGATTCGTTGATGATGTGCTCGAGTGCGGAGACCCGGCCAGCCGACTTTCGGGTGATGATCTTGCCGTGTCGGTGAATCGCGACGCCAGCTGAATCGTATCCACGGTATTCGAGGCGTTTGAGTCCTTCGATCAAGACGGGGAGAGCTTCCTTACCACCGACGTATCCGATAATCCCGCACATATGTTACATCCTCTGAAGAGTAGATCAGCCGAAAACGAGAAGGGGTTTGAACCAACGAAATACCCCTTACCACGATTCATTATTCGAGAGTTGCCAACGCGTTGCAATCGGTTGGGCAATCCCTTTAACGTTCTTCGACCATCTGGAGTTCGTCGTATTGCTAAGATCAAAAAGCGTATCAAATCAGTGGGGGGTTGGCCGTCATTATGGGGCCTTGGCAATCGAATCGCACGCTCCGATAATCTCGCGAGAAGTTTGAATCGACAATTGAATTAATGGCCCATTTCGATTCTCATGGAGAAAAGTGAACCGTATCGGATTGCGGATTGGGATTTTGAGACTTCTTCATCGCAGAATCACCGGCGACCTTAACGCCACATTGTCAGATTCTGCGTAAGCCATTCGATCGAATTCGAGGTAGCCTATTCGTCCTCCGTGTTGGGCTAACGGTAAGATGGTGGCTACGCCGATAGGGAAAATCGCTCTGGCTTGGGTTTATCGTTTAGCGAGGAGTTGTTTGTAAGTGAAGAAAGAGCTTCGACAAAAGACACGTCGAATGCTGGAATCGATGCCGCAAGCTGAGATGGCCGAAAAGTCTTCGCTGGCCATGGATCTTCTGACTGGGACCTCCGAGTACGCCCGATCGGAGATCGTCATGGTTTATCTTTCGCTTCCGACAGAAATCGACACCACTGGTGTGGTTCTTCGCGCGTGGCAGGATCACAAACGCGTGTTGGCCCCCCGCATCAGTTGGGAACAGCGCCGAATGATGCCGACGGAAATCCGATCGTTGACAAGCGATTTGGTTGAAACGTCCATGGGGCTTCGCGAACCCGTTTCCGGACCGCCCATCCCGATTTCATTGATCGACATGGTGATCGTTCCGGGGTTGGCGTTCGACGAAGTCGGCAATCGTCTGGGGCGGGGGCGTGGGTTTTACGATCGGTTCCTCGCCCATCCCGAGTTTGATGGTGTGACATGCGGATTCTCGTTTGAGGATCAAGTGCTCAAAGAAGTCCCGGCCGAGCCGCTGGATCGTCCCGTGTCGATGTTGGTCACCAACAAGCGCGTCCGGCGGTTTTCAAGCAAATCAAAGGTGGCCCGCTAGTTTTGGCAACGGCCACAAGTTCTCACCGAATGGCGCGCCCGCCAAACCGCTTTGCCTGACCGGATCGGTGGCGTAATTTCTTTTCTGAAATGATCTAAGCTCAATATTCCAAGCTATTCTTTTTTGGCTGGTACCCCTGCGTCTCAATGGACTAAAATGGGTGGGGAAAGGCATGTCGTTGGGACATCGGGCAGCCCGCAATATTTGGTTCTTATCCACACATTGACTTGCAGTGCTCCACCATTGTTTCGGGCGGTTCGGTTTGCGATAATGCGACCGGCGAATACTTGGAACCTGTCAGGCCGATCGACGGGCCAACAAAAACAAAATCCCATAATCCATCCGTTCCCCCCATCGGATGGAACCCCAAGGCCCGGTTACCCCACCGGGCCTACTTTTTTTGTGGCGTACCGCCGCTGTCGCAGGGAGCTATGATCGAATCGAAATCGGATTGAAATATCTAGGCGTGGTTTCGCCGCAATGGCATCGTCATGCAGCGCGGACCGCCGAGCCCGCGCACCAACTCTGAACCTTGAATGTTGAGGCATTCGATTCCAGCATCGTTGAGTGCGGCGATGGTGCGCTCGTTGCGGTCGTAACCAATAACTTTTCGTGGTCCTACCGCAAAAACATTCGTGCCATCGGTGCGCTGTTCGCGCGATGCGTAATGTTCGTCGCCGCCAGCCGTCTCAATGATCTTGACTTCTTGGCCGAATTCATCGCTCAAGATTTCGTGCAAGTTGCGCGATTCCGATTTGCGAATGACTTCACCCGGTGCGCCGCTCTCGAACTTCATGATTTCGCTGATGCCTTCCATCACCCCCGGATACCAGACGACTGTCGCGTAATCGACAATCGTAAAAACGGTATCGAGATGCATGAACAAGCGCTCGGTGGGAATCGGGATTTCGTAATATCGCCGCACCTTGCCGACGTCAAAGGCTTTTTGGGCGAGTACTTCGATCGTCTCCGATCGTGTTCGCTCACTCGCGCCGACGAGGACGGCTTCCTCGTTGAGAACAATAATGTCGCCGCCTTCAATCGTGAACGGGCGATCTTCTGTTGGCGAGTTGGAACCGCCGAAGGTGATCTTGTGTCCGGCGAACTTCGGGTGATGCTCGAAGATGGACCGCGTGATAATCGTTTCGCGCAAGCGACGAACATAGTGCATCTTGCAGGAGATGACGGACTCTCGAACCACGACGGCTGGGTCCCGCGTGAAGTAGGCGTTGGGCGTCGGACCGAACAACACGCCACCGTTTGGCCCAGTTTGTGGAATTCGTTTGCCCGCCAATTCCTGAAATTCCTGCGTCGTTAATCCGGAGAACAGGATTTGTTGAAGTGTCTCGTTGGGAAACCGCTTTTCGTCGAGAAGATCCGGAGCGATCGCCGGGACATTTTCTGCAGTGCAGATGGTTTCGATCAGGAGTCGTTTGGCCTCCGGGTTGTAATTGAGCACGTCGGATAGCAAGTGCTCCAGGTAAATCACATCGATGCCCTGGTTCCGCATGGTTTCGCAGAACGCATCGTGCTCTTCCTGCATCCGCCTTAGGTAGGGGATGTCCTCGAAGAGGTATTCGACCATGTTGTCGTGGGTCAGGCGGTCAATCTCCGGCCCTGGCCGATGGACCATCACTGCTTCGAGCGGGTCGTACTCGTTCAAAATGTTCAGTTGCACAATCAAGCCCCTGGGGACAATTCGATTCCTTCCTGCCGCATATCCTATGCAGTTTTCGCTTCCATACAAACGGGTTGTTTGGAGCGGCGGCCGCTGTTCTGGCAATCGGCCCGCGAACCGTCCGCCTCGGGATTCCGAAAAAGTTACAGAATCGTCTGAAAGGTTCTTGCTGGTGCCTTCTAATAATCCCATAGCAACCCGTCGGCGCGACGGGGTAAGGGGCGGCAGATAGTCGTTCAAAATTTGGCGAGTTGGGGTGAGGACATGCGATCGAAGCTGGTGTTGTTGGCAGTGGTGCTTGCGAATGGGGCGGGGAATGCGTTGGCCGATCAGCTCGTGCTGGAGGACGGCCGCGTGTTGTCCGGGACCGTTTCGCGATCCGGTAGTGTCTATCAATTGGTGAATTCAAACGGAACGACCACTGATTTTCCAAAAGACAAAGTTGATCGTTGGATCGACGTGACCGAGGTTTCGCCGGCAGACGCGCACGCGATGATGCAGGAGCTAGGCGATCTCGTCGTGCCAATTCTAACTGCGCCGGAACCCGATCAGTTTCAGTTTCTCACTGAGTCGTCATCATTCGCGAGCGATCGGCATGTTGATTCGGCGTCGGCTGGCGGTTTCGCGAGCGGTGGGTTTCGTTCGCGACGCAGACGCATCGGTGTGGCGATCAATGCCGGAATTCGTGCCGATCGGTTTTCGTCCGTCGATTCATTCGACTCGG
>BQJS01000236.1 GCA_021604825.1 Phycisphaerae bacterium | reverse complement strand
CGACGAAACGTTGGAGCGATGTCTACAATCCGTCCTCGGGGAGTGTGATCGCGAAGGTGCCGTTGTGCAGCGTTTCTGAAGTTGACCGCGTCGTGAAGTCAGCCGCCGCCGCTCTCCCCGCTTGGGCTGAGACGCCCGTGGTCGAGCGCGCTCAAATCATGTTCCGTTATCGCGAACTCGTGCAATCAAACTTTGAAGAACTCGCACAGATCGTCACCCGCGAACACGGCAAGACCATCGCCGAAGCCCGTGCGTCGGTGCAGCGCGGCGTCGAGATGATTGAATTCGCCTGCGGAATTCCCAGCCTCATCATGGGCCAGTGCGTCGACAACATCGCCCGCCGCGTCGATTGCGAAACCATTCGCCACCCGGTCGGCGTTTGCGCCGGCATCACACCGTTTAACTTCCCCGCGATGGTTCCGCTTTGGATGTATCCGGTGGCGATCACTTGCGGTAATACCTTCGTCCTCAAGCCGTCGGAGAAGGTTCCGCTCGCGGCGATGCGGTTGGCCGAACTGTTGACAGAAGCCGGTTTGCCGGAAGGCGTGTTCAACGTCGTCCACGGAGACAAGGAAGCCGTCGATGCCTTGCTCCAGCATGAACTCGTCAAGGCGATATCATTCGTTGGTTCGACCAACATCGCCCGCTACATTTATCAAGAAGGCACCAGAAACGGTAAGCGCGTGCAGTCGGCTGGCGGTGCGAAGAACCACCTCATCATCATGCCCGATGCCGACCTTGATCAGTCGGTGGCTGCGCTGGCTGCTTCGGCATACGGTTGCGCCGGTGAGCGCTGCATGGCCGGTAGTGTCGCGCTGGCGGTGGGCGATGTCGGTGACAAGTTGGTCGATCGCCTCTGCGACCGAGCCGGAAAAATGCGCGTCGGTGCCACCGAGAATAATGCGGATGTGGACATGGGCCCGCTGGTCACCCGCGAACATCTCGAACGCGTCGTCGGTTACCTCGACATCGCCAAGCAGGAAGGCGCGACGGTTCCGCTCGACGGCCGCGAAGCCAAAGTCAGCGGTGACGGATTTCTCGTAGGTCCGAGCGTGATCGATCAGGTCAAACCGGGCATGCGCGTCCACAAGGAAGAAATTTTCGGGCCGGTGCTGTCGGTCGTGCGGGCGAAGGACATCGACGAAGCGCTGAATATCGGTAAGGACTGCGAATACGGCAACGGGGCGTCGATCTTCACGCGTAGCGGATGGGCTGCCCGCGAATTCAAACGCCATTTCAACGCGGGCATGATCGGCATCAACGTAGGCGTGCCCGCCCCGATGGCCTGGTTCCCTTTCACCGGCTGGAACAATTCGTTCTTCGGCGACCTGCACATCCAGGGCACCGAAAGCATCCAGTTCTACACCAAGCAAAAGATGACGATGACAAGATGGTTCGAGTCGGGCCAGGATTCGCACCACGACCCGGTATGGAAAACAATGACCGGCGGGAAGTAGGACGCAGCATCACCAAAAGGGTGGCCCAGGATTTCAATCCTGGGGGAGTCGATTAGATCCACGTAGGGTGCGGTTTACCGCACCTGTCAAGGTTCCTTACGCAAATCGAGACCCCAAGTCTGAAGACTTGGGCCACCCAATTTCGTCACATCCTCACGTTTACTTGTCTTTGTCGGGCAATCGTTTCGCCAATTGATTCTGTCCCCCTTGTTTCAGCGTTAGCGCGAAGGTCTTTCCTTTTGCAATGTGGAACTTGATTGATGCTGTCACGACCTTGTAGAAAAATTCGTCTTCTGATTCAGGGTAAACTGGCAACGACGGTTGGCCGGTGAGTTGCACGTATAGCTGATCTTCCTTGAGGGTGACGTCGAAGATGACCGATGGCGCAAGCTCGTACTTGCCTACGTATTGCTTGAGAATCTCGGCGCTGACTTCGATTTCTTTCTTGGGCGGTGGCGGAGTGAAGCTGTCCTTGCGCATGCCTTTTTGTTCCGCTCCGCCTTGCTTCCATATTAGGTGACTGACCTTCCCGTCGTCACCGATGACGAACTCTCCGGCGGCTTCGACTTCGGTTAGGAAAAACTCGGTCTTGCTTTTCGCGTATAGCGTGAACACCTGCTGGCCTGTCGGTTCGACGGTAAGCATGCCGTTCTTGGTTTGCACGTCCATGATGAACCCGGGGCTCAACTCGTAATATCCGACGTATGAATTGAGCGTCTTCTCGTCCACTTTGACCGTTGGCTCATCCCATCGCGTTTCGAGTTCGATTCCTGGTTCGAGCGTATGAAACCCTATGTCGTCCACGCCCAAGCTGCCGGTATTGGTTAGCACGACCACGCCGAATTTCTTGTCCGGGGCGAAACCGACGAAACTGCGGAATCCTCCGGTGCCACCGTTGTGCCAGATGAGTTTGCGACCCTTGTGATCACGAATGTGCCATCCGAGACCGACCTGCGTATTCGGAATGCTGGTGTGCGTCGTGGGTTTGTGCGATAGCGTCATTGCTTCTTCCATCACGCAGTTGGTGATGCAAAGGTTGGCTGCGACGAATTTGAGCATGTCGTTGGCGCTGGAGACCAAGTCGCCCGCGCCAGCCAACGTGGGGATGTCCCAATGACCGACTTCGATCGCTCCGGTGTACCCCTGGGCTTCCTTTGGTTTCGATTCTTTTCTCACCGACCCCATCGTCGAAGTCATGCCGAGCGGTTTGGCGATGCGCTGCCAGACGAGTTGCTCATAAGACTGGTCGGCGACCCGCGAAAGTATCTGCCCCAGCAGGCCCGCACCAAGATTCGAGTACTCGTACTTGATGCCGATCGATTTTTCCATCACGTATCCGTCGAGAAATTCGTACAAATCCTTGGGCGAGTAGCTGGCGTACGGATTGTCGGAATCGTCGGGGACCATGTTGGTGGGCAAGCGCGGCAACCCCGATGTGTGATTCGACAGCGTCAGTAGAGTGATTTCCTTGTCGTCCTTGGTCGGCGTATCGATGTCAGTTGGAAGGTGCTTGCTGATCGGATCATCCAGCGCCACCTCCCCCTTGTTGACCATGTCGGCCAGCAGGATGCCTGTAAACGCTTTGGTGATTGAACCGATTTCGTAAACGGTATCGGCGTCAACTTTTCTCAAGCGTTCGCGCGACGCCCAGCCGTGTGCCATCACGGTTGAACCGTTTTCATCAATGACGCCAATCACGATGCTCGGTGCGTATCCGTTCTTGACGCGGGCGCGGATGGTTTCTTCAACGTCCTTGGGTATCACGGGGGAAGTTCCAGTTGGTACTGAGGTCGCAATGAGTAACGTGACGATCGAAATGACGAGCGGTGTCATGATTGGGTTCCTTGGGGCAGCGGAATATCGGTTGTGAACTGTCCTATCATGTTACCGCCGATTTCTTGCGCCCAGGTGTCAGATATCGTCAATCGATGTAATCAACGTCGGCGGAATACAACCACGGCGGTTTTCTGGCGGTTTATCGCTTACCTTCCAGCACATAAAACGTCATGTCGTACCGTCATTCCCGCGCACGCGGGAATGACGAAGGGACGATCGGCGGTGTGAGTTCCTTGGCCCAATCGTTGCAACATCCATTCAAATATATGCTTGTGGCCGACCGTCCTGGTGTCGGGGCTGCTCTCAGATTCTGGTGATCTTGTGGTTTTCCCGCAAGCCCGTATCTTCGCCGTTTCGGCATTTCAATGTTGCACAAGGCAGGCATCAGCAGGGGAGAACAGGATGGGATTTGCATCCGGATCGGTCACGTTTCGTCGGTACAAAATCGAAAACTGGACGCACCAGAATATCGATGACGCGTTCATCGAGTCATTGATGAATTGCGCGTTCGGCCGATACCAGTTGGTCCACGACGAAAGCACGCAGATCGGCTGGGTCACGCCGCAGCATGTTCTCGATGCCGAGTTCGCCGGTGAGAAAATCTCGGCTGGCAGGTTCGCGCATTTCTCGATGCGACTCGATCGCAACACTGTGCCTGCTGCCATCAAACGCAGCTACTTTGAAATCGAACGGATCGCCGCGCTCGACGCCAGTGGACGCGACTTCTTAAACAAACGCGAATTGAAAGAAGCGCGCGAAACCGCCTCCCGTCGCGCCGAGAAGGAAGCCCGCTCCGGCGCGTTTCGTCGAATCAATTCGTACCCGATCGTCGTCGATCTCGAAAAGTCGATGCTCTATTTTGGCAACGCGTCGAACGGCGTCAACGAACACATGCAGCGTCTTTTCGTCGATACGTTTGACGTGCAACTCGCTCCGCTCAACACGCACACGATGGCAATCTCCATCGCGGAATCCGACGGCAACATGCGTTCGCTCGAAGACGCCAAGCCGTCGCACTGGGTTTCCGTGCCCGATGGCGCTGACGCTGAATTCCACGGACTCGATCCAACTGACTGCGGTTACTTCGGTCGTGAGTTCTTGAGTTGGATTTGGTTCAATGTCGAAACCAATGAAGGCGTGATTCGGTTGCCCGATGATACCGATGCGATGATGTCCGTCGTCAATCAAGCCAACCTCAAGTGCGATTTTGAATTGACCGGTGCGGTGTCTGTCCGAGGTGATGCCCCAGCCCGGATGAACGAAAGCAAAGCCGCCCTCGCCAGCGGAAAGCAACCGTCGCGCATGGGCTTGTTGTTGGCCAGCCGTGCGGGCGAGTGGTCGCTTTCTCTGGATGGCCCGACGCTGGGCGTTTTCGGATTGCAGATTCCAGCCGGTGACGACACCGATGCCGACAAAGCGCAAATCCTTGAATCGCGCTGCGAATCGGTTTCGGACTTGTGCGGTACGTTGGATTTAATCTTTCAGAAATTCCTGCGACTAAGGTTGTCGAAGGAATGGGAAGAAGTGCATACGAAAATCGCAATGTGGGTAGCGCAGTTCGATGCGCGTGAGACCGACGCCGAACCGCGCCTTGCGTCTGCCGGTTAAAGAAGCGAATCGACTTTAGTCGGCCACCAGTGACGTGACTTCCTGCCGCTCAAGCGTTTTGAGAACGTCGATCAGTTGGCCCGCATCGATGATGCCATACCGCACCATCACCAAGCCGATGAGCATGTGCGGATGACCGCGATTGATCAGATCCTTCTGAATTTTCACCGCACGGTTCACGTCGGCTGACGTGCAGTAGCCCAACGCGATGGCGTAGTCACCAAAGCGCATTGATTCACTCCGGTCCGATTCATGCAAGTCTGATGCACACATGGGGGCTCCCTCGTCTCGAAATCAAAACTTCTGTTGACGGTCTGGGCCTTTGGGCAAAACACTGCTTTTGTTATCGACCTTAATTCAGAGTGACTTGGATTCTGGGCAGTTGGTGAGGCGATTCGGGTGAGGCGGTTTACGAAGTTGGGCGGTTGGGCTGAGGCGATTATTGAACGCTAAACCATTCTGAAGCTTGAGATTGCGCCAGCATGCTCAAGTTATTGGCATGATCAGACGAGTCCATTCGATCGGCACCAAGCTCCGCCACTCCGGCGAAGTGCTGTTTCCACGCATCTTCTGGTAAGGCGAGTTGTCCAACGAGAGCGAACAGCGGTTTGCCCAGGCGGCGGCACATCGTCGCCAAACTCGATAGGGCCTTGCCGTCGAGCGTGGTTGCATCGAGTCGCCCTTCACCGGTGATGACGGCGTCAACTTTGCGGATGGATTGCTCTAGGTCGATCAGATCGAACACTGCTTGTGCGCCGGATACGAGTTCTGCGTTTGCGAAAGCAGCCAAGCCCGCTGCAAGTCCGCCGGCTGCCCCGCCCATTGGCATCGCATGCACGTCGGTATTTAGCTGGTCTTCAATCACCGAAGCGAAATGCGCCAGTCCGTCTTCGAGAATCTGGACGTCGTCAGGCGATGCGCCCTTTTGGGGTGCGAACGTTCGAGCGGATCCGTTGTCGCCGACGAGCGGATTGCGCACATCGCAAAGCGCCGTGATTTTGCAACTCGACAGAAGCGGATGTCTATCGTCGCAATTGATGCGCTGAACTTGTGGTAGCGCAGCGGCTCCTGCTGGCTGGGGAATGCCCGAACCGCTGGCGTCTTTAAATCGAATCCTCAACGCCTGCGCGCAACCCAGTCCGCCGTCGCAGGTAGCGCTCCCGCCCAGTCCGACCATGACGTGCGTCACGCCGCGATCAAGCGCAACCGCAATCAATTCACCCGTTCCAAACGTCGTAGCCCGCATGACGTTTCGCGACGCCAGCGTGACCTGCGTCAGTCCGGACGCGGCGGCCATCTCGATAATAGCTGTTCGGCCATCGTCGATCGTTGCGTACTCGGCGCGGACTCGTTCGCCTAACGGTCCGGTGACTTGGACGGCGTGTTTCGAACCGGACTTGGATTTCAAGATGACGTCAACAGTGCCTTCACCACCGTCGGCGATTGGCTTCTGGGCGATTTCGATATGTGGGTACGTCTTGAGAACTCCGTTTGCGATTGCCGCGCTCGCAGCCGCTGC
>BQJS01000235.1 GCA_021604825.1 Phycisphaerae bacterium | reverse complement strand
GCGAGGGGTTTCCCGGGAAATCGCGTGGAGGCAAAGCGAGCGGGGATGATCGCAAGTGCGTTCATCGCTCGTCCCTCCACACAGAGATGCTTACGTGTTGGTGCGGCACGGAACATTCATATCTGATTTTTCTGGGGGTGTCAAAGCCACCGCGAAAAGTGACTCATGCTTCCAGCAGATGCTCGGGCGAAGGCGACGGGGCGTCCAGGTCTTTCGTCAAGGTCAGGTACGCCGAAACGACGGCTGGGTCAAACTGCGTACCCGATGCCTCGCGAAGCCGCCTGCACGTCTCCGCCTCGCTCAGCACATCGCGGAACGGTCTCTTCGACCGCATCGCGTCACGTGCTTCCGCCAGGGCAATGATGCGTGATTCCAGCGGAATTTCATCCCCGGCCAACCCATCCGGATAACCACCACCATCGAAATGCTCGTGGTGATGACGCACGATGCGAGCCATGTACTCAAGATCGGGAACGCGGCGCAAGATGCTCTCACCGATTTCGCAGTGCTCCTGAATCCGGCGACGCTCGCCGGTTCGAAGCCGTCCACGTTTCTCAAACAATGATCGCGGCAAGCCGATCTTGCCAATATCGTGTAGCAGCCCCGCGAGTTGAATCCGCTGCAATTCTTCTTCGTTACTCTGCCCCATCTGGCGTGCGATCTTGACGGCCAACGCGCTTACCCTTTCGGCGTGGTCGCGCATGTACGGATGAATCGAGTGGATCGTCTGACAAAGGGCCTCAATCAATCGCACCCAGCGGAGCTGCTGATGCGAATGCCGATTGCAATTGCGCAGTGCCGTACAACCGATTGCACTCAGCGCAACCAAAACCGACTGCTGCCTGGGCGACAGTGTCGGCTCACCACCTTGTGGAACGGCTTCGACGACGCCAAGCAGTTCTCCCGACGCCTGAAGCGGCACGCGCACGACCGGCCTTGAGATGCCGCCCGGACCGATGGGTTCCATCGACACATCAACGATCGAAGCGTTCGCCGCATCATGGGATAGCCTCCGATCCTCAACCCAGCGCAACAGTTGTCCTTCCGGAAGCACAATGTCTTCATCACCAATGGACACGTCGGCGAGACACTTGAGTCCGTGTGTCGGTTCATCGATCACATGAAGCGCCACCCGGGCCCCCTCGAGCACCGCCATCACCTGCTCGACGATATCCTGTGCAACACGATGTCGGTCGGGGATGAGTTGCAGAATCGAGAACGTCGAACCCATCAAGGCCATGGCGTCTCGATCCACGACATCCGTCTTGGCTGGATTTGAAGACGATTGAAGCGATGTAAGCAATTCGCTCATGCCAGAGTCACTGCCCTTGGCACTTTGATCCGGGCTGGCGACCACGACGCGATCACGTCCCTGCGACTTGGCTTCGTACAACGCCTCATCCGCGAGTCGAATCAACTCAGTTGCGTCTTCGACTTTGCACTCCTGCACCTCCGATACACCAATGCTAGCGGTTACGCTGATCGACTGCCCTTCAAACGTTAGCGGATCACAGCGCAAGGCATTGCAAAGTTGCTCTGCCACCTCGCGGGCTTGATCGCTGCGCGTGTTCGGCAAGATCACCACAAATTCTTCCCCGCCGTATCGTGCGACCTCATCGGTTCGGCGCAGTTGACTGGCCATCCTTCGCGACGCCCGCTGCAACACGAAATCACCGGCTTGGTGACCGTAGGTGTCGTTGAGTTTCTTGAAATGATCCAGATCAACCATCATCAGAGACAACGGCCAACCGGTTCGTGTCGCGACTGCGGCTTCTCGTGTGAGCGTTTGCATGAACGCCCGGCGATTTGGTAGGCCCGTCAGCGGATCACGCGAAGCCACGTCGCTCATCTGCTTGTTTTCGTGACGCATAGTGGCTAGCGTGCTGGCGATGACATCCGCACAAAGCCTGATTTCCTTCACTTGAAATTGAGCGGGTTCGATTTGACAGTCATTCGACCTGGACTCTCGGATGGCAACCTTGAGGCGTGCCGATTCCTTTAGCCAACGCCGTCCGGTCGCGAACACGCCGGCTGCGATGACAGCCAGTGAACCCGCGATCGAATACAGTACGACGGGCATCCACTGTTGGTACACCGCCCCCACCAACAAATGGTCGCGACTTGCACTGACCAGCGCACACATGGTGGCGACGGTCAGCATCCCGATCGCCGCAAACGTCATCCTTCTACTGATGCGAATCACTTGAAATAAAACTCCATACGTCAAATGCAAAAGCGCGCGAACCCGCCCTAGAGCGAAACCGCTCGCGCTGGCGTTAATAGTGCATCGACGCCGAATGAGCACAGCTTGGGATCTACGCGAGCGCGTAAAAACAAGAATCGCGTCCGGTAAGGCGGGCCTCACGGGACGCGATTCATGGGTTATGCTTTGAGATTCTGGCTACGAATATGGGACGTTTCGCAACCGCTTGAGACGCCTGTCAACTAGCGGCGAAATCGGGTCAGACCGACCAGCGACATGATCAACCCGGTCATTCCGATCGCACCACAGCCACCCCCTCCGCACGACTGCGGTTCCAGCGGCTGAAAGACCAGTGTAAAGTCTTCGGATGCCCCGTACACGCCATTGGAATCGACGAAGCGAAACGTCGCCGAATAGGTCTGCGATGGATCGGACCCCGGGTCGACGCCAAACAGCAGATGCTCGTGCCAGACAAACTCTTCGGTTTCGGGATCGCCGACAAAGACCCGCGTATCACCATCAGACATGAGAATTTCATTGCCATCAATGTCGTAAAGCGTAAACGCCGCGTCAAAGCTGATCCGTTCCAGGGCGACCTCGGCCATGTCGCCGAGGGCGTTGACATTCGAGTTCGGACGATCGACGGCTAGCCCATCCCAACCGGGTTCGATGTTCATGTAATGGCCTTCGAATTCGCCCGAAGCAATCCGCGCAAGAACGTACGGCTCATCCACTTCCGATGGACGGATCATCGTCAAAACGGGCACCTCTGTGTCGCTGAGTCCGACTTCAAAATCGATCTCCGACGCATCAACACGCGCGCCGCAGATCAGCAAACCGGCCAACACAATTGCCCAGCAGTATTTCAGATTCTTTCGATGCACAGCAAGCCTCCGCGCGATTCGCGCCGCTTAGTCTCAACGATCACAAATGTCAGAGAATTGTCTAACGACTTACTCGACTTCGGTGTTGGCTGAATCATCGCAGCCACCAGTCGACAACAGCAGTGCGTCAGCCACCAAGCCAGTCAGGGCGTTGTGGCCGGGGTGGGCCAATAAGAGCTTGGGAAGTGCAAATACCGTCATGGTCAGAACAAGAAAAGCACAGACGCGTGCGCGACGACTTCGAAACATGGAAACACCCCCGTTGAGTTGGTTGACTGATTGAACACTCAATGAATTCGATCAATAGCGAACCGTCCGAATTCATCCTCCCGTTGGCTGAAATTGATATTGGAAGATGGCCAAAGTGTCAAGAACATCGACACCCCCACGTTCGCTCAAACCTGGTCAAGCGTGTGTCCCATCTTCTGCTTCTTGGTTGAAAGATAACCCTTGTTGTGGGCATTTGGCGGAATCTCGATGGGCAGTTGCTCGACGATCTCGATTCCGTAAACCTCCAACCGATTCACCTTCTTGGGGTTGTTGGTCAAAATGCGCAAACGCTGCAAACCAAGGTCGCGACAAATCTGCGCCCCGACGCCGTAATCGCGTCGATCGGCAGGCAAGCCGAGTTTCTCGTTGGCTTCCACCGTATCCAGCCCGCCGTCCTGAAGACTGTATGCCCGAAGCTTGTTGTGCAGTCCGATGCTGCGACCCTCCTGCCGCAAATAGATCAACACGCCCTTGCCCTCTTTCTGAATCAACTCCATCGCGTGGTTCAATTGGCTGCCACAATCACAGCGCTGACTTCCAAACACGTGGCCAGTCATACACTCCGATTCCACTCGAACCAACACCGGCTCCTCGTGTGGAACCGACGCACCGCCATCGCTGGCCGGACCGATACCACCGCAGCAAAGCGCCAAGTGTGGTTCACGATCCACCGGTGAAGAGTATTCGATCAACGTGAATTCACCGTGCTTGGTCGGCAGTTTGATGACTTCGCCTCGTTGTACGAATTGTTCACGCTGTTGGCGATACTCTATGATTTGCGCGACGGAGTAGATGTTGAGGCCGTGCTTCTTCGCAAAAACTTCCAGCGACGGGCGACGGGCCATCGTGCCGTCGTCGTTCATGATTTCGATCAGCACGCCCATCGGTTTCAATCCGGCGAGCTTGCACAGATCGACCGCGCCCTCGGTTTGTCCCGAGCGCACCAACACACCGCCATCAGACGCCATCAACGGATTAACATGACCGGGCCTTGCCAAGTCGCTTGGACGCGTGTCTTCGGCGCAGGCCACTTCGATCGTCTTACATCGATCCGACGCCGACACGCCCGTCGTCACGCCAAAACGCGAGTGGGCATCAACCGTCACGGTGAACGCCGTGCCGAAACGCGTCGTGTTCTCCGACGTTTGCTTGTGCAAGTTGAGTGCTTCGCAGCGTTCGCGCGTCATCGAAATGCACAATACACCGCGGGCTTCCTTCAGCATGAAGTTGACCGCATCAGGCGTGACCATCTCAGCCGCCATGACAAGGTCGCCTTCATTTTCGCGATCCTCATCATCGACCAGGATGACCATCTTACCCGCACGAAGATCTTCAAACGCTTGTTCGATATTGCTGCACGTGTTGCTCATAAAAACTTTCCATTCCCGAACGTTCAACGACAAGCGTCATATTGGGTGCCCCACCCTAGAAGGGCGGGGCACCATAGAGTCGATCGACATTAAGACTGTATCAAACTCGGGAGAAAAGGCACGTCTGCATACATCAATTCCCGCACGCTGCGTCCAACCGTTGGAGTTGCCGACTCGGCAGCTTTCGCCCCAACACACCGGAAATGTAACGCGACGCCTCAGCCTGCCGATTCAGATCGATCCCCGACTCGATGCCCATCCGATCGAGCAGATAAACCAAGTCCTCGGTGGCAAGATTCCCGGTCGCTCCGGGCGCAAACGGACACCCGCCAAGCCCACCGGATGAGGCGTCAAACGTCGTCACGCCCAGCCGCAAACCCTCACAGACGTTGGCGAGGGCCGTGCCAAACGTATCGTGAAAATGCAGCGCGATTGCCTCCCGCGGGGAGGTTTCAAAAACGTGCAACAACACCCGCTCCACATCCCTCGGAGACGCGGCACCAATCGTATCGCTCACCGAAACTTCATCCACGCCCATATCGAGCAGCGCTCGTGTCGTCTCCGAAACGACCGCCTCGCCAATCTCGCCTTCGTACGGGCAGACGAAACAGGTCGATACGTACCCGCGAATCGAAAGCCCCGCGCCCATCGCCCGTGTGCAAATCTTGTCAAACAAAGCGAGGGATTCGTTTCGGCTCATACCGATGTTTTTCTGGCAGAACGTTTCGGATGCGGCGGTGAATACGGCGATGCGTTTGATGCCGCTTTCGATCGCCCGATCAAGACCGCGATCGTTGGGCACGAGCGCGCTGTAGCGTCCTTGGTCAAAGTTCGGAAGCTGCGCTATCACGTCGGCAGCGTCGGCGAGTTGCGGAACGGCTTTGGGATGAACGAACGAAGTAACTTCGATGTCGCAATGACCAGCATCGACAAGCTTTTGAATGAACGCAACCTTCTGATCGGTATCGATCGCCTGCGCTTCGTTCTGCAATCCGTCGCGCGGGCCAACCTCGACGATGCGAACTTTCTTCGGAAGCGACTCACTCATCGCCGGCTTCCTCCAGTCGGACCAACAGCGCCCCCATCTCGACAAGTTCGCCCTCGGCGCAGGTCACTTCCTTCACCCGACCAGCCGCCGGCGCAGCAATCGTCATCTCCATCTTCATCGATTCCATGATGATCAGCGGTTGATGCGGCACCAACACATCGCCATCGGAGACAAGAATGCGGAGAATCGTTCCGGGCATCGGCGCGGTTAATTCCGGCAGAAGCGTTCCTCGTTTCGCCGCACCTGTTGATTGATTGGCATCGACAATCTTGAACTCATAAACGCGGCCACCATACCAAACCTGCACATCGTCGCCGCGCCGACTTCCAAAGAAACGATCGACCTTTCCGCCCAACCGCATCCATCCAGAACCGTCGGGCGAAAGCTCGATCTCAGCTTCGTGCGTGCGCTCGCCCACGGTGACGCGAAACTCATTGGACGATCGATCGCCAATCGTTTCCGCAGAAACGCTGATGGGTTCTGGGCGACTTACGTGTTGAAGCATCGTCTTGCGGGCCATGGTGATTGGTCGTTCCTTTAAGCCGTCGGTTACACGCTTCGCCAACGCCCGGCATCATGCCAAGGTGACGCCGTAGATGCTACAGCCGACTGACTACCGAGTGACGCAGCTTTCTTATCCCGGGCCAGCATCGCAGCCGCGACCAACACCTCGTCGGGGATTTCTTCGTTTTCCTGAAAGTCGAACGTATCCAAAAAGTGCGTATCGTATTCGCCCTTCTGAAATGCCGGGTGCCGAATGAC